>NZ_CP019285.1:0-320122 GCF_000226975.2 Halobiforma lacisalsi AJ5 | reverse complement strand
AGTCGATCCGTACTGGAATACTCCGGTGGCCATCCCCCCGAATCGACTCCACGTTAGCAAATAAATTCCATATCGCGATACGAAATTACGGGGGTGGTGTCGCGTCGTGCCGGACGTGACGGGGGCTCTCGATCGAGTCGACGATGACGAGAGGTGGCGTCGTCCGTCTCAACTACGATAGAATTGATTATTTATTGGTGGTGGTGGTTTCTGATTAGAATTATTATTGGTTTTTTGGGTCAGAAATACGATTCCTTCAACCAGATGGCCAGAATATTGATGCGTTCTTGCTCGAGTCTGGTTAACGGACCGTTATGAATAGTGTGGACATGCACCGATCGAGAACGACGGGTCCGGGATCGATCGAACGATGACCGACTGCTGGAATCGTCGTGGATACCTCGGTGCGGTCGGCGGAACTGCGCTCTCGGTTTCGGCCGGGTGTCTCACGACCGACGCGGACGATCGAGCGGAGAGTCGCCCACGGCTTTCGGATCGCACTCTCCGGTACGGAATCGTGTTGCCGCTGTCGGGCGAACTCGAGCAAGCTGGACAAGCGCTGTTGAACGGGGTGACGCTGCCCGCTGCGGAACTGGATGCCGCATCCGCGGACATCGACCTCGAGCACGAGGTCGCCGACTCGGAGACGTCGCCGGTGAGCGCGGTCGACGCTGCGGGGGCATTGATCGACGATGGCGTGCCCGCGATCGTTGGCGCAGCGGCCTCGGACGTAACGCTACAGATGATCCAGCGGGCAACGATCCCGTCGGACGTCGTCTCCTGTTCGCCCGCGAGTACGACGCCGACGCTGTCGATCGTGAACGATCGGGGCTACTCGTTTCGGACGGCACCGGTCGACTCGTTGCAGGCGGTGATCGCTGCTCGACTCGCCGTCGCCGAACACGGGGCGAACACCGCGGCGACGCTCTACACGTCGGGGGATTACGGCCGACAGCTCTCGGGCGCGTTTTCGGCCTCGTTCGACGGCGAGATTCAGCGTCAGGTGTCGTTCGCCTCCGGGGATGGCGGCTACGGCGATCCGCTGGAAACGGCGCTTGCCGACGATCCGGACGTACTCTTCCTGATCAGCTATCCCGAAAGCGGGGTACCGCTGCTCGAGGAGTACTACGCCGACCACGCGGGCGACGAGACGCTGTTCGTCAGCGACGGGTTACAAAACGAGGCGGTCATCGAGGGGGTCGAGGATCGGATCGATGCGTACGGAACCGCGCCGACCTCGAGCGGACCCGGACAGGCGGAGTTCCGGTCGCTGTACCGCGAGGAGTACGACGCCGATCCGGGACTGTTCGCCGCGAACTGTTATGACGCCGCGGCGGCAGTTCTGTTGGCGAACGCCGCGGCCGGCGAGAACGACGGGCCGGCGATCGCCGACCGGATGCGGGAGGTAACGGCCGGTGAGGGAACGGAGATTCTCCCCGGCGACCTCGCCGACGGGATCGAACGTGCGGCTGCCGGTGAACCGGTCCACTACCGCGGTGCGGCCGGCGAGATCGAGTTCGACGAGAACGGAGACGGTGGCTCGGTCGAGTACGAGTACTTCACCTTCGCCGACGAGGCGATCGAGGTGCTGGACGAGTTGACGCCGACGGAGGTGTCACCATGACTCCCGAGACGGACGACGGCACCGACGAGACGGTCGCCCAGCAGACGGCGAACTCGGCCGGTGGCGGGGTCGTCCGGCGGCTGGTGCCCGACTTCGTCCGACGAAGCTACCGGGCGAAGTTCGTCATCACGATTCTCGCAGTGTTGATCGTCATCTCGCTGGTTGGTGGGATCGGCTACGTTCAGGCCGAACGGACGGTCGAGACCGACGCGGAGCAGCAACTGACGGCGACGGTCGACATGCACGCGGACTCGATCGACGAGTGGATGATCTCGATGGAGTCGCATACGCGGTCGCTCTCGTCACATCCCGCGCTTGCGGGAACCGACGCCGAAACGGCAGAGGCTCACGTCGTCCAGGAACAGGCGAAGCTTCCCGTCGACGTCCGGGCGGTTCACGTCGTCGATACGAACGACGGACAGGTCCTGACGAGTACGAACGGCGAGTTACGCGGGGCGTCGGTCGACTCCCTCGACGAGCCCTGGACGGAAATCGAACCCGGGGTCGATTTGACCGCGGCGAACGACGTCTGGCACTCGCCGACGGCGTACGCCGACGAGACAGTCGAGGACCAGGTCATCTCGTTTGCCAGCCCGGTCGAGGGCGACGAGGCACGGATCGCGGTCGTCGTCGGAACGATCGAATACCGGGTCGACGGTCTTCGACAGTTACACGACGACCAGGAGACGATGATCGTCGACACTGACGGCGAGACCGTCCTCGCGAGCGACGAACTCCGCGGCGAACTCGATCCGGACGTCGTCGCGGACCTGGGTAATACCCGCGACGGGACCGCATTCGAGCGCGACGACGATTCCGACGTCGTCGCGGGCTACGCCGCGACCGCGAACAACGACTGGGTCGCGGTAACGACCGTGCCAGCCGAGCAGGCGTTCGCGGCGAGCAACGCCGTCGGCTGGACCCTGCTCTCGGTGATCGGTACGGGGCTCGTTGCCCTGCTGGCGGCCGGCTTCGTGCTCGCTCGCCAGACCGTTACCCCCCTCGAGGATCTCCGAAACCGGGCGCGACGGATGGAAGACGGCGACCGAAACGTCGATCTCGAGAGCGACCGGATCGACGAAGTCGGCAGGCTCTACCGGGCGTTCGACGAGATGCGGTCTTCGCTCGACGCCCAGATCACCGCCGCCGAGGAGGCCAAAGAAGAAGCCGAGACGTCCCAGCGGGAGGCCGAACAGGCCCAGACCGAGGCCGAAACCGCCCGTGAGGAGGCCGAAGCCGAGCGCGAGCGGATCGCTTCGGTGATGGACGAACTCCAGCGGGTGGCCGACCAGTACGGCGACACGATGCGCGCCGCCGCCGACGGTGATCTCACCGTTCGTGCGACCGTCGACACCGACAACGAGCAGATGCGCGAGATCGGCGAGGAGTTCAACGCGATGCTCGCGGAACTCGAGGACGCCGTCGGCGAGGTCAAGCGGTTCGCGACCGACGTTGCTGCCGCGAGCGAGCAGGTCACGGCCTCGAGCGAGGAAGTAAAGACGGCGAGCGAGCAGGTCTCGGAGTCGGTCCAGGAGATCTCCGACGTTGCCGAGCGCCAGAGCGAGCGCCTCGGCACGATCCAGACGGAAATGTCCGGGCTCTCGGCGAGTACCGAGGAGATCGCCTCGACCGCAAGCGAGGTCGCACGCGTCGCGGAACGGACTGTCGATTCGAGCGATCGCGGACGTGAGGCGGCCCAGGACGCGATCGACGAGATGAGCGAAGTCGAGGCCGAAGCCGAACGAGCGGTCGAGACGATCCAGTCACTCGAGACGGAGGTCGAACGGATCGACGAACTGGTCGATGCGATTTCGGACGTCGCCGACCAGACGAGTTTGCTCGCGCTCAACGCATCGATCGAAGCCGCAGGGGCGGGGACCGAAGGCGACGGCTTCGCCGTCGTCGCCGACGAGGTCAAATCGCTCTCGGCCGACGCCAAGGAGGCGGCGACGGAGATCGAAGAACGGATCGAGACGATCCGCGAGCGGACCGACGAATCCGTCGACGTCGTCGAGACGACCAGCGACAGGGTCCGACAGGGGACCGAGGCCGTCGAACCCGCCGTCGAGGCCCTCGAGGAGATCACGACCTACGCCGAGGAGACCAGCGACGGCGTCCAGGAGATTTCCGCGGCGACGGACGACCAGGCCGACTCCGCCGAGGAGGTCGTGACTGCCGTCGACGACGTCGCGGCCTCGAGCGAGGAGTCGGCGGCCGAGGCCGGGAACGTCTCCGCAGCGGCCGAAGAACAGACTGCGTCGCTAACCGAGGTGTCCGAAAGCGTCGGCGGGCTCGCAGACCAGGCTGCGGCCCTCTCGGACCGCCTCAAGCGATTCGAGACGGACCGCGAATCGACCGGGACGGAGGGGACGGCACAGGAGCGGCCGGCGGTCGATTCCTCCCGGTAGATCGAAGTCGGGAACCGATCGTCGCCGTCCCAATCCCGGTTTCGCCGTCGACTCGGTGTTCTCCGACAGTTACTGTATCGTCTTACTCTCCAGGAGCGACCGGACGACACGTTCGCCGCCGCCGACGGACTGGTGTTGGCGCCACGGCCGGAGTCGTAGCCGTAGTTTCTTCCCCCTTCGAGACGTAGGTCCGGTATGGACGAACTTTCACTCGGCGTACCCAAACCGGTACTCGATCGACTGCCGGAAGACGACGACACCGCCGCGGCCGACATGCAGGAGGCCGTCGCTGGCTGGGAACAACGTCTGAACCGCGCTATCGAGGAGGCCGAGGACGACCGCGAGGCGGCCGCACGGATTCTCGAGGCCGTCGACCGGTTCGAGGAGCGATACGAGACCTACGACGAACTGGTGCCGGAACTGCGTGCGTGGGGGCAGTCACCGATCTACGCGATCGCGTGGCGAACGCTGTACGCCGACGTGATCGCCCAGCTCTACGAACACGAGGAGTTGGCGGAGCACCTCGAACGGGAACGGAACATGCGACTCGTCGACGACGGAATCCGCCTGCAAGATCTCTGATCTCTAGTCCGCGAGCGACTCGACCAACCGCGCCAGCGTCTCGAGGTCGTACTGGCCCGGCGCGGTCGCGTTTTCGGGGTCGACGGGCGCGTAGCCGATTCTGGAGCCGTACACCGGCGCGACTGCGCGGGTGTGGCTTCCGGCCTCGCCCATCGCCATCGTCGCGACCGTCCTCCCGTCGGCGGTCAGCCGGTGGGTCGCCGACAGCACGGCGAGCGCGTCGCTTCGATCGTGTGCGGTGACGGCGAGTTTGCCGACGTCCCCGTGTTCGCAAGCCTCCGTGAGGGTCTCGACCATCGCCGCTTCGTCGGGGGTTCCGTCGAAGTCGTGGGCGGAGGCGACGACCGAAACCGCCGGTTCGCGCGCTCCGATCGTCTCGAGGAGGTCGTCGGCGTCGCCCTCTCTGATCGCCGCGAGTAGGCGGCTCGCCTCGGCCAGCGCCTCGAGACGGTCGTCCTCGGGTTCGGTCGCCTCACCGCCCTCCCAGTCGGCCCGGTTGGTCGCCAGGATCGGCAGATCGCCGTCGTAAGCCTCGAGCGCGGCCAGCGGGTCGTCCGCGAGGTCCATCCGGAACTCGATGGCGTCGGCGTGTTCGCGGGCGGCAGGCTCCTCCGTGAGGTCGGCAGTCGAGGCGGTCAGGACGAACGAGTCGAACTCCATACTGTCGACGTGACCGAGCGGGAGAAAAACGGTGTCGTTCCGGCGACCGTCGCGACCGTTAGGCCAGACCGAGGGTCTCCTCTGCCTCGAGGAGTTCGTGGTAGCGGTTCCGGATCGTGACCTCGGAGATGTCGGCGACGTCGGAGACGGCGGCCTGAGTCGTCTTCTCGTTGGTCAGCAGTGCGGCGGCGTAGACCGCGGCGGCGGCGAGTCCGACCGGCGACTTGCCGCTGTGGACGCCCTTCTCCTTGGCGTTCTGCAGGAGCGCGCGGGCGCGGTGTTCGGCCTCGTCCGAGAGGTCGAGTCCGGAGGCGAACCGGGGGACGTAGCTCTCGGGATCGGCCGGCTGGACCTCGAGACCGAGTTCGCGGACGACGTAGCGGTACGTGCGGGCGATCTCGTTTTTCTCGACGCGGGAGACGTCGGCGATCTCGTCGAGCGAGCGAGGGACGCCGGCCTGACGGGCGGCGGCGTAGACACAGGAGGTGGAGACGCCCTCGATGGAGCGGCCCGGCAGCAGATCCTCGTCGAGCGCACGGCGGTAGATGACGGAGGCGGTCTCGCGGACGTTGTTCGGGAGCCCCAGGGCGGAGGCCATGCGATCGATCTCGCCGAGTGCCTGCTTCAGGTTCCGTTCCTTGGAGTCGCGAGTACGGAACCGCTCGTTCCACTTGCGCAGGCGCTGCATCTTCTCGCGCTGGCGCGATCCCAGTGAGTTCCCGTAGGCGTCCTTGTTTCGCCAGTCGATGTTCGTCGAGAGCCCCTTGTCGTGCATCGTGTTCGTCGTGGGCGCACCCACGCGGGACTTCTCGTTCTTCTCGGCGGCGTCGAACGCGCGCCACTCGGGGCCGCGGTCGACGGAGTCTTCCTCGACGACGAGGCCACAGTCCTCACAGACGGTTTCGCCGTGTTCGTCGTCGACGACGAGGTTGCCTGCACACTCGGGACAGACCAGGTCGGTGTCTTCGCTCTCGGTCTCGCTCGTCTCTTCGGTCGTTTCGTGTTCGTTACGCCGTACTCTCGTGTTCGATTGTGCGTTGGTCATACGATGGCGAGTGCTGTCCGGACGAACGGATCGCAAAAGCCCGGACGGATTCGTTACCTACTCCGTTCAGAGACTCGAGGTATAACGGTTTCGGAATCGTGGTCCGACAACACTCGAAAGGCGGTAATTCGTCCGTTCTGGCATGATCTATCAAAACATTCAAGCAGGGGAACCGGGCGGCCGGAAAACGGTGTCTCCAAATCGCCCCCGTTCGAATCGCCGGGATACGTATGCACGTCGCAGTCGGGAGCACGAACCCGGTCAAGGTCGAGGCGGTCGAGCGCACCCTCGAGCGGTACGATCCGTCGGTCGAATCGGTCGCGGTCGACTCGGGCGTCCCGGAGCAGCCGTGGTCCATCGAGGAAACCGTCACCGGCGCGGAGAACCGCGCTCGAGCATCGCTGACGGAGACCGACGCCGATTACGGAATCGGACTCGAGGGCGGTGTCGCCCGCCTCGAGGGGGTTCCCGGCCTCTCGCTGATCATGTGGGCCGCCGTGACCGACGGCCGACGGACCGAACGCGGGGCCGGACCGACGTTGCGGCTTCCGGACGAAGTCGCGGACCGACTCGAGAACGGCGCCGAACTCGGCCCGGTGATGGACGACCTCCTCGGGACCGACGGCGTCGCCGAGTCTCAGGGGGCGGCAGGCGCCCTCACCGAGGGTCTGACGGATCGCACGCGAGCGCTGAGCGAGGCTGTGGCCTGCGCCTTCGGTCCGTTCCGGTCGGGCTACTACGACTAATCGGCCCGATACAAGCCGGCCTTGGGCCGTGAAACGGTTCGTCGTCCTGACTGTCGGCCGATCGTGTGCGTTAACCGGCCGTACCAACACGAGCTTTCGGTCGGAGTATTCCGCTATTACTCGGAGCAAAAACCGCAAGACAGCGGCCGGTTAACTGCACGTACCAAACCCCCTAAGGGCGTTCCCGGCATCCGTACGAATATGAGCAGTGCAATGGCCCCCGACCTCACGTCCAAACAACAGCGCATTCTCCAGTACCTCCGGGAGAACGCCGCGACGAAAACCTACTTCAAATCCCGACTCATCGGGCAGGAGCTCGGAATGACGGCCAAGGAGGTCGGCTCGAACATCACCGCGCTGCAGGAAGGCGACTACGACATCGAGATCGAAAAGTGGGGCTACTCCTCGAGCACCACCTGGAAAGTAAACGCCTAGAGCGACGCCGCCGCTCGTCCCCGTTTCCGTCGTCTCTGTTACTACGCTCGCCGCTCGAGTGACGCCACGAGCGGCCCCGACGTGTCCCCGGTCGAGTCTGCTGCCGTGGCTAGCCGATCGTCCGTACGCGCTCGAAAACAGCCCGTAAGCTGATCTTACGTCCGCGAGCGCTGGTCGCAAACGAGTGCTCAGTGCCCGTCGTACTCGAGGAACCGGTCCGCGTTCTCGGCGAGACGCGTCGCCCGGTCGCCGAAGGAATCGGCGTACCGGACGACCAGCAACAGGACAGTTTCGGGGCGCTCGACGGCGTAACCGTCCTCCCGGGAGAGCAGGCCTGCCTCCTCGAGTTCCCCGGCGTACTTGCTAACCGTCGGGGAGGAGACGTCGAGGGCGTCCGCGAGGGCGCCCGCCGACGCTTCGGGGTTCGAAAGGAGTTCGATCAGCATTCCCCGGGGCGTGTCCCGACGGAGGTATCCAAGCGCCCGCTTCTCGAACTCGTCGAAGCGATCGGCGGGGACGAACCGCTTGTAGTCGCCGTCGCTGTATCGCTCGACGGTGCCGTTCTCCTCGAGGCGACGCAGGTGGTGTTGGGTCTCGCCGGTTCCCAGCTGGAGGTCGTCACGGACCTTCGAGAAGTGCGCACCGGGGGTCGTCGAGAGGTAGCCGGCGATCGCGTCGCGGGCGTCGCTGTCGCCCGCGTCGTCGGCGGCCGCACGCTCGGCGAGTCCGGCGGCTCCGGCACCCGCCATCGAAGCGCTCGCTCCGAGGGCAGCGAACCGGCGGAGGGTCGCTCGCTTGTCGTCGTCGACCCCGTCGGGCGGTGTCATGTCGGTCTACCGTCCGCAAGGGGATCCGCCGTAAAACAGGTTTCGCTCCCCTTCGGTCACCGAAAGCTGAAAGTCACGGCTTTCGAGGGGACGCTGGTGCGGGCGGTCGATCAACGATCACGATCAGCATCGGCGGGTCGAAAACGAATCCGGTTCCCCGGGGATGGCACGGATCGGGCCTCTCGAGAACGAGACGGCAGTTCGAGGTTCGAGGTTCGAGGTTCGAGGTTCGAGGTTCGAAACGGCGTCTCGAAGTCCTTAGTCGTCCTGGGACTCCTCGGTGGTCGGATCGGCTCCCTGGAAGTCCTGGTCCATCTCCTCGATCACTTCCTCGGGGTCGGTGATCTTCGACGGATCTTCGCCCTGCTTGATCGCCTGGGCTTCCTGCTCCATCGCTTCGACGTCCATCTCGGCTTCCTGATCGATCTCGCCGATGATCTCGGCGATGTCGTCCAGGCCGATCAGTTCGCGGGTCTCCTCGTCGAAATCGCGACTCTCGAGTTGCTCGCCGTTCTCCTTGACGTCGCTCCCCGAGAGGTGCTTGCCGTAGCGCCCGACCATCGACGTGAGTTCCTGGGGCATGACGAAGGTCGTGGACTCGCTCTGACCGATCCCCTCGAGGGTCTCCATTCCCTTGTCGATGATCGCGCGTTCGCCCATCGATTCCGCGGAGCGAGCGCGCAGGACGGTCGAGATGGCGTCACCCTGCGCTTCCAGAATCTGGCTTTGCTTTTCACCCTGGGCGCGGATGATCTCGGACTGCTTGTCACCCTCGGCCTTCTCGACGGCACTGCGGCGTTCACCCTGTGCCTCGAGGATCATCGCGCGACGCTTACGCTCTGCGGAGGTCTGTTGCTCCATCGCGCGCTGGACGTCCTTCGAGGGGTTGACCTCGCGGACCTCGACGCTTTCCACTCGAATGCCCCACTCGTCGGTGGGTTCGTCGAGTTCCTGGCGGATCTTGGCGTTGATCTCCTGGCGCTTGTTGAGCGTGTCGTCCAGTTCCATGTCGCCCAGCACGGCACGCAGCGTGGTCTGGGCGAGGTTGGAGACGGCCTTCTTGTAGTCGTCGACCTCGAGGAACGCCTTCTTGGCGTCCATCACCTTGATGTAGACGACCGCGTCGGCCGTCACGGGCGAGTTGTCCCGCGTGATCGCTTCCTGCCGGGGGACATCGAGCGTCTGTGTCCGCATGTCGAATCGGTAGGTGTTCGACACGAACGGCGGGACGAAGTTGATACCGGGCTCGAGCAGTTTGCGGTACTCACCGAAAACGGTCAGCGCACGCTTCTCGTAGGCGTCGACGATCTCGATCGCACTCAACAGGGCGGCGATCACGACCACGAGTACGAGGGCACCGACGAACAGCAGCGCACCGCCGGTTTGCATGGGGAGTGGTACGACCATGTTCCGCTCTTACGGCGGTGAGGGGAAAAACGTTCCCTTATTTCGTCGACATATGAGGGAGAGTGACGGGCGAGGGCAACGGGGTAGCGTCGGTCCCGCGGCGCTCAACTCGAGTTCTCGGTTTCGAACTCCGAGGCGCGATCGGGGTCCCGTTCTCGCTCCCGGGTCGACTCTCGACTCCGCTCTCGTGTCTGGACGTCGCCGTCCCCCGAATCCGCGTTCTCTTCGTCGGCTCGTGCGAGCGCACGGTCGATCTCGTCTTCGCCGATCGCACCCAGGGATTCGACCGTGAGCACGTTCCCGCCGCCCGGATCCAGCACGATGATCTCTTCGCCCTCCTCGATCGTTCCGCTGGTAGTCCGTGCGCTGTAATACGGTGCGAAACCGCCCTCGTCGAGTTTCACTTCGCCGCCGCGGTTCGTGATCCGTTCGGTGGCGTAACCGGTCGCACCCGCAAGCGAGTCCGAGTCGGACGTCTGGGCGGTCCCCTTCCCGCCGTAGAAGTCGAACTCGTTGTAGACGTACGCGGCGACGGCGCCGAACCCGAGCGTCAGCGCCGCCAGGACGAACAGGCTCACCGTCCCCGGGAGCGCCATGCCGATCAGTCCGGCGCCGACAAGTGCGACCCCGATCACGATGAGATGTGCGCCGGGCGAGAGGGCCTCGAGCACCATCAGTACGAGCCCCACCGACAAGAGCAAGAGCGGCACGTTCCCCAGGAAGGCCTCGAGCATACTCCATGGTAAGGGCTCTGCCCGATTAAAGGTTTACCGAGGGATGGAGATCGAATTTAGGGCCGCTCGCGGTTACTCGCGGTCCGAGCCGTCCGAGCCGTCCGAGCCGTCAGTACCGTCGGTACCGTTCGTGATCGTCGTATGCGCGCCGATCAGCGCCCCCGCGAGATCCAGGTCCTCGATGTGGGTCCCCTCGTCGATGATCGATCGCCGGATGTCCCCGCTACGAACCGTCGCGTCCGGAAAGACCACCGCGTGATCGAGCCGGGTGTCCTCGAGGGTGACGTTCTCCATCACGTGGACGTTGTCGCCGATCGTCGCGCCCTCGACGGTCGCGGAGTCGGCGACCAGCGAGTCACCGTCTAAGTGCCAGGCGACGGCGTCGAGATAGCTCTCGGGGGTCCCGATGTCGTACCACGCGCCCTCGAACGTGTAGGCGTAGGTCGGCTCGCGGTTCTGGAGCCACTGGACGAACCAGCCGGGTTCGTCGGGGTTGTTCCCCTCCTCGAGATACGTCGGTAGCAGGGACAGCGAGTTCCGTGGGAACGCGTAGCAGGCGATCGAGACCAGCGTACTCTTCGGATCGTCGGGTTTCTCCTGGAAGTCGACGACGCGGTCGCCCTCGAGGTCGACCAGCCCGTAGGATTTGGCCTTCTCGCGGGAGCCGACGTCGTAGGCCGCGAGCGTCGGGGCCTCGTGCTCTTCGAAGTAGTCGAGGAACTCCGACACGTCGAAGCTGATCAGGTTGTCCCCGGCGATCACGAGGAGGTCGTCGTCGACCCCCTCTCGGTCGATCAACTGGGCGAGCGCGCCGACGACGCCGAACTTCTCGTCCTCGTCGGTCGTCTCCTCGACCGAGAGCCGAGGTTTCTCGAACTCGCTGTCTGCCAGGTGAGCCTCGAAGTCGGCGGCGAACCGCTCGTTCGTACTGACGTAGACCTCGTCGATCCGCTCGTCAGCCTCGAGTTCCGCGAAGATACGATCGACGACCGTCGAATCGCCGATCGGGAGGAACATCTTCGGCCGATGTTTCGTGATCGGCCACATCCGGGTCGCGTATCCGCCCGCAAGGACGACGGCCTTCATGACGTCGCGTTCGATGGGGCGATGTAAGTCACTTACCCTTTCGACGGTTTCCCTCGAATCGCCGGACGAGCGGGCGATCCGTCGGCGATCGAGCCGTCCCGCAACCGACAGTATAAGTGCTAGACTGACCTTCGCTGTCACATGCGCGAGGCCGACCGAACGACCAGGCAACGACTCGCCGACGCCTTACGCGCCGAGCCGTCGACCCCGAGCGAACTCGCGGCCCAGTTCGACCTGACGCCCCACGCGGTGATCGGGCACGTCGAACACGTCTCCCAGTCCGTCGATGGCGACGAGCAACTGCTCGTCGCGCCGCCGACCTGTCGGGACTGCGAGTTCGACGACTTCGACGACCTCGTGAACCTCCCCTCCCGGTGTCCGTCCTGCAAGAGCGAATCGGTCGCGGAGCCGACGTTCACGATCGAGTGACAGTGGCGCGGACGGCCGCCTCGAGGTGTCGCTCCCGCCCTCGCCGTCGCGACCGAGCGATCCGTCGACCCACAGGTCAACCGTCCCGACAGTCGCCGGTGGCAATAAACTCGGGTCGTTCCGACACCCATATTTACCGGGCAACCGTGAAATCGGTACGAACCCTCGAGTCGAACGGGGCGCGGTGGCCTTCTCGCGGCCGCTCTCGCCGATGTCGGCCGTCGCGTGTCCGAGGGCGAGACGGGAAAGGAAAACTACGAATGACTGCTACGTCTAACTCCGAGTTCGACTGTGCCGAATTCGCACTGGCGCTGCTCGAGTGGCTCGACGACCGTTCGGACGACGAGGTCCCCGCCGAAGCCGGGACCGTCGACGACGCCCTCGAGTTGCTCGCCAGCGAACGGCGGCGGCTGTTCCTCCAGGTTATGCGGACCTACGGTGAGGCGATCACGCTCCCCGACGCGGCCGAGGAAGTCGCGGTGCGGGAGACCGGCGACGCCGTCCGCGAGCTATCGGCCGAACGCGTCGCCGACGTCTACATCTCGCTGTACCACGATCACCTCCCGCGGCTGGTCGACGCCGGGCTACTCGACTACGACCAGGAACGGGACCTCGTTTCGCCGGCGCGGCTCTAAGATCAGAACTCGACGTTCGACCGCGACGCCAGGTCGAATTCCTCGTTCTCGTCCTCGATCGGTCCCCTGCCGACGTAGGCGTAGTCGTCGTCGGTCAGGTAGACGTCGCCCTCGGAGACGGTCACCTCGAGTTCCGCCAGCGTCGCGCCCTCGCAGGGGCCGTAGGTGCAGTAGCCGGAGTCGGCCTCGAAGTACGCGCCGTGGTTCTCGCAGACGATCTCGCCGTTTCGCATCGCCGCACCCGACCCCTTGTCGAGTTTGATGTGGGTGAAGTGCTGGCAGTAGTTGAGCCAGCAGGAGACGGACGGGTGTTCGCGCGTGCGTCGGTTCCCGTCTCCGCCGTCTCGGTCTTGCGCTGCCGTCGCATCCGTTCCGTCCCGGACGAGGATGGCCTCCTGCCGGTCGTCGCTGTCGCCGTCACCGTCGCTACCTTCGGGTTCGACCCGAAAGACCAGCGTCGACTCGGCGGGAACCTCCTCGAGCGGGGCGATCCGTGCCTCGGCTTCCATCGCCGCTCCGTTTCGGGTGGCTCGAGGTGAACGTTTCGGCTCGTGGCGCCGGCGACCTGCCGCGTCAGTCGAGCGTCTGACGGAGTTTTAACACCGCGACTGCGCAACGGAGCGTATGAACTCCCTGCTCGTCTACGGGTCGTACGGCTACACCGGGCGGCTGATCGCCTCGGCGGCCGTCTCGCGGGGGTGGTCGCCGATCGTCGCGGGGCGCGATCGGCACCGGGTTCGCGACCAGGCGGAAACCCTGGGGCTGGAGTGGCGGGCGTTTTCGCTGGACGACAGTCGTGAGCGCGTCGTCGCCGCCCTCGAGGACGTCGACGCCGTTCTCAACTGCGCGGGTCCGTTCGTCGACACCGCCGAACCGGTGGTCGAGGCCTGCCTCGAGACCGGAACGGACTACCTCGACGTTACCGGCGAGTTCTCCGTGTTCGAACGGCTCCGCCAGCGGGACCACCTCGCTCGCGAGGCCGGCGTCACGCTGCTACCCGGCGTCGGGTTCGACGTCGTCCCCTCCGACTGTCTGGCGGCCCACCTCGCCGAGCGACTGCCGACTGCCGACCGGGTCGCGCTCGGGATCAAAAGCGGGAGTTCGCTCTCGCGGGGGACCGCCCGGACGGCTCTCGAGGGCCTGGGCGAGGGCGGCGTGATCCGCCGGAACGGTCGCCTCCTGCAAGTGCCGGCGGCGTATCGAACGCGCGAGATCGATTTCGGCAACGGGCCCGAACACGCGGTCACGATTCCGTTCGGCGACGTCGTCACCGCGGCCCACGGCACGAACCTGGACTCGGTCGAGGTCTACCTCGCCGCGCCGCCCTGGACGTCGCGGGCGCTGTCGGCCCTGGATTCGATGGGCCCGCTCTGTGACACCGGCCCCGTCGAACGACTCCTCGAGCGGGCGGTCGACGCCGCGTTCGACGGGCCCGACGAGCGCGAACTCGCGACCGACCGGGGGGTCGTCTGGGGCGAGGTCGAGGACGACGCCGGACGGCGGGCCCGGGCCCGACTCGAGACACCGAACCCGTACGCGCTGACCGTCGAGACGGCGCTGGCGGCGAGCAAGCGCGTCCTCGAGTCCGCGGACTGGGGCGTCGACTCCGGCTTTCGGACCCCTGCCACGGCCTTCGGGAGCGACTTCGTCCTCGAGTTCGAGGGTACCAGCCTCGAGACCCTCGAGGACCCGGACCTCGAGCGAGGGTGTCACGAGGAGTCGGAACCGGCACCCTCCCGCGTCGCGTCCGACGGCTGAGGTCAGTCCTCGCCCGGCGTGCTCCCGCGCTCGTCCATCATCGACTGGGTGCGCTCGATCCAGCCGCCGCGGTAGAAGCCGACGACGACGTAGATCGTCGCCCACAGGTAGTAAACGACGATCGAGGCGTAGACGGCCGGGAGGCCGTAGCCGAGCCGGATCCCGAAGACGTACGAGACGCCGACCATCCCGAAGAACATGCCGGTGATCCTGCCGATAAAGGGCGTCGTCGTGTCGCTCCCGCTCGTGAGCGCGCCGGCCAGGACGACGTAGAGCACGGTCACGGGGGCAGCGACGGCGTAGGCCGCCGCGAAGGCGGCCGCGTACCCCCGCGTGGCCGGGTCGTCGGTGAAGAAGGAGACGAACCACTCGGCCCCGACGAAGAGGACCGCCCCGAGTGAGCCGACGGTCGCGACTCCAAGCGCCGCGGCCGCCCAGCCGTTGTACCGCGCCCCCGCCGGGTCGCCCTCGCCGAGGGTCTGCCCGACGACGATGCTCGTTCCCGTCCGGTAGCCCCGCGAGAGCGGGCCGGTGAGTTGCTGGTAGACGCGACGGCCGATCTGGTAGGCGGCGTTGACCTCCGTCCCGAAGAACAGCAGGATGGAGTTGAACGGGAACTCGAGGACGGTCGTCACCAGCCCCTCGACGATCCGCGGGGCGCTGATCGCGAGCAGCTGGCGGGTGATGGTCCACTCGGTCGGCCGGACGAAGCCGGCGGGGGTCCAGGCCCCGTAGATGGCGGCGGACAGCGCCACCGCGGAGAAGACGTTGCCGACGGCGGTCGCGATGCCGACGCCGACGATCTCGAGGGTCGGCGCGGGACCGAGTCCGAGCCCGAGGACGACCGTCCCGACGATGTTGAGGGCGTTCGAGACGCCGTTGACGTACATCGGCGTGCGCGTGTCGCCGGCCCCCTGGATCGACCGCGCGGCCACGAGCGCGATGTGGCGCGCGGGCGTCGTCGCGAAGATGATCGCCAGGTAGAGCCCGCCCATGCGGGCGACCTCGGATTCGGCGCCGAGGACGGCGATGGCCCACCGCCCGAGACCGTAGCCGAACAGCACGAACGGGATTCCGGCGACCGCGCCCAGCAGTATCGCCTGCGTGATCGCCTCGTCCCTGTTTGCCGTCGCATCCGCGCCGGTGTCCTGGCTCGAGAGCGCGATGACGCCGCTGCCGAGCCCGAGGCCGATCCGCAGCGGCAGGCGGGCATAGAGGTCCGCGAGCCCGACGGCCGCGACGGCTGCGGGCGAGAACAGGCCGGTGACGGCGACGTCGGTCGTCCGCATCAGCGTCCGGAGGAACTGCTCGACCATGACGGGCCAGGAGAGGTCGAGCACGCGCCGCCAGACGCCGAGCAGCCGTCGTCGTCCTCCCGATAGCACGCCGAACACTCGCGTCCTCCGCCGCTTGAACCTATTGAAGGCGGCATTCGAGAACACCCCGGGTGCGGCTCCCGAACCGAGCCGCCGTCACCGAGGCTCGAGTCCGACGCCCTCCGCCAGGAGTTCGTGAGAGCGGAGCGCGTCGTCGTGGTCGCCGACGACGTGCTGAATCATCACCTCGTCGACGCCGACGCGATCCGCGAGTTGCTCGAGCAGGCCGGCGAGCGTCTCGGGGCTTCCGGAAATCGCCCGCGGCCACTCGCCCGACTCGAGCGTGGCGGGCGTCGGTTCGGGGACGCCGCCCAGTTCGTCGATGGCTTCCTCGACCGACGGCGTCGTCCCGACGACGCCACGTTGCATTCGCTCGAACGACGCTTCGGCGACCGCACGCTGACGCGCCGCCTCCTCGTCGGTCCCGGCGCAGACGGCGTTCACCGCGACCATGCCCTCCGGTTCGTCGATACCGCCGGCAAGCTCCGACGCTCGGAATTCCTCGCGGTACGTCTCGAAGGACTGGACGGCGAGGTGCGGGCGGATGAACGCCGCGAAACAGTAGCGCAGGCCGAGTTGGCCCGCGATCGCCGCACTCGAGGGGCTCGAGCCGAGCACCCACGGAACGGGCGGTTCCGCGTCCGACCGCGGAATCTCGAGGTCGTCGTAGGCGTGTCCATCCGGAAAGTCGTCGTAGAGGTGGTTGACGACGGCTTCGATCTTCTCGGCGTGATCCTCGTCCGGGTTTTGTACGCGACGGGACGTTCCGAGGGCGCGGTCCGCGGCGGGCGAGCCGTTCGCCCGCCCGAGGCCCGCGTCGACCCGACCCGGCGCGAGCGCGTCCAGCGCGCCGAACGCCTCCGCGACCTTGAACGGACTGTAGTGGTTGAGCAACACCGCGCCCGATCCGAGCCGGATCGAGTCCGTTTCGGCGGCGAGGTGTCCGAGCAACACTTCGGGCGTCGTTCCCGCGATGGTATCCGCCATCCCGTGGTGTTCAGCGACCCAGAACCGCGTGAAGCCGAGTCGTTCGGCCTGTCGTGCGGCCTCGACGGTGTTTTCGTACGCGTCGGTCGCGGTCCCGTCGTCGGGAACCGGAGAGAGATCGACTGCAGAGAGTTTCATACGTCCACTCGGAAACTGCGAAAAATAACGGTTGGGCTAGCGGTAACAGGACTGCTCGACGTGCTCATCGTACAGTCTCGAGAGACGAGCCGTAACCGGCCCGGTCCCGACCTCACGGCCGTCTATCCGCTCGATCGGGCGCAGTTCCCAGGTCCGGTTCGTCAGGAACGCCTCGTCGGCCTCGAGAACGTCCTCGAGTTCGTAGGCTCCCGTGCGAGTCGAACTCCCGGCGTCCGCTGCGAGTTCGAGGACGATCTCTCGAGTGATACCGGGAAGGACTGGACCGTCCGTCGAGGGCGTGTGCAAAACGCCGTCCCGGACGAAAAACAGGTTGCTCGTCGCGCCCTCGGCGACGCAGTCGTCGGCGTCGAACAGGAGGGCTTCGTCGGCGTCCGCCGAGAGTTCCGTTCTCGCGAGGATACCGTTCAGGTAGTTGTGCGTCTTCGCGCTCGAGGGCAAGGCTGCGTCGGGAATTTTGCGCGTGGTGACCGTCTCGACCGTCGCCGGCCCCTCCCAGACGGACTCGCCCGCGAGTCCACCACGCGGGAGCGGCTTGACGTAGATCACGACCGTGGGATCGACCTCGAGTTGGGGCGTCAGCTTGCCGGGCTGGACGCCACGCGTGATCGAGAGTCGGACGTAGGCGTCGGCGAGATCGTTGGCCGCGAGCGTCTCGTCGATCCGGCTGCGGAGGTCGTCGGCCGAGAGGCCGTGCTCGAGAGACAGCGTCTCGCAAGTGGCCTCGAGGCGGTTGGCGTGACGCTTCCACTCGAATATCTCGCCGCCGTAGGCCCGAAGCGTCTCGAAGGCGGCGTCACCGTAGCGAAACCCCCGATCGTCGACACTGACGCTCGCCTCGCTCGCCGGGACGAGGTCGCCGTCGACGTGATAGAGTCGGTCGTCGGTCATGGACTCTCCTCGTTCGTCTCGCTCATCTCGCTCGCCTCGCTCGCCGCGAACCGGCAGAAGTTCTCGATCATTCGCTTGCCGACGCGAAGCGAGATGCCGTCCCCGCTGGCGGCGTCGTCGTGGCCGCGCGTGAGGATGCTCTCGGGATGGAACTGGACGCCGACGTGGGGCCGCTCGCGGTGGCGAACGGCCATCAGGACGCCGCGATCGTCGGTCGTCCGGGCCGTCTCCTCGAGGACGTTCGGCAGGTCGTCGCGCTCGACGGCCAGCGAGTGGTAGCGCCCGACCTGGAACGTCTCGGGCAGGCCGTCGAAGATTCCCTCGCCGTCGTGGCTGACGGTCGACGGTTTCCCGTGGACGACGTCGGGGGCGTGGACGACGGGCGATCCGTTGGCCGCACACAGCGCCTGATGACCGAGACAGACGCCGAGGATGGGGTACTCGGTCTCCTCGAACAGCGGGATCGAGATGCCCGCCTCCTGTGGCGTTCCGGGGCCGGGCGAGACGACGATACCCGTGGGATCGAGATCCCGGAGGTCCGCGAGGTCGATCGCATCGTTTCGCCGGACGACCACCTCGTCGGCGACCTCTCCGACGTACTGGACGAGGTTGTAGGCGAACGAGTCGTAGTTGTCGATCACCAGCAACCTTTTGCTGCGGTCACTCGCTGGCGCTCGTTCCCTGGCAAACCGTTGATGAAACCCTTTCCTCCCTCCCGGTGGTCGGTCGTCGGGCCGTTCGCTCGTTTCCACTCGCTCACGGGTGCTATCGGTGTCCGTCATCGTACTTCACCTCCATCGCTCTCGAGGGCCATTCGGGCCCGTTCGCCCAGTGCCTCGTCGACCGCGTTGATGAGCGCGCGGGCCTTGTCGAGCGTCTCGTCGTACTCACGGTAGGGATCGGAGTCGTGGACGATCCCCGCGCCGACCCGGAGGTGGTACTCGTCGCCGTGGCGGACGAGCGTCCGGATCGTGATGTTCAGCGTCGCCCGGCCGTCGAAGCCGAAGATCCCGACGCTGCCGGTGTATGGGCCCCGACGCGTCGCCTCGAGTTCGTCGATTATCTCCATCGTCCGGGGCTTCGGCGCGCCGGTGATCGTCCCGCCGGGGAAGACCGCGGCGACGGCCTCGGCCAGTCCCACGTCCGGCCGGAGCCGACCGGTCACGTTCGAGACCAGGTGCATCACCTCCGAGTAGCGGTCGATCCGCCGGTACTCCTCGACCGTCACGGAGCCGTACGTACAGACCTTTCCGAGGTCGTTTCGCTCTAAGTCGACCAGCATCGCGTGTTCGGCGCGTTCCTTCTCGTCGGAGCGGAGGTCTGCCTCGAGTTCGGCGTCCTCCCCTGGCGTTTCCCCGCGGGGGCGGGTGCCGGCGATGGGTTCGGTGCGGACGAACTCCCCGCCCCGCTCCCGCGGACGCCGTCCGCTCACGGCTTCGCCGCTCTCTCGTCCTCTGTGCCTCGCACCGCTCGAGTACGAACGGTCCGGGACGGGCGACACCTCGCGCTCGAGCAGGAGTTCCGGGCTCGCGCTCACCAGGTCGGCCGCGCGAAATTCGAGCAAACAGGAGTAGGGCGCGGGATTGACCCGCCGGAGGGCGTCGTAGGCCGCGACGGGGTGAACCGCCGCAGGTGCGGTCAGCCGCTGGGAGACGTTCGCCTGGAAGGTGTCGCCGTCGCGGACGTACGCCTTGACTTTCCGGACGCGGTCGGTGAATGCCTCGCGCCCGCAGTCGCTCTCGAAGGTCGCCTCGTCGGTCTCGACCGGTGGCTCGCCGACGTCCGGGTCGCCCTCCCGGACGGCTCGAGCGAGCTCGAGCGCCCGCTCGCGACCCCGTTCGTACGCCCGACGGAGTTCCTCGTCGTTGGCGGAATCCGGTTCCGGAACGCGGGGACAGGCCGTTACACGGAGCGTGACTCCTTCGTCCTGGTCCTCTCCATCACGCTCGCCCTCGCTCTCGCCCTCGTCCTCGTCCTCGCCTCCGACCGGCGCTTCCCATGCTGCCAGCCGATCGTAGACGCCGACCTCGAGTCGCGGCAGGCCGCGGTCGTCGACCGCCGAATCCGGCGAGTCGAGATCCTCGATTTCCCGGGCGACGTCGTAGGAGAGCCAGCCGACGGCCCCACAGGGGTAGGGAACGTCGCAGTCACCGCGGACGAGTCGATCGCCCGCGAGCAGCCCCTCGAGTGCGGCGAGCGTCGGCGAGTTCGCGTCCGCCGAGGTGTCCCGCCCGACTGCGTCGGGACCGACAGTCAGCCGGTCGATCGGATCGACGCCGAAGTACCCCCAGCCGGGCTGGCCGCCCGTCGTCTCGAGGAACGCGCCGCCGTCGCCGTCGGCACCGTCGCGCGCCCGCCGATAGGCGAGGAACGGGTCCTCGACGCCGACCCGGACTT
This sequence comes from Halobiforma lacisalsi AJ5, assembly GCF_000226975.2. Taxonomy (NCBI): domain Archaea; kingdom Methanobacteriati; phylum Methanobacteriota; class Halobacteria; order Halobacteriales; family Natrialbaceae; genus Natronobacterium; species Natronobacterium lacisalsi. Next base: position 299,939 of record NZ_CP019285.1, on the reverse strand, counting down.
CGACGGGGACCCGGACGCGGACGGGCCCGTCGGCGGTACTCTCGTCGTCACGAACCGCTGCTCGAAACTCCTCGAGGGACGTGACGACGCGCGGATCGCTCATACGGTCCGGAACGAAACGGGTGACTAATCGTCTTTCGGTCTGCGGAGTTTCCGGGCAGGATCAGGCTACTCGAGCGGTTCGGGACTGGGGACTTTCGAAGCCGGAGTCAGGAAACGGGGACGAAACGGGGACGGAAATCGAGACGAAAAACTCGGGATCAGCGCACTTCGGCCCGGTCGATCCAGCCCTGGATGCGCTTCTCGGAGATGTCGGTCTGCTCGGCGAGGGCGGCCGCGTCGGCGTCGGCGAGGTCGGGGACGGTCTCGACGCCGGCGTCGGCGAGTCGGTCGGCGTAGGCCGGGCCGATCCCCTTGATCTCGTCGACGGGTTCGCCCGTCTCGCTCTCTGGGGCTTCCTCGTCTGGGGTCTTCTCCTCCACCGGGGCGGCGTCCGCTTCGGTCGGTCCGGTGGCTTCGGCGGGTTCGGCGGCCGCCTCGGGTTCGTCGGTCGGTTCGGTCATCGAGCCGGTCGAACTCGAGGCGGTGGTACCGGCCGCGGCGGGTTCGGGCTCGTCCGTGGTTTCAGTCTCGGTTTCGGGTTCAGTTTCGGTTTCGGGTTCGGGTTCGACCTCTTCGACCGCGGCCTCGGTCTCGGTCTCGTCGGCATCGGGTTCCGCCGCGTCCTCGTCTTCGTCCTCGTCTTCCGCTTTCGCTTCTGCCTCGGCTTCGGTTGCTTCGGCCTCTTCGATGGAGACAGCAGTTTCGTCCTCGGACTCGGCCGGCTCGTCCGCGCCGTCGATTTCTTCGGGCTCGCTCGAGGTCGCGCTCGCGGGCGGCTCCGCGGGGGTCGTTCCGTTCCTGCTCGATTCCGGCCCCGACCGCTCCCGCTCGACCGTGACCCCGACGTCACGGCCGTTCTGGGGCTCCGAACTCGAGTCGTCGAGTCCCAACAACGACTTCAGCTTTTCGAGGATTGCCATTATCACGATATAGTTGGTTTCATCACTTAAATTCCTCTGATGCGTCAACCGAAACGACCTGTTGGACCGGCGACTCGAGGTCCGATAGCCGAAATGGCGTCCGGCCGTCGGAGACGGGAGCTCCGGGTCAGAGCCGGGCGCGGAGCGCCTCGTCCATCGTCGATACCGGCGCGTCCCGCCCGGTCCACAGCTCGAACGCCTCGACGCCCTGATAGAGCAACATCCGGGCCCCGTCGACGGTCGTCGCGCCGGCCGCCGCCGCGTCCGAGAGCAGCCGGGTCTCGAGTGGGCGATACACGGCGTCAAGCACCGCGAGGCCGCCGTGGAGCGCTTCGGCGGGAACCGGCGTCGCGTCCTCCTCCATCCCGACGCTGGTGGCGTTGACGAGGATCTCCGCGTCGGCGAGCAGGTCCTCGAGGGTCTCGAGCCCGTGGCCGGTCGCTCCCGGGACCTCGTCCGCGAGGTCGTGTGCCTTCGCCTCGGTACGGTTGGCGATCGAGACCGTCGCCCCGGCGTCCGCCAGGCCGAACGAGATCGCTCGGCCGGCCCCGCCTGCGCCCACGACGACGGCGCGCGCGCCGTCGACGGTCACGTCCCGCTCGCGCAGCGCGCGGAGCGCGCCCGCGGCGTCCGTGTTGTGGCCCGTCGGCCGGTCGCCCGAGAAGTCGATCGTGTTGACCGCACCGATCCGGTTCGCCAGTTCGTCGGCGGCCACCAGGTCGGACGCGAGGGCGTCTTCCTTGAACGGGATCGTCACGTTCAGTCCCGCGATCCCCAGCGCCGCCGCTCCCTCGAGTGCGGTCTCGAGGTCGTCGGGTGCCGGTTCGAACGTGACGTAGCGAGCGTCGATCTCGAGGGCGTCGTAGGCCACCTCGTGCATCGGCGGTGACAGCGAATGGCCGACGGGGTTGCCGACCAGTCCGAACACGTCCATGACTACGAGTCGAGGCCGGGGGAGTATAAATCGGTCAGGATCGGTCGTCGCGTTCGGGTTCGGGCGCGGGCTCGCCGTCCGGGCGGTCCTCGTGGTCCCCACGGTCGGGTTCGGGTTCGGGTTCGGGTTCTCGCTCCGAGTCGCCGTCTTCCTCGATCGTCTCGTCCCCTCGAGCGTTCGACCCGTCCTCCCCCTCCCGGCTTCCGGTCGGTTGGCCCTCCACGCCCACGCTCTCGTCCGTGTCGCTCGAGACGGTCACGAACTCGTAGGTGGCGATCTCGGTCGCCTCGCAGACGCGGCACCGATCGACCGGCTCGTCGAACTTCGCCCCGCAGTGTCGACACTCCCGGAGCACGCCGTCGTCCGAGTCGTCGGACCGTTGCAGGAATCTCGGGAGGAGGTCTCCGAGCGCCATATCGGTCACCCGTTCACTCCCCTGGTCGGTGCCGGTTCTGCAGTCGGTCGTCCACTGTTGCGCCTGCTATCGATGGTTCTGGCATGATCGATCACCGCCTCTCGATACCGCTCGTCCGGGAGTCGTTCTCCCCGGAACCGTCGAACCCGCGCAGGGTCGGTTCGTCGCTCTCGTTGGGCGAGAACACCGTCACGACGTCGTTCGGTTGGATCTCGGTGTCGCCGTGGGGCGTGATGACGGCGTCGTCGCGTTCGATCGCGACGACGAGCGTGTCGTCGTCGACGATGTCGTTCTCGGCGGCCTCCTCGAGGGTTCGGCCCGCGATCGGGGCGTCCTCCTGGACGGTCACCTCGACGACCTCGGCCCCGCCGGTGAGGCTGATGTAGTCGGCCAGGGGCTCCCGACGACGGCCGTCCGCGGGGCCGTACGGCGCGTACGGGAAGTCGTGTTCGTTCTGGAGGAGGAACTCGTCCTCGATCTCGACCCCCAGGCGCTCGAGTTCGCGGCCGACGCGTCGCAGGTCCGTGGTGTCGGTGCCGACGGCGAGAACGTGCAGGTTTATCTGGCCGCCCATCAGCTCGCGTACATTGATGATGCCCGGTATCGTCCCGATCTTCCGGGCGACACCTTCCACCTCTCCGAAGGGAGCGTGACACATGAACAGATTCATCAGCGAGCCGTCGGCGTGTTCGAAGTCGACGGTCGCATGGTAACCCTCGATGATGCCGTGGTCCTCGAGTTGTGCGATCCGGTTGCGGATCGTCGCCCCGGAGACGCTGACCTCCTCCGCGATCGCCGGTGCCGACGTGTTCCTGGCGTCGGCCATCAGCGCGTGGATGATCCGGCGGTCGATTTCGTCGAGCCGATAACTACTCCCGTTGCCGTCGCCCATAGGGCCCGTTGTGTGATTGCGGAATATATACCCCGTGCATTTTTCTCCCGCGTAATCATCACCGTGAATATTTTCGCATCGAAAGAATCCGGCGAAGTTATCGGTCGCCGTTAGACGTCTGCAGAACCGACCAGGGGCCGTCTCGAGCATGCTACGCACTCGAGTGTGATCGGTCAAGCGGCCGTTGACCGCGGGCTTACCCCTGGTCGGTTGCGGTCGGACCCTCGGGAACGACACGACGATGCGGGGTGGCGAGCACGGGCGAGCACGGCGGGGGATGGCTGGGACATCCGTGCACGGATTTTATGTTCGGGACCGGGGTACAGAGAGTATGTTACGGCGGGGACCGTGCTCCCGATGGTCGTCAGATGGCCGTTCTCGAGCGCGAGGGCGAACACACGAACGAACAGGGATGGGGTCGAGATCGATCCACGAGTCGCCCTTTGACCGACCGACGCGAAATCGCACGACTATTCGCTGACCCATGCATATCGTTATCATCGGAGCCGGCGAAGTCGGCCGGGAGATCGCCGCCAATCTTCAGGCGGCCCACGACGTCGTCGTGGTCGACAGCGACCCGGCCGTCATCGAGGACCTGACCTACTCGCAGGACGTGCTCGCGATCAGGGGTGACGGTACCGAAATCGGGACGCTCCGACAGGCCGACGTCGAGCGTGCGGACCTCGTCATCGCCTGTACGGACGACGACGAGGCCAACATCGTCGTCTGTGGTGCGACCAGGACACTCAGCGACGCGTTCACGATCTGTCGGGTCCGCCGACGGAGTCTGCTCGAGACCTGGGAGGGCTCGCAGGGAGCGTTCGGCGTCGATTTCATGGTGTGTACCGACCTCCTGACGGCCCAGACGATCTACCAGATATCGGGGTTGCCGGCGGCCCAGGACGTCGATATGTTCGCGGGCGGGCTCGTTCGCATGGGCGAGTTCGAGATCGGCCCGGAGAGCCCGGTCGCCGGCCGAACCGTCGAGGAGGCCGACCGGTACGACTCGCTGACCTTCGCCGTGGTCTTCCGGGGCGAAGACATGATCATCGCGACCGGCGAGACGGAGATACGGGCCGAGGACCGGGTCGTCGTCCTCGGGAGTCCCGATTCCGTTCGCTCGTTCGCCGACGACATCGTTACCCCCGACAGGGACGAAACCGAGGAGGTCGTCATCGTGGGTGGCAGCGAGGTCGGGTTCCAGGTCGCCCGCGAGTTCGAGGAGAACGGCTATCGGCCGCGACTGATCGAACAGGACCGCGACCGCGCCCGCGAGATCGCCGAGGCGCTGCCCAGAACGGTGGTTATGGAGAACGACGCGACCGACACGGAGTTTCTCGAGCGCGAACACGTCGACGAGGCCGACCTCGTGGTTGCCACGCTCGACAGCGACGAAAAGAACCTGCTCGTCTCGTTGCTGGCCGACCGCATCGGCGTCGAGCGGACGGTGGCGGTCATCGAAAACACCGAGTACGTCGACCTCTTCGAGACCGTCGGCGTCGACGTCGCGGTCAACCCTCGCGAGGAAACCGCCGAGGAGATCGTCCGCTTTACCCGCGCCGACCACACCGAGAAAGTCGCCATGCTCGAGCACGATCGGGCCGAAGTAATCGAGATCGAGATCAGCGAGGACAGCCCGCTCGCCGGCCGCGAGATCGCCGACGCGACGGCGGACTTCCCGGACGGGATCGTCATCGGAGCCATCTCCCGGCAGGGCGACCTCATCACGCCCCGCGGCGAGACGGTCGTTCGCCCGGACGATCACGTCGTCCTTTTCGTCGACGCGGTCGTCCTCGACGACGTGATCGACCTCGTTTGACGCGACGCGTCTCGTCTCGTCTCGTTTCGGATCCCTTTTGAATCGTTCTCGAATACCTCCGCTATGCTCTCCGGAGTCGGACTCTTCGTCGTTCTCCTGCTCGCCGGCGTCGTCGCCCTCTATGCGGGCGCGGAACTGCTCGTGGCCGGGGCCGGACGGCTCGCGCTCGGGATCGGCCTCCGTGCGGCGACCGTCGGAGTCACGGTGATCGCGTTCGCGACGACCGCCCCGGAACTGTTCGTCTCGGTGATCGGCGCGCTCGAGGTCTCGACCGATATCGGCCTGGGTGCGATCCTCGGGTCGAACGTCGCGAACATCGGACTCGTGCTCGGGATCTCGGCGCTCATCAAGCCACTCTCGGTCGGCGAGACCGTCATGCGCCGCCACGTGCCGTTCATGGTGCTCGCCGCCATCCTGCTTGTGGTCGTCGGCGCGAACGGGGAGATCAACCGCCTCGAGGGGGCGGTGTTCCTGCTCGTGCTGGCGGCGTTTACCGCGTACCTGCTGTACTACACGAACGCCGATCCGGCTCCGGAACTCGACGACCCGGGTGCCGGCGACGGGATCGCGGTCAAAGACGTCGCGCTCGTCCTCGCCGGGCTGGTCGCGCTCGTGCTCGGCTCGCGATGGCTCGTCTCGGGCGGGACCGGACTGCTGTCGGCGCTTGGCTTCTCGGACCTGTTCATCGGGCTGACGGTACTGGCGCTTGGGACGTCGCTGCCGGAACTGGCCGCGTCGGTCGTCGGGGCCGTTCGCGGACAGACGGAGTTCGCCATCGGCAACGTCGTCGGTTCGAACATCTACAACGTCCTCGCGGTCCTGGGAATCGTCGCAGTGATCACGCCGATCGATATCGCGCCGAGTACAATCCGCTTCGAACTACCGGTGCTCGTCGCGTTTACGATCTTGCTCGTGGGGATGATGGGATACGGCCGCCGGCTCACGCGACTCGACGGGGCCGGACTCGTGGCCGGCTACGTGGCGTTCGTCTACTTCCTCCTGCCCTGATCGGTCGGCTCACAGTGGGAGCGGCGTCGTTCCCTCGTCTCCAGTCTCCATTCCGTCGTCGCAGTGTTTCTCGGCCAGGCGATCGAGTCGCGGTCCGAGGTGTTCGCGCAACAGCGACACCAGCGGGTCGTCCCCGCCGGTCCCGGTGATCGCCATCGTCCGCGGCCCGCCGGTCGCGTCTACCCCCCGATCCGCGACCGACACCAGCATGGCGCGTTCGCGGTCGGCGAACACCAGCCGTCCGTGGCCGACCCGGTCGGTCGGGAAGTTCAACCAGTCGAGCCGTGGCTCGCAGACGATCGCCCCTGGGACCGCCGCGCGAACCGTCTCGCGGACCTGTTCCGAGCGGGAGCCGACGTAGACGTCGACCCCGCGGTCGACGGCCGCGCGCCACCGCTCGAGGTATCGCCCGCGGAGCATTCCGTCGTCGGGTACCGTCACGACGAGTTCTTCGGTCGCGTCGTCGGCGAGTTCGTAGCCGTGTTCGACGACGTTTTCGGCCCCCTGTATCGTCCAGCAGGGCGTCGAACGGTCGTCGGAGGCAACGCGCCCGCGATCCCCGCTCGCGTCTCGCCGTCGCTCGCGCTCCCCCCGTGCGTCGAGGAGCCCGAGCCGATCGGGTATCGCGCCGAGCGGGCTCTCGGCGACCCAGTCGGCGCGCCACAGCTCGGCGTCGGTCGCGATCGCGACCGTCCCGTCCGCGCGGTCGTACTCGACGAGGTCGTGTTCGCCCAGCGCGGGCAGGTCGGCATGGACGAGATCGGTCGCGATCGACGAGCACTCGTCGCTCGAGACGTCGACGAGCCGACGGTCCCCCTCCCGGGCCGCGACCATCGCCGCGAGATCCTGGACCGGAACGGCCCCGCGTCGGGTCGCAAGGACCTCACAGATCGTCCGGCGGCGCGGCGGGGCGAGCACCTTGAGTGCCCCGTCGAGCCGGTCGCTCTCGAGCGATCCGTCGCCACCGAGAAGCGTGCGGATCCAGGGTGTCTCGAACAGCGGGTGATCCGTCCGCGACAGGGTTCTCTCCCCGCTGCCGGACCCCCGGGCGACGACGCCGGCGTCGGCGAGCATGGGCGCGTGGACGTGGATGAGCGACACCCGAACGCGGGAACACTGCTCGTTGGCGACGATCTGCTGGCCCCGCTCGCGGGCCGCGATCTCCGTCGCGAGCGTCGACAGCGCGACCCCGTCGGCTTCGTGGTCGAGAAGGATCTCGAGGAGCCGCCGACGGCGGGCGTCGGCGAGGATCTCGAAGGCGGTGGTCGTCGGGCTGTCGGGTTCGGGGGGCGAACTCATTGGACGATACAGCCGACGAATGCGGGTAAGGAGTGTACCAGCGTTGTCTGGTACGAAGGGGTAATATTTGGCCGTGTTCCCACGGATCGGCCGCTTCGGGGGCTAGGGCGACGGTATTCGATTCGAAACGGCTGTCGGGCCCGGATGGGTGGTCGAGGTTAGGGTCAGGGTCAGGGACAGAATCAGGGGCTCCCCTCGAGGTACACCGTCAATAGCTTCTCGAGGGCGACCCGGAGGTGCTGGTGGAATGTCTGTCGGGCGATCCCGAGCTGGTCCGCGAGGTCGCCCGCGTCGCTACGGCGTCGCGGCCACTCGAAGTAGCCGCCGTAGTAGGCGGCCTCGAGGGCGGTCCGCTGTCGGTCAGTCAGGAGTTCCTCGACCTCGCGCCGGAAGTCGCCGCGGGTCCGGACCGGCTGGTCGACGGTGTGTTTCGAGACCAGGGTCGCGTCTGGGTAGATCGCAGTCACTGCATCGACGAGTTCGCGGACGTTCGCATCGGGGCTGACCTGAACGAGGTCGGTCGAGACGCCGTGATCGACGACTTTCGAGCGGATCCGGCCGCCGTACTCCGCGAAGAGGCCGGCGATCGGCTCTTCGGCGACGACGAACTCCCAGTGGCTCTCCGTCCCGTCGATGTCGATCCGCCGGACGTCCCGGATAGAGGGGTGGTCCGTCGCTGCCTCGCGGAGCCGCTCCGGATCGGCGTCGGCGGCGGTGACGTAGTAGACGAACACCTCGTCGGTCAGCGGGAGGACGTGATCGAGCGTGAGCCGACAGTCCGCCCGCTCGGAGAGATCGACGCAGACGTCCCCCCGGTCCGTCGACTCGAACTCGAGTTCGACGACGGCGTCCATGTAGAGGAGTCGCCGGAGCGTCATCGCGTCGATCGCGTGGCCGACGGTGGCGCCGAACTCCTCGAGCACGCCGAGTTCGCGATCGGAGAACGGCGTCGGTTCGACGGCCGCGACCAGGAGGACGCCGAGCTCGCGGTCGCTCGCGACGAGCGGGACTACCGCGACCGCGCCGTAGCCGCGTTCGCGGGCGTCGGTACGCCAGGCCTCGATCTCGCTCTCGGCGATGGACGCGTACCCGTAGCCGCGACGGTCCTCGAGCGGCGACCCGCCGGCTGCGTCGGCGGGCGGCGCGACGAACGAGGCCACGAGGTCCTCCAGGTCGATCGACGCTGTCCCCGTCGCGACGCCGGCGCTGCGGCGGCCTCGAGGCTCGGCAGTTCGCGGACCGACCCCGTCCGGCTGATCGCGGCGAACCGGACGGGGTCGGCCGCCGCAAACCGTTCGACGACGGCGGCCTCGATCTCCTCGCGGCTCTCGGCGTCGACGATCTCTTCGTCGACCGCGCGAAAGACCGCGTTCAGTTCCTCGAGCCGCTCGAGTTCCTGCTCGCGAGCCGTCCGGTCGCTGACGTCGCGGCCGACGCCGGTGAAGCCGAGCACCCTCCCCTCGTCGTCGGTGATCCGGGCGCTGTTGAACTCGTAGGGGATCCGCTCGCCGGCGTTCGTCAGCAGGTCGGCCTCCGCGGTGACGTGTTCCGCCTCCTCGAGGACGCGTTCGATCGCCGCGTCGATCCGTTCCCGGTCCTCCGGGGCGACGAACTCGAGGGGGTCCATCTCGGCCAGTTCCGCCTCGGAGTAGCCCGTCACCTCCGGAACGCGGTCGTTCCATCGGATGTAATCCCGGGTCGCGTCGAACGCGTAGACGATGTCCGGCTGGGCCGCGAAGACGCTCTCGAGGAACGCTTGCTCCTCCCGTAGCTCCCGCTCGCGAGCGTTCCGCTCGCTGACGTCCCGACCGACGCCGGTACAACCGAGTACGGTACCCTGGTCGTCGGTGATCCGGGCGCTGTTGAACTCGTAGGGGATCCGCTCGCCGTCGTCCGTCAGGAGGTGTCCCTCCGCTGTAACCCGGTCGCCCTCCTCGAGGACGCGTTCGATCGCCGCCCTGATCCGCATCCGGTCGCCGGGCGCGACGAACGTCACTGGCTCCGCTCCGGACAGTTCGTCGGCGTCGTAGCCGGTGACGTCCTCGAAGCGGTCGTTCCAGTCCCTGAGTTGCCCGTCTACGTCGCAGGCGTAGAGGATGTCTGGCTGGGCGTCGAGTACGCTCTCGGTGAAGGCCTTCTCGGCGCGCAGTTCCTGCTGGCGTTCGTGGTCGTCGGTTCGGTCGTGGACGAACCAGCCGTACCCCAGTATCCCACCGTTCTCTGGGGGATCTTCCCCTCCGTTTCCGTCGCCCTCGTCGGCCTCGTTATCGGGCTTCTCTTTCTCGTCCTCGTCTTCGTCACCTTCGTCACCCTCGTTCGCCTCGCTTCCGTCTTCGCCCTCGAGCGCGTCGACTCCGAAATCGCCGTCCCCGATCGGGACGAGCACTTCCCTGGCCCAGAACCGGCCCCCGTCGCTCCGGATGCGCCAGCCGACGTCTTCGGCTCGCCCCTCCGTCCGCGCGCGCTCGAGGAGCCGTTCCGGTTGGCGCGCCTCCCGGTCCCCGTCGGGGAACAGGACCCGATAGTGGGTGCCGACGATCTCGTCCTCGTCGTACCCCGTGATCCGTCCCGCGGCCTCGTTCCAGGTAGCGACGCGGCCGCCGGCGTCGAGCAACGCGGCCGCGTAGTCGTCGACGACTGTGGTTACGTCGCGAACGTCGATCGTTACGTCTGTTAGCGCGCCGTTCCCCTCACCAACGTGCCCCCCTTCGTCGGGCGGGTCGCCTCGGTCCGTGTCGGTCATTCGGTCTGGTTTCGTGCCCATTGTTGACTACACACACTCACGAAAAGGCGTGGGTGGCTTTCGCAACGTGAAGGGGGCGGTGTCGACGGAAGCGGGCGACTTAACGGGGCCCGGCCCCCGACGACGAGTATGAGCGAGCTGGCGATCGTCGAGAGCCGCGCCGACCGCGCGTCGGTTCACATCTGCGACCACCTGCGGGACCTCGCGGACTGGGAGGTCCGTGAGGACGAGACCCGGCCCGATGCCCAGGGCGGCGGCGACTACTACCGCGCCGAAGGGGCCGAACTGCGTTCGTTCGAGGAGTTTCACCTCGAGCTCGAACGCCCCGTCGAGGCCTTCGACTGCGACCCCGATCTGCTCGTCTTCGCCTCGCGTCACTCGGGGGACACGGGGCCGCTGTTGACCGGCCACTTCACCGGGAACTTCGGCCCGGCCGAGTTCGGCGGCGAGGACCGCGCGGTCGCCGCGGCAGCGCCGAACGCACTCGCCCGCCTGCTCGAGGCGTTCGACGAGCACGCCCCCGATGGGTACGAGGTCGGCATGGAGTGTACTCATCACGGGCCGACCGACGTGGGCTGTCCCTCGCTGTTCGCCGAACTGGGCAGCGACGACGAGCAGTGGGACGACCCAGCGGGAGCCGCGGCCGTCGCCCGCGCGATCCTCGAGTTGCGCGGCGTCTCGCCCCACCGTGCGGAAGGGGTCGTCGGCTTCGGCGGCAACCACTACGTCCCCCGGTTCGAGCGGATCGTCAGGGAGACGCCGTGGGCCGTCGGTCACGTCGCCTCCGAGTGGGCCCTCGAGACCCTGGGCCATCCGGACACGGACGCCAACCGCGACGTCCTCGCGGCCGCCTTCGAAGCCAGCGACGCCGACCTGGCGCTGATCGACGGCGAGTGGCCCGTCCTCGAGGAGACGATCGCGGACCTGGGCTACCGCATCGTCAGCGAGACCTGGCTCCGCGAGGTCGAGGACCGGCCGCTCGAGGTGGTCGACGCGGTCGAATCGCGACTGGGGCCGGTCGACGATGGGGTCCGGTTCGGGAAGCAGGTCACCGAGTCGGTCGCCGTCGTCGACCTGCCCGGCGACCTCGTCGACGCCGCGGAAGGGATCGATCCCGACCGGGTGCGGGAGGCCGTCGCCGCCCACGCCGTCGCCTTCGCGACCGAAAACGGCGGGAGTCGCGTGGGATCCCGGGTCGCCGTTCCGGCCGACGACGCGGGCGACGGCGAGAACCGCCGCGACGCGATCGTCGAGGAACTGGCCACGATCCTCGAGGCGAAGTACGACAGCGTCGAGATCACCGACGAGGCCGTCGTCGCCGAGCGGACCTCCTTCGACCCGGAACTGGCTGCCGAGGCCGGCGTCCCGGAGGGGCCGAAGTTCGGCGCGCTCGCGAACGGCGAGGCGGTCACCGTCGACGGCGAACGTATCACTCCCGAAACCGTTCGGAGCCGCCAGACCGATCGGTTCCGGATCGAATAGATAACAGGAGTAACAGTAATACCGGCTTACCGCATTACGAGCGGTTTCACCAGGATATCTAGCCGTGGACAGGTAACGAGATAGTAAATTGTCTGACGGACGTCCGACGTGTAGGGGAAAGGTAATTATGCTCCATACTTTAGAAGGTCCCAAGAATGGACTCACTCATCGACGACGCCATCGACGAGGCCGAGGAGGGGGAGGGCGGACAGGCCGATCCCCCTGCCGACGCATCGCAGGAGGGCGACTCGTCGTCGGCCGACGAGAGCCAGGGTCGGGAGACCGGAACGATGACCGACGACGAACTCCAGGACGTTCTCGAGGACCTCCAGACTGACATCACGGTCGTCGGCTGCGGCGGCGCCGGCGGGAACACGATCAACCGGATGCACGAGGAGGGCATTCACGGCGCGAAACTCGTCGCCGCCAACACCGACGTTCAGCACCTCGTGGAGATCGAGGCCGACACCAAGATCCTGATGGGCGAGGAGAAGACCGGCGGCCGCGGCGCCGGGTCCCTGCCACAGGTCGGCGAGGAGGCCGCCCTCGAGAGCCAGGGCGACATCTACGACGCCATCGACGGCTCCGACATGGTCTTCGTCACGGCCGGACTCGGCGGCGGCACCGGGACCGGGTCCGCGCCCGTCGTCGCGAAGGCTGCCCGCGAGGCCGGCGCGCTGACGATCGCGATCGTCACGACGCCTTTCACCGCCGAGGGTGAGGTCCGCCGTACCAACGCCGAAGCCGGCCTCGAGCGGCTGCGCGACGTCTCCGACACCGTGATCGTCGTGCCCAACGACCGCCTGCTGGACTCGGTCGGCAAACTGCCCGTCCGCCAGGCGTTCAAGGTCAGCGACGAGGTCCTGATGCGCTCGGTGAAGGGCATCACCGAACTCATCACGAAGCCGGGGCTCGTGAACCTCGACTTCGCCGACGTCCGCACCGTCATGGAACGGGGCGGCGTCGCCATGATCGGGCTGGGCGAGGCCGACTCCGAGGCCAAGGCCGAGGACTCCGTGAAGACCGCCCTCCGATCGCCGCTGCTCGACGTCGACATCTCCGGCGCGAACTCCGCGCTGGTCAACGTCACCGGCGGCAACGACATGTCCATCGAGGAGGCCGAAGGCGTCGTCGAGGAGATCTACGACCGGATCGACCCCGATGCGCGTATCATCTGGGGGACCTCGATCGACGAAACCCTCGAGGGCAGCATGCGCACGATGATCGTCGTCACGGGCGTCCAGTCGCCCCAGATCTACGGCCAGCCCGACGGGGAGTCGGTCCAGCCGGAGATGGGAGGCGCCGGCGCCGCGGGTGCCGGCGGCGCTGGCACCGACGACATCGACTTCGTCGACTGATTCTCCACGCGACGGCCCCGTCCTCGAGCCGTCGTTCGCGACTCGTTACCGACGATTGGCGTCATCTATCCCCCTCGAGTCCGACCGCTCAGCGACGGATTCCCGGGTCGCCGCGGGAGCGACGTCGATCTTTCCCGCGAGATAGTCGAGACTGCCGACCAACAGGACCGTACCGATCGGCAACAGCCACGGCAACGTCGCCAGGAGCGCGCCGCTCACCTGAAGGCCGAGCGCGAGGGCGATCGCGGGCGCACAACAGACCGACCCCGAGAGCAGGGCGGGGACGGCCGCTGCGAGGCCGGCGCCGGCACCTTTCTTCGCTCCGCCGGCGCTCCTGTCGATCCCGCAGGCCGCCGGCCGAACGACCGCGAGGGAGGCGAGCGCGAGGTTGAGCCCCACCAGCCCCGAAAGCGCCGCGCCGATCGCGACGTCGATCGGCGAGACCAGCACCGTCCCGTAGCCGAACTCGAGCAGCGCGACCGGCTCGAAGGAGATCGGGCCGCGACGCTCGAGCGCGCGGGCGAGCGGGTCGTCGACGAGCAGCCAGCCGGTGCCGGCGTCGGCCCGGATCGCCAGCAGGTCGGTCACCCACAGGTACGCCAGCAGGTAGCCGGCCCCGACGACGGCCGCGACGGCGCGGGCGTCCCGACGGGCCAGAGCGAACCGGCAGGCGTCGACGGTCGTCCCCGCCCGCGAGCGGAGGTCAGTCATGCGTGTGGACGCTCGTCGACGGATAGAACCCTGCCCAGGCGAACCACATCGCGTCGTAGGCGTAGACCGACTCGAGCGGGAGGTCGGCGGGATCCCGTCGTTCGCCGTTCGGATCGATAACGGCCCCGGCGTCGGCGTCGTAGCCGTACTCCGTCGCGTCTTCGACGCGGTAGAGGTGGCCGACGTCGAACGTCGGATCGTAGGTCGCGAGGTAGTCGTCGCGCCCATCGCCGCCGATCCCGTAGACGCCCTCCTCCCGGAGGGCCTCGAGCGAGATCGCCAGCGGGCCGTCGTCGGACCGACTGCAGAGGAACGGCCGTTTGGGCGGGTAGCGGTCGTCGGCGGTCAGCGGGGCGAACGTCCAGTCAGTGTCCTCGGCGTAGTAGCCGCTCGGCGGATTGTACGCGCCGTAGGGATCGTTCCCGTAATCGCGGATGTAGTCCTGGTCGCTCGCGAGCACGACCGAGTCGGGGTAGGCCTCGGTCCAGCGTTCCCACGTCGTCCAGCGGACGGGAAACTCGACGAGCGAGGCAGCCTCGAGCGGCCCTTCCATCGCCGTCGCGAGCATCTGGGGCCAGTAGCTCTCCCCGTCCCGATCGTACATGACGAGGTTGCTGTTGAGCAGGTGGCCGGAGACGCCGAACTCGACGTCGCCGCGCTCGAACCCCATCGCGGTCCCGGTCAACGGACAGTACGTGACGGCGACCGGCTCCCCGCCGATCTCGTCGTTGACGATCTCGTGGTGGACGAGGACCGACTGGGGATAGGCCTTCGCCTCGCCGTTCCTGACGACGCCGAAGACGGGGTCGTCGGGGAGCCGATCGACGCTCTCGTCGACCGGTTCGAACGCGGGGTCGTCGATCGACGGAATCCCGTCGCGGGGGACGACTTCCCTGACCGTCGCCTCGCGCAGCGCCTCGAGGGAGTACTCGACGGGTAACTGCTCGTCCGCCGTCGGAACCGAGGACGCCTCGAGCGCGGCCTCGTCCGGCGAGGCGGTCATCCCGTCAGGGGCGGCCTCGGCCCCGCCTTCGCCCTCGTCGTATGGGCCCGACCGGCCGGGGCCGGAGCCGCCGAGACAGCCGGCGAGGCCGACCGCCGCGAGCGCGAGGACGCTTCGCCGCGAACGTCGTGTCATACGTGCCCGTATGGCACCGGCGGTCAACGCGGTGTCGTGGCCGTGTACGGGCGATGCACGACCGGCGAGCGGTCGCTCGAGGGAGGTCGCGACGAACGAAAAGAACCAATCGGACGGATTGCTGTACCGATTTCCCGGCGAAACCGCCGCCCGGGTCGCGGTCGTGCCGGAACTGATGGACTGGAACCCGTCCCATACTACCGGACAGAAGTCAATACGAAGTCGGTCGCGAGTTCGCGGCCGTTCCGATGTGGAACGGCCGCACATCTGCGACCGGCTTTATACAGTTCTGTCCGGCAGTATCAGTCGTCGGCCGCGGCGTGGCCCTCCGCGCCCTCGGCGTCGATCTCGCTCTCGATGCTCGGCGGGTACTTCCCGCGGTCGAGTTTCAGGTCGGACTGGGGCCGGGCCATACAGGTCAGCGCGTACTCCTCGGCCTCCTCCTCGGTCAGACCGCGGGCCGCGGGCTGGGTCACCTCTCCCTCGACGATCTCGGCCGAACAGGCCAGACACATCCCGACTCGGCAGGAGTACTCCTGTGCGATCCCCTCCTCGAGGCACCTGCTGAGGATCGTCTCCTTGTCCGAACAGGTGATCGTCTCACCCGTCCCGACGAACTCGACGGTGTATTCGGTCATGACCGTCGGTACGGCCGACCCCACTAAAATTCTTTATTACGAATCTGTTGCTGGGTAGACGACGAAACGATGGTCAGCGAACCGGTTCGGTTGTTTACTCATGCTCACTGACCACTAGTAAACATTGAACGACGCTATACCCGTTCCACGAACTTTAATTATGAACGTTAGTAACTCGCCAGCGGATGAACATCAATCGGAAACACGTCGCGGTCGTCGCAGTCGCGCTCCTGTTGGTGTTTGGGGGGAGCGCGCTGGCGTACTGGGGACAGACGACAGGCGGCGACGTCGACGTGCAACAGGTCGACGTCGAGACAGCAGATGGTGGAACGATAGATGGCTACCTCTACGTACCCGACGGGGTCACTGCGGACGATCCGGCACCGGGCGTCCTCGCGATCCACGGCTACATCAACTCGAAGGAGACTCAATCGAGTTTCGCGATCGAGTACGCCCGTGCGGGCCACGTCGTCCTGGCGATCGATCAACCGGGCCACGGCTACTCCGACCCGCCGGCTCACGCCCACGGCTGGGGCGGTCCGCCGGCGCTCGAGTACCTCGCCAACCACGAACTGGTCGACGAGGAGAACATCGGCCTCGAGGGCCACTCGATGGGCGGCTGGGCGGCGGTGTCGGCCGCCGCGGAGCATCCGGACAGCTACGAGTCCGTCGCGCTCGTCGGCTCCGCGACGGGAACCGCCGGTGCACCCGAGGGTGACGAGACGTTCCCGCGGAACCTCGGCGTCGTGTTCACCGAGTACGACGAGTTCCACTGGCTGATGTGGGAGAGCGAGACCGCGCCGACGACGCCGGAAAGCGAGAAGCTCCAGTCGGTCTTCGGCACGGACGAAGCCGTCGAGGAAGGCCAGGTCTACGGGGCTATCGACGACGGGACGGCACGATACCTCTCGATGCCGGCCACGACCCATCCCGGCGCACATCACTCTCCGACGGCCGTCGCGGAGACCGTCGACTGGACGGTCGAGACGCTCGAAGGAAACGAGGATCCCGACGGTCAGCTCTGGTACTGGAAGGAACTCGGTACGGCGCTCGCGTTGCTCGGCGGCGTACTGTTCCTGTTCCCCGCGGTCGAGGCGCTCTCGCGAACCGGCCCGCTCGAGGGAGCGACCCGGACGCTCCCGGAACCGATCGCCGAACGGAACCGCGGCTGGTACGTCGCGGCCGTTCTCACGGCACTCGTTCCGGTCGTCCTCTACTATCCGGCGATGCTCCTGGGCAGCGAGGCGGTACCGGTGACGGCCGTGACGCCACAGAGCGAGACGAACGGGATCGTTTTGTGGGCGCTCGCGAACGTCGTCGTCATCGCCGCCCTGTTCGGACTGTGGCACCGCGGCAGCGGCCGTTCGCTGACCGACGAGCGCTACGGACTCGATGTCGGTGAGGGCCTCGGGACGATCGGTCGGTCGCTCGCGATCGCCGCCGGTGCCGTCGGCGGGCTCTACGTCCTGCTGTGGGTCGTCGACGCGGTGTTCATGACCGACTTCCGTGTCTGGGTGTTCGGCGTGAAGCTCATGTCCGATCTCCACGTGCGGATCTTCCTCACGTACCTGCCCGCCCTGTTTGCGTTCTTCGTCGCGCTCGAGGTGCTGCTCCACGGTCGCCTGCGGACCGCCGAGACGACCGACTCGCTCCCGTGGGCCATGGCGACCAACGCCCTTGCGCTCACGGGCGGGTTCGTCGTTCTGCTCGTGATCCAGTACGGCGTCCTGTTCGCGACGGGTGCGCTCGCCGTCCCGATCACCGCGTTGCAGACGATCATCGCCTTCCAGTTCGTGGCGTTGCTGCCGGTCGTCGCAGTGGTGTCGACGTACTGTTTCCACCGGACCGGACGGAGCTGGACCGGTGCGTTCCTGAACGCCCTCCTGGTCACGTGGGTGATCGTCGCCTCGCAGGCGATTCACTACCCCTTCTAGGGTCGATCACCGAATCACGTCGGAACGGTTCGTCGGATTCCGACGGGCAAGCGCGGACACATCGACCATAAAACGTTTTCTTGCCGGGATATCAAGGCTGTTGGTATGAGTACGCAGGATCAGTCGGCCGCCGATACGGCGACACGGACGCACTCCCCGGACGTCGTCGTCGTCGGCGCCGGCACAGCAGGGTGTTACGCCGCAGCGACGGTCGCACGGGAAGGGTACGACGTAGTGATCCTCGAGCGCAAAAGCGAGGAGGAGGCGGGCCACATCGCCTGCGGGGACGCCCTGAAGGGCGCGAGTGACTTCCCCGAGTCGATCCCCAAGTCGAAACTCGAGCCCGCGATCACCAACACGGAGGTCGACCACGGCCGCTTCGAGATCCCCCAGGAGGACACCGTCCTCGAGATTCCGGTTCCCGGCGAACTCGCGGTCATCGACCGCTGGGAGTACGGCAAGCGCATCATCGAGGGCGCGCGTGAAGCGGGCGCGGAACTGCATTACGACACTGTCGTCCAGACGGTCGTCCAGGAGGGCGAAACGGGTCGGGTCACCGGCGTCGAAGGGATACACGCCGGCGAACCGGTCAGCTACGAGGCCGACGTCGTCATCGACGCCGCGGGCTCGCTGTCGGTCCTGCAGGACGAGGTCGACTTCTCGGCGTCGACGTTCGACACCAACGTCGACTACACCCACTTCTGTTCGGCCTACCGCGAGATCGTCCGCGTCGACGAGCCCGTCGAGTGGTCCGACGCCCTCGTGTTCAAGCCGACCGAGCGTGCGGCCGGCTACCTCTGGTACTTCCCGCGGACCGAGACCGAGATCAACGCCGGGCTGGGCTTCCAGATGACCGAAGAGCCCATGAAACTCGTCGACGACCTCAAGCGGGACCTCGAGACTCGCGAGGAGTTCGACGGGGCCGACGTCGAGGACAAACTCGGCGCTGCCCTCCCGACGCGCCGCCCGTACGACTCGGCGGTCCACCCCGGCTACATGGCCGTCGGCGACGCCGCTGGCCACGTCAACCCCACCACCGGCGGGGGCATCGCCGGCGCGGCCTACGCCGGCAAGTACGCCGCCGAACAGGCGATCGAGGGCCTCGAGACCGGCGACTTCAGCGAGGAGACGTTCTGGGAGTACAACGAGCTCGTGATGGATCACTTCGGGGCCCGCTACGCCGCCCTGGACGTCTACAACATCCTCTCGACGGCCGTCGACGTCGACGACCTGATGGGGCTGCTCGCGGCGATGCCGGGCGACAAGCTCGCCGAGGCGCTCTATTCGGGTAGTACGGACATCGGCATGAAGCTCAAACTCGAGGCCCTGCTCAAGAGCCGCGGCCACTGGGGAACGATCTGGAACCTCTATCAAACGAAACGCCGCGCCGACGACCTGCTTGCCCACTACGAGGACTACCCCTCGAGCCCGGACGAACTCGAGGCCTGGCAGGAACGCCGCGACGAACTGATGGACGCGGTCTACGAGACGACCGGCGCGGATCCGAAGTACTGAAACCAAACTGTTGCGCTGTCTTTCGTACCTCGCAGGATCGGAGATTCCGCTTGGCTTTGCCAGAAAACTACTCCTCTCCGTTCCAGGCGGTCATAGAGCGCCTTCCACATCAGTCGTCGGCCCGCTCGCTCACCGACTCACGGCCTCCGGTCGTTCGTCTTCCCGCGGCGCTACGCACCGCGCTTTCGTTCGCTCGCGGTCGTTATCGGGCAACTACCTGCCTTTCCCCGAGTTGCGGCGACCGTCCATCCTGGCTCCGATTTTCGAATTCATGGAATACATGGAAAGTCGTGTTCAGCCATCAGGAATCCGGATGGATCAGATGCGATCCCGAAGCCGTTCGACGCGCTTCTCGGTCGGCGGATGCGTCCCGAAGATCCGACGCGCGACGAACCGCCGGGTCCGGTCGAAAAACCGGTGTTCATCCCACGGTGGTGGGACGATCGCGAACGCCGCCGTCGAGCGAGGGTGGCGAAAGTCACTCGAGGGACTCGTCTCGAGGTCGCGATCCAGCGTCTCGAGGGCGCTCGCGAGTGCCGCGGGGTCGCCAGTGATCGCGACGGCCCCACGGTCGGCGACGTACTCTCGATAGCGGCTGACGACTGCGACGGACCAGCGGACGATTCCGACGACGAACCCAGCTAGCAGTGCCACGAACGGGTGATAGTCGTAGCGTTCGAGGATCGCAGTCGCGGAGGCTGCGGGCATCGACAACGCAGTCACCACGGCCGCGTCCCGATTCGTGACGTGGGCGAGTTCGTGTGCGAGGACGGCATCCAGTTCCCGGTCGTCGACGGCCTCGAGCAGCCCCCGCGAGACGACGAGCGTCGAACTCTCCGGCCGGTAGCCGACGGTCGCCGCGGTCGGCGTCGCTGTGACTCCGAGGCGGACGGTCGGCGAGGGCAGGTCAGCCTGTCTGGCGAGTCGATCGACGCGCCCCTGGACGGCTGCCCGACGTCGTTCGACCTCCTCATCGGGCCGTTCGAGGACGCGAACGGACTCCGATACGTCGCGAAGCGCGGCAGCGTCGTCGGTCCACTCACGATGGACGAGCCAGACGAGATGCGCGAGCGCACCGAGGACGCCGACGGTGGCCGCCGCGTACAACGGATCGATCATCGACCGCCACGCGATCCGTTCTGCGAGGCCGAATCCGACGAACGTCCCGACGACCAGCCCGCCGAGCAGGGCAAGGGTTCGTGGCCAGTTCGCGAGTACCCTCGCGGACAGCAGCGATTCGCCGACGGCTTCGACGGTGTCGGCCATCCCGTCGTGTGACAGTCGATCCGACAGCGTCCGTGCAGGGTAGAGCCGCCGGACGACCACTGCGAGGAGGTACCAGCAGACGAACAGCCCGGTCAATAGCACCGAGAGGACGAACAGCAACGAGAGAAACTCCTCGAGGGACGCCAGCACGATCAACGCGAGCAATGCCACGGTGACGACTTCGAACGCAAGGACGACGAACTGCCCAAGCGCGACGAGGGTCGCGGCGACCGCCAGCCGAAGCCAGAGTCCCAGTTGAAGTCGCGTCGGACGGATCACGAGGGTGCCACCTCGAGTACGAACACCGCCAGCGAAGGGCGGGAGACCATCGACGTGGGGGAGGGAAGACGCACTCTCGAATGTTCGTTTCGACAGGATTTCCAAGAAGATTACGAGTCCCGACTCGTGTTGTCAGGGTCGCTCTTCGGCGACCCGCTCGATCGCTCCCGCGAGCGTCTCCACGCCGTGACCGATGCTCTCCTCGTCGACGTCGAACGTCGCGGTGTGGTGGCCGCCGGGGTGATCCGTCCCGACGCCGACGTAACATGCCTTCCCGCCGTTTTGCTGGACCTCACGCATCAGGAACGTGGCGTCCTCGCTGCCGCCGAGTTCGTCGCGCTCGAGGATACGCTCGACGCCCTCGACGTCGCCGGCGGCGTCCGCGACGAGCGTCGCGAGTGCCTCGTCGCTCGTGGCGCTCGGGGCCTGCGCGCCGAGTTCGACCTCGACCTCGCAGTCGTGCATCTCCGCGGCCGACCTGATCACGCGTTCGGCGTTGTCGGCCATGTACTCCATCAGTTCGGTCGTCTCGCCGCGGACCTCAGCGAGGATCCGCGCGGACTCGGGGATCACGTTGGCCGCGCTCCCGCCCTCGACCCTGCCCGCGTTGATCCGCGTCGGGCCGTCGCTGTTGCGCGGGATCGCATAGAGGTTCTGGACCGCCGTCGCCATCGCCTGAACGGCGTTGCGCCCCTGCTCGGGGTGGCCGCCCGCGTGGGCCGGCTCCCCGGAGAACTCGGCCTCGAGGTGCGAGACGGCGAGGAAGCCGTCGATGGCGGCGACGATTTCGCCGGTCGGGTGGTCGAGCCCGATGTGGGCCGCCAGCAGGTAGTCGACGTCCGCGATGTGTTCGCTCTTGGCCATCGACTTGCCGCCGCCGATGACCTCCTCGGCGGGCTGGAAGAACACCTTCAGCGTGCCCTCGAAGTCGCTGTCGACGATCTCCTCGAGGACGCCGACGCCGATCGTCGCGTGCGCGTCGTGGCCGCAGGCGTGCATCGCGCCTTCGTGTTCCGAGCGGAAGCCCTCGGCCGCGGGCGCGTGGTCGGCGTCCTCGCTCTCGGCGCGGGGGAGGCCGTCGATGTCCACCCGGAGGCCGACTGTCGGGCCGTCTCCCTTCTCGAGCACCGCGACCGCGCCCGTGTAGCCGCCCTCGAGGGACTCGAGGACGCCTTCGTCGACGCCCGTCTCCCGTGCGCGCTCGAGGGCGTGGGTGAGTTCGGCGTCGTCGGGGACGGCCAGGCGGTGATCGGTCGCGATGGCGTCGGGGCCGACGTGGAGTTCGGCGAGGTCGTCGCCGAACCGCGACTCGAGTTCCTCGACGATGCGTGCGGTCGTGTAGAACTCGCGCCAGGCGGGTTCGGGTCGACGGTGCAAGTCGCGGCGAAGTTCGACCAGGTCGTCCGCGGTCATATCCCCTACTGGGCAGCGGCGCCAAAAAGTGCTATCGAAGGCGGAACCTCGGTCGGGTCCGTCGCAGGCGTCGGAGTGCGGGACCGTCCGGCGTCGCGTTTCGCGGCAGTCCTCGAGACTGCGAACGCGGAGGGCAGCGTTTATGTCCCTGTGTGCCGGTCCGAGAATCGATGGCTCCCGAGCGTGAACGCGGCACCGGCACCGACTCCGACTCCGACTCCGACTCAGAGTACGGGTTCGAGCCCGGGTGCGGGAGCGAAAGCGAGCGACCGAACGTCCATCGAGCGTTCGATGCGCTCGCCGACGAATACGACCGCAAGGGCGACGAGAAACCCGCGAACGCTCACCTCGAGCGGCCGGCGACCCGCTCGTTGGTCCCCGACGTGGACGGCGCTCGCGTCCTCGATGCCGGCTGCGGGGCCGGACACCTCACGCGCGAACTCGTCGACCGCGGCGCGGCCGTTGTCGGCCTCGACGCCAGCGCGGAGATGCTCGCGTACGCCCGGGAGCGGGTCCCCGAAGCGGTCCTCTGTCGGGCCGACCTCGGACGTGAACTTCCGTTTGCGGAGGGCTCGTTCGACGGGGTCGTCAGCTCCCTGGCGTTCCACTACGTTCGGGACTGGGGACGCCTGTTTCGGAACCTCCGGCGCATCCTCGAGCCCGGCGGCTGGCTCGTCTTTTCGATGCAGCATCCCCACGCCGACTTCGAGGAGTACGACGACACGGAGAACTACCACGACGTGGAACGGGTGTCGGCCGTCTGGGACTCGTTCGGAACGGCGGTAGCAGTGCCCGCGTATCGTCGCCCGCTCTCGGCGGTCTTCTCGCCCGCGCTCGAGACCGGGTTTCGACTGGAGCGACTCGTCGAGCCGACGCCGACGGAAGCCTACCGTCGGAAAAGCCCTGAGCGCTACGAGTACGAACGGACACACCCGAACTTCCTCTGTCTGCGGTTCAGCCGTCCCGAATCGGAGTCCACGGACGGATGAGGAGTCGCACCCACGTCGGTTCAGTTCCCGCGGCCGGCGCCGTGGATCTGTTCGACTTCGGCCTCGATGTGGACGGAGTCCGGGAAGTCCTGTTCGGCGATGTTGCGCGCGAGGTTGTCGTGGCCGTGAATCTCGAGTTCACGGGTGAAGACCGTGTAGTTCCAGGAGGTAAAGTGCCGATCGTCGTCGGCGTGGAGCCGGCAGTGCTGTGGGACCGAGATGTCCGTCGGAGGATGGGAGTGTGGCCCTTTCAGTTCCGCACCTTTCCGTTCGGCGGTCGTTTTGATGTCGTCGACGATACCCTCGAGCGCGGCTCGGTCGCCGCTTTGCAGCGTGAGGCGGGTGACGAAGGTCATGGCTGTGGCTGAGTTACGACACAGTCGACGGCCAGCGCGTAAAAACTTGCTGAGATGGGGCGGTCGGGACTCGAGTTTCGGGACTCGAGACCAACGCCTCCGGGCGTGGAATCGAACGCACGTCACGTGCCGCCGGCGTCGGACCGACGATCCGGGACCGTCCTCGCTCGCGGGTGTTCGTTTAACGAACAGTCCGATATTCTCTTAACGTCGCGCCTAGTACTTCGGTTAATGGCAGTCGAAGCTACGAGCGCAGGCGCGATCCTCTTCCGCGACACGCGGGGCCGGCGCGAGTATCTTCTACTCAAGAGCCGCCCAGGCGACTGGGAGTTTCCCAAGGGCGGTGTCGAAGGAGATGAAGAGCTACAGCAGACGGCGATCCGCGAAGTAAAGGAAGAGGCAGGTATCGAACAGTTCCGGCTCCTCGACGGGTTTCGCGAGGATTACGACTACGTCTTCGAGGCGAACGGCAAGACGATCCACAAGACCGTTCACCTCTTCATTGCGAAGTCGTTCGAGGCCAGCGCGGAACTGTCCAACGAACATCGCGACCTGCAGTGGCGCGACTACGAACAGGCCGTAAACACCGTCACGCAGGACGGTCCACGCGAGATCCTCGAGCAGGCCCACGAGTTCCTCGACGAGCGGGAGGACGAGGAGGACGAAGAGTAGGAGCGCGAAGCGAGTCACCCCGACGATTTCTCGTTCCGTCGAGCACACGACGGCCGCTCTCGAGGCCTAGGTTCGGTTCGATGCGAGCCGAACCCCACAGTCCCGACCCCGCCGATATCGTTTCCCTCCGCTCGACCGGTATCCGGGGCCCGGCCTCGGTCGCCGGTTCGATCGGGCAGGTTTTTCCCCATCCGCGAGTACGGCCCGGCGTGGACGATTCGGACGCGTACAGCACCGAGTTCGGCTTCGAGTTGCGAACCTGCCGGTGGGCCGAGCGCGAGTGGCCGCCCGGAGCCGACGACGATACCCCGGTGATCGTCGCCCGCCAGCTGGGCACCGAGCGGCGGCGCTGGGACACCATCGTCCTCGAGTGCGACCCCGACGCCCTCCGGAAGCGCGCCAGGTTCGGCCGGAAGCGCCTCGATAGCGATCTCCTCCACGCCGTGCGGAACGCGCCGGCGGAGTGGACATACTACCGCGATGCCCTCCCCCATCCCGGCTACCCGTGGCGGTACGTCCGCGAGGCGATCCACCGTGCGGACGACCGAGGGATCCTCGAGACGCGCAAGGACGGCAACCGCATCCAGGTCCGGCGCAAGTGGCCCTATCCCGACTGGTGCGAGCGGATCGTCGCCGTCGAGAACAAACCCGACCTCGATCGGTCGGCGGCCCGGCGACTCCGCCCGCAACTCGAGTTCGACGTGGCGATGGCGCTGGCCGACGAGGTCTGGGTCGCGACCCAACGGACGGGCGAACGGGTCGAGCCGATTCTGCTCGAGGACCTGCCGGTCGAGGCGGGCGTCCTCGCGTTCGACCCGGATACGCTGTCGGCCGACGTGGCCTGGCACCCCCGAACGCTGGCGGTCGAGAAGCCCGGAACGCGGATCCTCGAGCGGCCGAACGCCGCCGGCGAGCGGGACGGTTCCGCGGCCCGGTTCGAGTACGCCGATCCCGAGTGGAAGCGCGAGCGGCGACTCGCGATCGCCGAACGGGCCTACGAACGGGGCTGGCGCTCGTTCGTCGACACGATGCGGCCGGACTGCCGACAGTTCCGGCTTCGGGAGGTCGACGGCCAGTTGCTCCCCTACTGCGACGCGAAAGACCGGCAGCCGACCGCCGCCGAGTGTTCGGGTTCCTGTTCGTCGTACGAACCGGAGCCGCCCACGTGGCGGACGAAGGGGTGGCCGATCGAGGGCGGTCCCGGAAAACGGTTCAAAGCGTTGCTCGCGGATCGCCGTCGCCGACGGCGGCCGGGACTCGAGACCGAGGAGTAGGGCCGTTCGCTATCGACCGATTTTCGATCCTGACCGCCGTCAGCTGACGATCCCGGGAACGTCCTCGAGGGGTGCGTACCGGGTCGTCCCGTCGCGGGCCTCGAGTTCGACCTCGCCGGTCTCCCGGTAGTGGTTCCCGAGGATCGCTTTTTCGGGGATTCCGAGCAGGTCGCTCTCGGCGAACCGTTCGCCGATCGTCCGGTCGGGGTCGTCGAACAGCAGCGTTTCGGCCGTCCCGCAGCGCTCGTGAAGGCGGTCGGCCGCCTCGCGCAGGTCCGCGTCGCCGTACTCGAGGGGGATCACGGCGAGGCGATAGGGAGCGATTTCGGGAGTGGCGACGTCCCCGTCCTCGAGCGCCGCGGACGAGTCGGGCCAGCGACAGCCGTTCTCGTCGGCGTACTGCTCGAGGAGGGCGTGGAGGAGCCGTTCGACGCCGATGCCGTAGCTCCCCATGAGGACGTGGCGCTGCCCGCCGCCGGCGGTGTCGATCGTCAACTCCATGGGCTCGGCGTAGCGCGTCCCGAGTTGGAAGAGGTGGCCGACCTCGATTCCTTCGCCGGCCGCGAGCCGGCCGCCACACTCGGGGCAGTCGTCGCCGGCCACGAGGTCGGCGCGGGGCGACTCGTCGGTCACGCCGAACCGACAGCCCGCCGCGGTACAGTGTCGGATCTCGACCGTCCCCGCGCCGGTCTCGGTCAGCGCGACGAACTCCTCGGAGTTCGTCCCGCCCATGACGCTGTTGTCGGCCGCCGCGACGACGAACTCGAGGCCGAGCGACTCGAAGACCCGGACGTAGGCGTCTCGGACCCGCTCGTAGCACTCCCGGAGGGAGTCCTCGGTCGCGTGGAAGCTGTAGGCGTCTTTCATCGTGAACTCCTTCGTCCGCAGGAGGCCGTTGCGGGCGTGGTCGTCGCGGTGTTTCCGCTCGATCTGGTACACCAGCAGGGGCAGGTCGTCGTAGGAACGGACGACACCGTCGACGAGGTGGACCGCACCCTCCTCGTGGGAGGGGGCCAGACAGAGGCGCTTGCCGTCGCGGTTCTCGAGCGTGAACATCTCGCCCTCGAAGCTCTCCCAGCGACCGCTTCGCTGCCAGATGCCGGCGTCGTTCAGCGAGGGGAGGCTGATCCGTCGGCCGCCCGCGGCGTCCATCTCGCGCTCGAGCAGGGCGACGAGGTTCTCCCGGACGCGCTGGCCGGTGGGCGTGAAGCCGTAGAGCCCGCTGCCGAACTGTCGGACGAGGCCGGCCCGTGCTGTGAGTGCGACGGTCTCGTTCTCGTGGCCGTTGGTCTCCCGGCTGGTGAAAAGCAGCGACTCGCTACGCCGCACTGCGATCACCTCCGTCGACGTGGCCATCGGCATCGATCCGTATGTGTCCAGTCTCCGTGCGATCGTCGCGGTCGTCGTCTACGCGGTTGCCGTCGCCGTAGCGTCGGCTACGACACGTCGCGGACAGCGTTCGGACGACGCGAAGAGAAGCAGTACGACTCTCGGTACTATCGCGGAACCCAGCCGCGAGCCACACCGGACCCGCGGTTGCCAGGTCGCGTTCGTCGGAACATGCGACTGAACCGTTGGCCACCTAATATAAATAAATTTTGAAGACTATCGGCGGAGACAAATTACTCAAAACTAAGATAAGTGAAAAAACACGTATTCGCTCGATACACTGATGGATCGATCTTGGCTCCACTTCGGACTGCTCGTGCTCGGCCTCTCGGCGCTCTTGCTTGCGATCTTCGCTGGGTTCACCGCCGTCGCACACGAGGTCACCCACGAGCGCTCGGCCGCGGACCTCGAGTCCGTCTCGGATTCGGTCGACCGGTACGGCGTCGTCGAGTACGACGAGTTGACCGCCGACGAGCGGCGGATGGTGGACGACCTGCGAGGCGAGCGCGACCGGTACGTCATCCAAGATGGCGACCAGCAGGCGACGAGGATCGGCGACGGCTACGTCGTCTCCCAGGGGGACGACTACCACGTGATCGAGCGCAACAGGACGGTCCAGTGGACGAGCACGGGCGGGCTAGCTGCGACCGCACTGGCGGTCGTCGGCGTGGCGCTGGTCGTCGAGGCGATTCGCCGCCATCACTTCCCGAACCGCGGGCCGTTCGGGTGATCGCTGTCTCCGGCCGGAGCCGCCGATCACTCGGAAACGTCGACCTCGAGGTCCTCGCGCTCGACTGCCAGCCGGAACGTGGGGACGGTGCGGTACTCGACCTCGACGACGTCCTTGCGCCGGAGGCTCTGCAGTCCGGAGCGGACGGCTTCGGCCTCGAGGTCGTCGCCGTAGTCGTAGGCGTCCCGCAAGGAATGCAGCACCGAGACGACGCTCTCGGAGCGTTCCTCCGGGCCCGCCAGCACGTCGACGATCCGGGCCTGGAGCTCCGGGACGCGGATCCGCGAGGGTGCGCCCTCGCTATCGGGGTCGGTCTCGATGCCGGGTTCGACGTCGACGAGGTCGGCGGCCTCCGCCGTCGCGCGGATCAGGCTGTTGTCGTCGCGAAAGTAGTAGTCGCCGAGTTCGTTCTCGAGGTACTGGTGGACCTCGCTGCCGCTTTCCATCCCCCACCGGTCCTGGAGTTCGGAGTTTTTCGTCGGCTGTAGTTCCACCACGTCGGCGAGCCGCTCGGTGGCCTCGTCCGAAAGCGTCATCGTCGAAGGGTATGGGGATCCGGTACTTTTGCGTTGCGTCCCGTCGGTCGCTCCAGTCCGTTCTTCCGACCGCCCGACTCGCCACCCGGAGTCGAGACCCTCAGTCGCCGCCGACGACCGGCACCGGTGCCGTCGTCTCGAGCGTCTCCTCGACCTGGGTGTAGACGAGGATCGCGCCCAGCGTCGCGAGGGCGGTCCCGAAGACGAACGGGACCGCGAAGCCGTACTGTACCAGCGCGCCCGACGAGAGCGGTCCGAGGGCGATCCCGAACCCGAACGCCATGGTGAGCACGGAGAGTTTCGAGCCGGACTCGCCCTTCCCGGCGAGGTCGCCGGCCAGCGCCAGCGACGGCGCGAACACCATCGCGCCCGCGATCCCCTGGAGGAGTCGCGCGACGAACATCGTCTCGGAGGTCGTCACGAACCCCTGGACGAGGGTCGCGGGGATCAACAGCATCATCCCGCCGACGATGAACGGCCGTCGCCCGTAGTGGTCGCAGGCGCGGCCGATCGGCGTCTGCAGGAGGATCTGGGCGACGACGAACGCCGCGAACTGCAGGCCGAACCAGGTCGCGCCCTGCTCGAGGCGGGCGTTGATCTGGGGCTGGATCGTCGCGAACAGCGCGATTGCGGTCGCCATGAACAGCGAGGCGACGCCGAGCGTGAAGATCGGATCGAGCAGGTTCGATCCCGACCGGTCGAAAACGTCGATCGAGAGGTCCGCACCGGCGTTCGCCTCCGTCGACTCCGGATCCGTGATCAGGACGGTCACCATCAGATAGCTGAGCGCGGCCGCGACGGTGGCGACGTAGAACGCGGCGTCGTAGCCGGTAATCGTCGTCCCGGCCAACGCGTAGGGGCCGAGGTTAACGACCGTCCCGGCGGCGACCGGGCCGGCCCCGAACCCGATCAGCCGAAAGGTGTTGTAGACGCCCATGTTCCCGCCGCGTTCGTCCGTCGTCGCGAGTTCGTTGACCAGCGCGACCGACGCGGGGATGATGAAGGCGACGCTGACGCCCTGCAGCCCCCGGATGACGACCAGTTCGACGTAGGACCGCGCGAAGACGTAGGTGAGGTTCGTGACGGCGAGCCCACCCAGTCCGATCAGGATGAACAGCTTCCGGCGGCCGTAGCGATCCGAGAGCCGCCCCGTCAGCGGCTGGAAGGTGCTGTTGAGAAAACCGAACAGCGAGAGGATGATCCCGATGATCATCGACTCCCCCAGGCCGAAGGTCGCGCCGCCGACGATATCGCTGCCGACGTACAGCGGGATGACGACGATCAAAAACGAGTTCCCGATTCCGTCGGCCATCCGCGCGAACGCGAGCGCGAGCACTCGCCGGTCGACGGCGAACGGCGCGAGGAGTTTCTCGAGGAGAGTCCGTACTGGCACTCGTCGTTACCCACGGTCGGCGACGCCGTTATAGTTTCGAATCGAAAGTACTTGCGAACGGACTGTCGTCCCATTCGGGACAGTCCGTCCGATCGCAAACGAGTTACAAGCCCCCCGATGCCGTAGCCGGGGGTATGGGTCGCGAAGTGAAACTCGGCCGAGTGGAATCGACGCTCGAGGAACTCGACTACCCGGCGACGAGGGCGGAGGCCGCGACGGAACTCGAGGACGTGACGGTCCTGCTGGCCGACGGGGAACGGAACCTCGGTTCGCTTATCGAGGACATCGGGAACGACCGGTTCGAGTCGGCCGAGGACCTCGAGGCGGAGTTGCACAACGTCCTTCCACGGGAGGCGGTCGGTGAGCCGTATCAGTCGGAGGGTGAGGGATAGCCGACGCCGTCGGCAGGGACTGAGAGACGACGGCGCGGGGAGTCGGTAAACGCGTCCCTTAAGTCGCTCGACCGACGTAGCCCGGACAACGATGGAATTCTGCGACGAATGCGGTTCGATGATGAAAGCCGACGACGGGCTCTGGAAGTGCGGCAGTTGCGGTTACACGGAGCCCAAAGGCGACGCCGATCAGTACGTCGTCACGGACAGCCAGGAAGCCAGCGAGATCATCGAGTCCTCCGGGGAGACCTCGCTGCCCGAAACCGACGCCCACTGCCCCGAGTGTGGCCACGACCGCGCGTACTGGTACATGAAACAGATCCGCGCGGCCGACGAGTCCGAGACCCGCTTCTTCATCTGCTCCGAGTGCGAGCACAAGTGGCGCGAGGACGACAACTAGAACCGAAATTTTGCTCTGCAGTCTGTCGCGCTGACGGCAGCATAGCTGCCGTACAGCGCGACGTCCCTCGGCAAAATTTCGATCAAAAGCACTCCTCCCTCCGTTCCGAGCGCACAGCGCTCTCCACATCGGTCGTCGGCCCGCGAGCAGCCGTCGGCTGCTCGCGGTCGGTTACGGGACGATGGCCTGCCCTTCCCCGAGTCGCGGACGCCTCGCAGTGCTCGGCGTCCGCTTCCGGCCGTATCGTCATAGATTTGCACTGGCCAGCCGCGTCGCTGTCGCTACTCTTCTCGGACATCGATAACGGAGAGGGAAGGAGAGTTACTCGTTGCGCGCTATCGTCAGATACCCCGTGTGACCCACGGGTGCCGTCGACGGCCTCGAGCCGCGGTCGTCGAACTGCATCTCGCGCTGGATCGTCTCGCGGGTGCGGACGTTCGCGAGATCGGCCTCCCGCGCAGCCTCGACGACCTCGCGTGTCGACTCGATGAACGGGCTGTAGACCGCGACGAAGCCGCCCTCGACCAGCAGGTCGGGTGCGTGGGCCACGACGTCGGCCGCGTCGCCCGTATCGAGCGTGAGGACGTCGAACGACGAGGGCTCGAGGGCCTCGAGTTCCTCGCGGAGGTCGCCGGTCCGGACGTCGACTTCCTCGGCGATGCCGCCCAGTTCCATGTTCTCACGGGCGACGTCGGCGAACTCCGGGTCCCGCTCGTAGGTGACGACCTCGGCCCCTGCACGGGCCATCGAGGCCGCGAGGACGCCCGTCCCGGTGCCGGCATCGAGCACGCAGTCACCCCGGGAGATCCCGGTCTCGCCGATCACCAGTCCGACGTCGCGGGGCACCATCGGCGCGCCCGTGCGCTCGAAGTGGTGGAACAGGTCCGGGCCGCGCAGCCGTCGGACCTGGAACTCCTCGTCGAGGTGAGTTTCGAGCGTCTGGCCGGGTTCGACGTCTTCGGGGACCTCGAGGACGCCGAGGTCGGTGCCCATCTCCTCGCCGGGCTGGACGAGGAACTCGCGGTCGCCGCGGACGAGCAGGACGGGGTTGCGGTCCTCTTCGTCGCCGTGGTCGTTGCCGCTCCCGCCATCGCTTCCGATATCCGTGTCCGTATCGGGCTCGTTTCCGGTCACGTCGGCTACTCGAGGTCCTCGACGGCTGCGGCGAGGTCGCCGTCGTTGGCGTCCAGGGCCTCGCGGGCCTCGTCCTCGCTCACGCCGGCGCGGGTGGCGACGAGGTCGACGTCCTCGTCGGGGATGGCCGAGCCGTCGTCGGTCCCGGCGTCGTCGGCGCTGCCGGCACTCCCGGCCTCGACCTCTTCGGGCGAGCCGATGATCTGGTAGGTCTCCTGGCCGCGGGCGTCCATCTTCGTGACCTCGGCGTCGTCGAAGACGAGGTCGTACTCGCCCGTGCGGATGATGACCTCCTCGGCGTCGATGTCCTCGACGTCGATCCCCATCTGTTCCATCATCTGTTCCATCTTGCGCGGATTGAGTCCGCCGCCGCCTCCTCCGAACATACCCGACACGTCGCCACCCGCGACCTTTTACTTTGTCGTTCCACCCGCAGCGAGCGGCCACCTGGACGTCGCCGTCGCTCGAGCAACAGCGTCGAACGCATCGGTCCCCAGCCCGGCCCCGTTACTCTCCAAAATGGTTCGACGCGATCGGGGGCCGTCGTCAGTCGTCGGCCGGTGCGCCCTCGCGGACGTTGACCGCCATCCCCGTCTCGAAATCCGCGATCGCGTCCGCGTCCAGTTCGGCGCGGCCGACCGCGAGCAGTTCGCCGCGCTCGTGGACGACCAGCACCTCGTCACCCGGGCGGATCTCCGACCCCGCCTCGAGGACGAACTTCGCGAAGACGTTCTTTTCCTCGCGGACGAACGGTTCGCTCTCGTCGTCGACGACGACGCGGTACGAGGGGTGCTCGAGCGCGGCCGCGAGTCGGCGACCGCCCTCGAGGCCGAGCGTGAACCGTCCGTCGGTGCCAAACGAGGCGATCCGGCCGTTTTCGGCGTGGATCTGTTGCGGTCGGCCCGAAGAGGTTCGTTTGATCGTCAGCGACTCCGACTCCGCGGGCGGGAACATCGCCTCCCCCGCACCCGCGCCGAACTGGTAGTCGGCGATCGTCCGGAGCGTCGACGGTCCCGCCGACCCGTCTGCTGGCTCGCTCATGGCCCCGAGTTCGACCCTCGACGGAGAAAACCCTTCGCTTGCCGTCGGACGCTTGCCGGACCGAAAGGGAAACGAGACGAAAAGAACCGCTTCATTTCGCCCGGACGAATCAGGAACGTTATATAGATCGACCCGCTATTCAGGCGTGAATGGATCTGACGCAGGTCGCGCTCGGCACGGGGCTGCTCGCGGTGAGCACCCTGACGTTCGTCGGGCCGGCGGCGCTCGAGTCACACGTCGTCTACGCCCTGACCGCGATCGCCCTCGTGGTGGGTGCCGGAGCGCTACTCGTGAATCTGGCGCGGGAAGCGACGGTGGCCGGCTCGAGGTAGCGGCAGGCGACCACGACAGGCGAGAGGGGCGCCGACTCGGACGTTCTCGACTGACTGTTCGTATTCGTACTCGTACTCGCACCCGTACTCGTACTTGTATTCGCGTCTCTCTCGAGGCTCGCCACCGATCACCGAGGGCCGATCAGAGCAGGAACGTCTCGTGGCGCTCGCCCAGATCGAGGAAGGCGTCGGCCTCCGCGATCAGTTCCTCGGCGGTCGAGGACTCGAAGGCCATCACTTCGACGCGGACGCCCTCGTGGCGCAGGTGCGAGCAGAGCCGCGAGAAGTCCCCGTCGCCCGTACAGAGGACGACCGTATCGACGTGGTTCGCGAGGGTCACTGCGTCGAGGCTCATCCCCACGTCCCAGTCGGCCTTCTTCGACCCGTCCGAGAACGTCTTGATGTCCTTGATCTTCGTCTCGAAGCCGATGTCGACCAGCGCGTCGAAGAAACTCTCCTCCTCGGGCGCGTCGGCGCGGATGACGTACGCGATCGCGCGGGTCAGCTGTCGGTCCTGGACGGCCTTCTCGAGCAGCGCAGAGTAATCGATGTTCCTGCTGTGAAGGCTCTGTGCGGTGTGATAGAGGTTTTGCGCGTCGACGAGCACGGCGACGCGCTGGTCCGGATGGATTTCGGTCACAGCTAGGAGTGTGACGTGGTACCGTAAAAATCGCGTCGATCGTGACGGTTTCTGTGATCGTGGCCCGGGCGTGACCACGACCGCAACGAGCGGCGAGAAGGACGACCGGAGACGGACCGGGGCCGAATCGAACCCGGTTAGCTCCGGAGCTTCTCGATGCGCTTTTCGGTCGGCGGGTGGGTCGCGAACAGGGTCTGGAACAGTCCGCGCTCGGAATTGAAGATACAGAGCGCGGCCGTGCTGTCGTCGATGGTCGATTCGCGGTTCTCGGCTCCCTTCGAGATTTTCTCGAGCGCTCGAGCGAGCGGATCGCCGCTGCCGATGTACTGTCGGGCGTCGTCGTCGGCGACGTACTCGCGGTACCGCGAGATGGCCATCACCAGCACCGTGACGAGCATCTGGGCGAACATCGAGAGGATCCAGCCGACGATGAAGCCGCCGGGGTTGTCGTCACCGGCGAACACGTAGACGAAGTACACGGCGTAGCCGACCATCATCCCGATGGAACTGCCCACCGTCATCATCAGCACGTCCCGGTTCTTGATGTGGGCCAGTTCGTGAGCGATGACGCCCTCGAGTTCGTCGCGGTCGAGCAGGCGGATGAGTTCCTCGCTGACGACGACGACGCCGTTGCCCTTGCGGCCGGTCGCGAAGGCGTTGGGGACGCCCATCCCCTGGACCATCAGTTTGGGCTTGTCGATGCCCATGTCACGGCTCAGCGACTCCGTCATCCGGTGGATATCGGCGTACTGCCCCTCTTCGGGCATCTCTTCGGCCTTTCTGGTTGCGGCCCAGGTGCCGATCTTGTACTGGATGAACGGGAAAGTGATCAGAAGCAAGAGGACGATCGGCCAGGCACCCGTACCGAGCATCGTCAGCCCGACGAGCCCGACGAACAGGTACAGCGCCGCCAGGATCGAGCCGACGACGAACATCCGTACTTTCAGTCCGAAGTCTGTCATAGGCGTTCGTAAGCAATCACGATGTATAAGCTTCGCGGGATATACCGCCCGACGGCTCGGCGTGATGTCCCGGTCGATCCGCGCCCCGTTCCGGCAGCACCTGTCATGGATCGGTCCCGTTCCGGCAGTGAACTGTCGTCCCGGGCCGACCGTCTCGAGGCCAAAACAGCAGGTAACGTAATCCATAAGTCCGTTCCGCTCGCGCTAACGCGTATGCTACGCTCCGCTCGAGTCGCCGGTCACGCTGCCGGAAGCGGAGCGTGCGCGATTGCCGTTCCTTTTGCTAAACCTGTCAAAAAACGTTCCTGAAGGGTGCTCGAGGCGAGCGTAGCGACCTCGTCTCGGGCGCAGTTCGGGTGCGGACCGGATCGAACCGATCGACTACTGACCGACAGCCACGACACACTGGATCATGACACACGACATCGACCTTTCGGGCGTCTTCCCGGCAATGTGTACGCCCTTCGACGAGAACGAGCGCATCGACTTCGAAACCCTTCGCGAGGACGCACGGCGACTCGAGGCCGCGGGCGTCGACGGGTTAGTCCCCGTCGGCTCCACGGGGGAGTCGGCGACGCTGTCCCACGACGAACACGTCGAGGTCGTCGAGGCGGTCGTCGACGCCGTCGACGACGTCCCCGTCATCGCGGGATCGGGTTCGAACAACACCCGAGAGGCACTGGAACTCTCCGAGCGATCGGCCGAGGTCGGCGCGGACGGCCTGTTGCTGATCTCGCCGTACTACAACAAGCCCGAACAGCGCGGCCTGATCGAACACTACGAGACGATTGCCGACGCCATCGACCTACCACAGATCGTCTACAACGTCCCCTCGCGGACGGGCCGCTCCATCGAACCCGACACGGCGGTCGAACTCGCCGCCCACGAGAACATCGCGGGCTACAAGGCCGCGAGCGGCGACCTCGGCCAGATCGGCGAAATCGCCGAGCGGACCCGCGACGAGGAGTTCGCGGTGCTGTCGGGCGACGACGCGCTCACGCTGCCGACGATCTCGGTCGGCGGCACCGGGACCATCAGCGTCGCGGCAAACGTCGAACCCGAACGCACCTGCGCGATGGTCGGCGCGGCGCTCGAGGGCGACTACGCCCGCGCCCGCGACCTCCACCACGAACTCGGCCCGCTGTTCCGTGCGCTGTTCGTCGAGACCAACCCGATCCCGGTCAAAGAGGCCATGGAGATCCGCGGCTACGGGCCCGCACGACTGCGCTCGCC
The DNA here is from genome assembly GCF_000226975.2 of Halobiforma lacisalsi AJ5. Taxonomy (NCBI): domain Archaea; kingdom Methanobacteriati; phylum Methanobacteriota; class Halobacteria; order Halobacteriales; family Natrialbaceae; genus Natronobacterium; species Natronobacterium lacisalsi. The sequence continues at coordinate 264,600 of NZ_CP019285.1, read as the reverse complement.
GCTCTCGCGGCTCTCCGAGGAGTACCGTTCGGATCTCGAGGCGGTGCTCGCCGACCTCGAGGGAGGCGAAGCGGAGTCGACCGCGGTCGCGGACGGCGGCCGGGAGGCCGATCGATGACCGTCGCGGTCGGGGTCACCGGCGCGACCGGCCGGATGGGCCGGGAGGTCGTCGCTGCCGTCCGAGAGCGCGAGGACTGTGAGGTCGCGTTCGCGGTCAACCGCGAACCCGACGGGACGACCGTCGAGGGGGTCGCGGTCGAACCGGCCGTGGAGTTCGACGCCCTGCTCGGCGAGCACGAGCCCGACGCTGTCGTCGACTTTACGGGGCCGGACTCCGCGCTCGAGTACACCCACGCCTGTATCGAGGCCGACGCGGAGGTCGCCTTCGTGACGGGAACGACGGGGTTCGACGACGCGGCGCTCGCCGACCTCGAGGCCGCGAGCGAGTCGATCCCGCTCCTGCACGCGCCGAACTTCGCCCGCGGGGTCCAGGCGCTGGTCAACGTCGTCGGGCAGGCGGTACGGAACCTGCCCGGCTACGACGTGGAACTCGTCGAGACCCACCACAACGGCAAGCGCGACGCCCCCAGCGGCACGGCGAACCGGCTCCTCGAGGAAATCGAGGCGCACGGCGACTTTACGGGGAGGAACCACGGCCGCGAGGGCGAGGAGCCACGCGAGGAAGGCGAGATCGGCGTCCACGCCCTGCGTGCGGGCGACGTCACGGGCGAACACGAGGTGATCCTCGCGGGCAACGACGAGGAGGTACGGCTGACCCACCGCGCCGAGGATCGCGGCGTCTTCGCCGCGGGCGCGGTCGACGCGGCAGTCTGGATCGCAGGACGAAAGGCGGGACGGTACGACTTTGCGGACGTGATCGACGAATGAGTGCACTCGAGAACGAAATCGCAGACCTGTGGACACGGTACAACAACGGAGACGTCACGGCGGAAACGGCCGACGAGGACGTCTCCGCTACCCTCGAGGCGTTCCTCGAGGCCCTCGAGGCCGGCGAGGTCCGCGCCGCCGAGAAACGCGACAGCGCCGAGCAGAGGTCTGCTGGCTCCCGGACATCGTCCGGGAACGGCGAGTGGGAGGTAAACGAGTGGGTCAAGCAGGGCATCCTGCTGAACTTCGGCCTGCGGGAGAACCGGGCCTACGAGTACGGCGGCGTCGACCACTACGACGTCCTGCCGCTGCGCGAGACGGGCGACCTCGGCGACCGCGGCACCCGGAACACGCCCGACGGGACGACGATCCGCCGGGGCGCGTACCTCGGCTCGGACTGTATCATGATGAGTCCGAGTTTCGTCAACATCGGCGCGTACGTCGGCGACGGAACGCTCGTCGACTCCTGCGATACCGTCGGATCGTGCGCCCAGATCGGCGAGAACGTCAAACTCGGCGCGAACACACTCATCGGTGGAGTACTGGAGCCGGTCGAGAGTGCCCCCGTGATCGTCGAGGACGGCGTCTCCCTGGGCGCGGGCTGTCGCGTCACCAGCGGGTTCGTCGTCGGGGAGAACAGCGTCGTCGGCGAGAATACCCTCCTCACGCCCCGCATTCCGGTGTACGACCTCGTCGAGGAGGAGGTGCTGTACGGGGAACTGCCGCCGGAACGGCGCGCGTTCACCCGGTTCGTCGAGTCCTCGGTCAGCGACCACGACCTCTTCGACGGCGGCGCGTACAAGCCCGCAGTGGTGGCGACGGACCTCGAGACCGAGACGCTCGAGGCGACCGAACGGGAGGACGCGCTTCGGGAGTAACGCGCTCGGTACTCTTCACGGCTCGCGATCGAACTCCTGCCGCTGCCCCCCCCGATCAGGTAGGCGAGTGAGAGAGCGACGACGGCCCTGGCTCCGGCCGGAAGGGGTGAGTCCGCGCCCGCTCGAGTCCCAGCGCGCTCGGACGTCTGCCAGTGCCGTACGGAAACCGGCTCGAGCCGATGCTGATGCCCTAGTACCCGCTGCCCACGTCGAAACACCGGCCGCAGTACGTGTCGTCGTCCGTCGCCGAGTCGGGAACCCTTCGGGTGGTTTCCCGGATCCGAGCCGGAGAAACGTGTCTGAGCGCGCCGCAGGCCGTGGACTGCCTGTTCGATCGAGCAGGTTTGTGGATCGTTTGCGTCGATTCGTTGAGAACGACTCGCATACTACTGGCACCCGGGCGATCGGTATAATAGTCGTCCGTGATAGTGCTACGACGCCGTCGGAGACAGTCTCTCGCGGCGGTACGACGGACGCCACGAACGCCGATCGGTGGCGATCGGCACAGTCTCGATCGTCGAGACGAGTCGACGACGGTCATCTTTGCAATAGCAGCCGGACGAAGTGTGGATACGAGCCCTCTTCCGTCCAACACGCCAATGTCGCGTATGCAGCTCCCATCGATCGGGCTCGGGACCATGGGAATCGAAGACCCCGAGACGATCGCGACCGCCCTCGAGGTCGGCTACAGACACCTCGATACCGCACAGATCTACGGGAACGAAGCCGTCGTCGGCGACGGCCTCGCCCGGAGCGACGTTTCGCGCCGGAAGGTCCAGGTCGCGACGAAGGTCTGGGCCGACAGCCTCGAGCCGGACGCCGTCCGTCGAACGACCGAGGAGAGCCTCGAGCGACTGGGCCTCGAGTCGGTCGATCTGCTGTACGTCCACCGGCCGATCGAGACCTACGACCCGGAGCGGACGCTGCCCGCGTTCGACGCCCTCTCCGAGGCAGGGGTCGTCGACGGAATCGGACTGAGTAACTTCTCCCGCGAGGAACTCGAGACCGCCCGTGCGGTTCTCGACGCGCCGATCGCGGCTCACCAGGTCGAGTACCACCCGCTCTTTCAGCCGGAGAACCTCCTCGAGCACGCCCGCGAGCACGGCTATCCGCTCGTCGCATACTCGCCGCTGGCGAACGGCCGCGCCGGGGAGATCGAGGAGATCGTTGCCGTCGCCGAGAAACACGACGTCACGCCCGAGGCCGTCTGTCTCGCCTGGCTCGCCGCGAAGGACGGGGTCGTCCCGGTCCCGAAAGCCAGCAGCCGCGGACACCTGACGGCGAACCTCGAGGCCCGGGAAATCGACCTCGAGCCGACGGACCTCGAGCGGATCGATCGGATCGAGCGGACGGAAGAGCTGTTTCCCGAGTAGCCGGTTTCGGCGGGTTTCGACCCGACCCAAACCCTTGAATCCTCGCGGTCGTTTGAAGACAGTAATGACCGACCTCGCGGATTCGCCGGCCGTGCGCCGGCTGTCGGACTGGAACCTGGAGCGACTCGAGTCGTTTTCCGACGACCACGAGACGCCGCTGTACGTGGTGGATCTCGACCGAGTGAAGGAAAACTACGCGCGGTTCTCGGCCGCGTTCCCCGACGCCCACGTCATGTACGCCGCCAAGGCCCACACGGGCAAGGCCGTCCTCGAAGCCGTCCTCGAGGTCGGCGGCACCATCGAGTGTGCGGCCTGGGGCGAACTACAGCGGGCGATCGACGCGAGCGCGGACCCGAACGAACTCCAGTACACCGCCGTAAATCCGCCGGATCGCGACCTCGACTACGCCGCGGACCTCGGGGCGGACAACCCCGGCCTGACGGTCACTATCGGCGCGACCGACACTCTCGAGCGCCTCGAAGCGCGGGGGTACGACGGCCGGATCGCGATCCGGATCAACCCCGGGATCGGGACGGGCCACCACGAGAAGGTCGCAACCGGGGCCGACGCGAAGTTCGGGATCCCCTACGAGCGCGTTCCCGAGGTCGCCGACCGCGTTCGCGAGGAGTTCGACGGCGACCTCGTCGGGCTCCACGCCCACGCCGGCAGCGGCGTCCTCACCGACGACCTCGAGGACCACTGCCGCGCACTCTCCCGCGTCGGCGAGATGGCTCGCCGGATCGGCGACGACGAGTTGGAGTTCGTCGACGTCGGCGGCGGTTACGGCGTCCCCTACCACGAGGACGAGGCGCCGCTCGACCTCGAGCGGACCGCGGAGATGGTCCGCGACGCGGTCGGCGACCTCGAGGCGCAACTGAAACTCGAGCCCGGGCGCTACGTCGTCGCCGATGCGGGGCTGATCCTCACCGAGGTCAACACGATCAAGGAAGCCCCCGACACGACCGTCGTCGGCGTCGACGCCAGCCTCTCGACGCTGATCCGGCCTGCGATGTTCGGCTCCTACCACCCGATGCTGAACGTCTCCGCGCCGGACCGCGAACCGATCGAGGCGACCGTCGGCGGCCCGGTCTGTACCAGCGCGGACGTCTTCGCCCACGACCGGCCGATCGCCCGCCCCGAGCGCGGCGACGTCCTCGCCATCGGCAACGCCGGCTCCTACGGCTACGAACTGGCAAACCAGTTCCACTCCCAGCCCCGGCCGGCCGAGATCGCCCTCGAGGACGGCGAGGCCCGCGTCGCGCGGCGGCGCGAGACGCTCGCGGACGTGACCCGGCTGGAGCAGTGATGATCGACCTCGAGTCGTTCCACGCCGACGCGGTCGCGACCCCTTCCCACGAGGACGTCGCGGCGATGCGCGACCTGCTGTGCGAGACGCTCGAGGACGCCGGTCTCGAGCCCGAGGTCGACGAACTGGGCAACGTGCTCGCGACTCGGGGCGGAGGCGAGGACGGTCCGCACCTCGTCCTGAACACCCACATCGACACCGTCGCGCCCCACGTCCCCTACGAGCGCGACGGCGACGTCGTCCGCGGGCGCGGGGCCTGCGACGCGAAGGGGCCGCTCGCGGCTCTGCTCGCCGCGTTCCTGCGGGTCGATCCCGGCGCTGGGAAACTGACGCTCGCGATCACGCCCGACGAGGAGACGCTGATGACCGGCGCCGCCGGGTTGCAGGAGCGGCTCTCGGCGGACGGCTATATCGTCGGCGAACCGACCGATCTCGACGTCTGCATCGCCGCACGCGGGCAATGCGAAGGGACGATCACGATCGAGGGCGAGAGCGGCCACGCGGCGAAGGTCCCCGCCGACCGGAACCCGGTCTTCGGCCTCGAGCGCGTCCTCGAGGCGCTTCGCGAGTACGACGAGGTGGCGGGATCCGGCGAGGACGACGTGCTCGGCGAGCCGAAACTGACCCCCTCGGTCCTCGAGGGCGGCGAGGCCCCGAACCGCGTTCCCGGCTCCTGCCGGGTGACGTTCGACCGGCGGAGCGTGCCCCCGGAGACGGCCGACTCGTTCGCCGCGGACCTCAGGGCGTTCCTCGAGGAGCGGATCGCCGAGGACGGGGGGCTCGAGGTCGCGGTCGACCTGATCCGTCCCGACACGCCGTTCCCGCGGGCGTTCGTCACGGACGCCGACGAGCGGCTGGTGCGGACGCTGCGGGACGCGAGCGGCGGCGAGGTGCGGCCGTTCGGCGCGGCGACCGAGGCTGGCTTCTTCGCCGCCGACGCGCCGACGGTCGTCTTCGGCCCCGGCGTGCTGACCGACGACGAGGGCGGCGTCGCCCACGCCGGGCGGGAGTACGTTCGGCTTTCGGACGTGGAAGCGGCGGCCGACGCGCTCGAGGAGGCGCTCACGGCGTTGCTCGAGTGAGGGGACTCGCGGATCGATCGACGAGGGCTACTCCAGATCGCCGACCAGTTCGTCGCCGACCCCCGTGTAGCCCGCGGGCGTCAGCTCCCGCAGTTCCTCGCGGACCGACTCCTCGACCTCGAGGTCGTCGAACAGGTCGCGGAAGTCCTCGAGCGTGACCTCTTTTCCGCGGGTCAGGTCCTTGACCTGCTCGTAGGCGTCCTCCTGGCCCTCGCGTCGGAGGATCGTCTGGACGGCTTCGCCGATGATCTCGGGGGTGCTCTCTAAGTCCTCGCGCATGACGTTCTCGTTGGGGACGACCTTCTCGAGGCCCGCGGCGGTCTTCGTGTAGCCGATGAGACAGTGGGCGAAGGCCCCGCCGATGTTGCGCTTGACCGTCGAGTCGGAGAGATCCCGTTGGAGCCGCGAGGTGGTGACGTAGTCGGCGAGGAACTCGAGGTCGGAGTTGGCCTTCGAGAGGTTGCCCTCGCTGTTCTCGAAGTCGATCGGGTTGACCTTGTGGGGCATCGTCGACGATCCGGTTTCTCCCTCGACGGCCTCCTGGCCGAGGTAACGGTCGGAGACGTAGAGCCACATGTCCAGGTCGAGGTCGAGCAGAACGTTGTTCGCCCCGCGGAACGCGTCGAACAGCGCGGCGAGGTCGTCACAGGGGTTGACCTGCGTCGTGAGCGGTTCGAACTCGAGGCCGAGACCGGTGACGAACTCCTCGGCGAACGACCGCCAGTCGACGTCGGGATAGGCCGCGTGGTGGGCGGCGTACGTGCCGGACGCACCGCCGAGCTTGCCCCGGAGGTCGTCGGCCGCGGCGTGGATCCGGCCCGTCGCGCGGCCGAGTCGGGCGGCGTAGACGGCCATTTCCTTGCCGAAGGTGGTCGGCGTCGCGGGCTGGCCGTGCGTGCGGGCGAGCATCGGGAGGTCGCGGTAGTCGCGGGCCATTCCCGCGAGCGCGTCCCGGACCTCGTACAGTTCCGGCAGCAGGACCTCGGAGACGGCATCGCGCACGAGCAACCGGTGGGAGAGGTTGTTGACGTCCTCGCTGGTCAGGCCGAAGTGGATCCAGGCGGAGGCGTCGCTGTCCTCGGGGAGGCGATGACGGACGAAGTACTCGACCGCCTTGACGTCGTGGTTCGTCGCCTCGAAGCCGGCGTGCCCTTCGGTCTCGAGGGTCTTGATCAGTCGCGCGTCCTCCTCGGCGAAGTGCTTGTAGAGCCCGCGGAGGTGTTCGCGCTCCTCGAGGTCGAGTTCCAGCGGCGTCGCCTCGAGGTCGGCCAGCGCGATCAGGTACTCGACCTCGACGCGGACCCGGGCGCGCATGAGCGCGGCCTCGCTCGCGTACGGCGACAGCGGTGCGGTCCGGCCACTGTACCGGCCGTCGAGCGGCGAGACGGCGTACAGTGCGTCTGTGTCGGTCATTGTCCGCATCTTTCCAGCGCGGTGCAAAAGGGTATCGAAACGGAGACCCGAGTAAACCACGGGCGTGTATATTTCGGGTGATCAGTGGTTCGATACCGGATTATTTATGCACATATGTGAATATTGGCGGGCAAGAGACCGCAACGGCTTTGCCCCTCGCGGGCGGGAGTCCGAACATGACGCGAATCGCCGGGATGGCCGGCAACCGAGGGCGCAACCTGTTGAACATCGCCGACAGACAGCCTGGTGGTGCCGAACTCGCCGTCGTACTCACGAACGACCCGGCTGCGCCGGTCCTCGAGGCCGCGGCCGAGCGCGACATTCCGACCGAGGTCGTGCCGCTCGAGGACGGGATGGACCGCCGCGAGCACGAGCGGGCCGTCAACGAGGCGCTCGCGGAGTACGAGTTCGATCTGGTCTGTCTCGACGGCTACATGCGGATTCTCTCGGATACGTTCCTCGAGGCCCAGCCGACGACGCTGAACGTCCATCCGTCCCTGCTGCCCGCGTTCCCCGGAACCGACGCCTGGGGCGACGCCCTCGAGGCGGACGTGTCCGTGACGGGCTGTACGGTCCACGTAGTAACCGACGCGACCGACGAGGGCGGCGAGGTCCTCGAGAGCGAGGTCGACGCCGGCCCGATCGTTACCCAGGAACCGATCCCGGTCTATGAGGGCGACGACACCGAGTCGCTCAAGGAACGAGTCCTCTACGAGGGCGAGTTCCGGGCCTACCCGCGTGCGGTGAAGTGGTTCGCCGAGGGGGCAGTCGACGTGGACGAAGACGCCGGCGAGGTGACCGTCGACGCGGACCGCCCGGGCGAGGACGGCGGACTCCCGTCGCGGCGGGTCGTCTCGAGCGACCGCGTCGACACGCTCCGGTACGGCGAGAACCCCCACCAGGACGCCGCCGTCTACGCCGACTACACCTGCGACGAGGCCTCGGTGGTCCACGCCGACCAGCTCAACGAGGGTGCGAAAGCCCTCTCGTACAACAACTACAACGACGCCGACGGCGCGCTGAACCTCATCAAGGAGTTCGACGAGCCCGCCGCGGCCGTCATCAAACACACCAATCCGGCGGGCTGTGCGACCGCGGACACGCTCGCCGAGGCCTACGAGAAGGCCCTCTCGACGGACCCGATGAGCGCCTTCGGCGGCATCGTCTCGTTGAACCGGGAGTGTGACGCCGCAACCGCCGAACTGATCGTCGACTCGTTCAAGGAGGTCGTCGTCGCGCCCGGTTACACCGACGACGCGCTTGAGGTCCTCCGTGAGAAGGAGAATCTCCGTGTTCTCGACGTCGGCGAACTGGGCGACGAGCGGACCGAGCGGTTCACCGAGAAACCACTGGTCGCCGGCCGCCTCGTCCAGGAGCGGGACCGCCAGTCGATCTCGGTCGACGACCTCGAGATCGTCACGGAACGGGAACCGACGGACGAGGAACTCGAGACGATGGTGTTCGCCTGGCAGACGCTGAAACACGTCAAGTCGAACGGCATCCTCTTTGCGGACGGTACCGAGACGGTCGGCGTCGGGATGGGGCAGGTGTCCCGCGTCGACGCGGTCCGCCTCGCGGCGATGAAGGCCGACGAGCACGCCGAGGGCAAGGACGCCGAGGGGGCCGTGATGGCCTCGGACGCCTTCTTCCCGTTCCCGGACGGCATCGAGCAGGCCGCCGAAGCGGGTATCGAGGCCGTGATCCAGCCCGGCGGTTCCGTCAACGACGAGGACGTGATCGAGGCTGCGGACGAACACGGGATGGCGATGGCGTTTACGGGGCAGCGGTCGTTCCGGCACGACTGATTGCTACCGTTCCGCCGATCGTTCGCCCGCGTCCTCGTTCGGGACAGGGGGACGTGACGATCGACACGGATCCGCGGCCGCCTATCGGCCTTCGAGTCCGGGTTCCGACAATTGCTCCATCAGCACCCGTCCGAGGCGGACGAGCAGGTGACTGACGACGTAGTAGAACCCCAGCAGCGTCGCCACGACGGCGGCCTGCTCGAGCCCGGGAACGGCAAAGAGGATGCCGAGTCCGATCGGTTCGAGCAACACGGTCCTGAGGAACACGACCGGCGCGTAGACGAGCAGCCGGAACAGGAACTCGAACGCAGGGAGGACTCCGTTCGGGAGCGCGACCGGCTGTCGGAAGGAAACGACCACGAGCACCGTCGGGAGAGCCGCGAGGACGCCGAAGACGGCGAGGACGGGCCGGGATCGAATTCGTTCGGCGATTGGCTCGAGTCGTTCCATACATCTGTTTGGATATTTGACGATAAATCGGTTCCGACTCGCGTCCCCGAGGACAGTGGTTCCCTCCAGTCGGATACCGGAAGAAAGTTGATATACGCACGGACGGTAGCAAACGCGTATGAGTCGCCCATCCTCGAGTTCTTCCTCCCCCACTCCTTCCCCCTCCCTCTCATCCCGTTCGCTCTCCAGACGGCAACTCCTGGCGGGCACGGGAGTGAGCCTCTCCGCCCTCACGGCGTGGGGGCTGTCGCCGCTGATTACCGGCGGATCGGTCGCGACCGATCGCCCGGCGATCGTCGGCCACCGCGGCGCGGAGGGACTCGCGCCGCCCAACACGGCGGCCGCGATCCGCCGGGCGCTCGAGGTCGGCGTCGACGGGATCGAACTGGACGTCCGACGGACCGCCGACGGTGAACTGCTCCTGTTTCACGATCCCGTCCTCGACTGGGACTCGACCGGCCAGGGATGGGTCCGCAACACCGACTGGGACGAGATCCGCGGCGCGACGATCGACGGCGAGCCGCTGATCAGGCTCCCCCACGCGCTCGAGACGATCGCGGACGCGAACGACGACGTCGCCCTCTACCTCGAACCCAAGGAGACGGGGTACACCGACGCGATCCTCGAGAAGGTCGCTGCCTACGGCCTACTCGACCGCCTGACGATCATCGCCTTCGACGAGGAAGCCCTCGAGACGGCCCGGGAGGCGGGCGTTCCGATCGGCCTGATCGGCTCGGTGCCGGGCCCCTGGCTCGCGGACGCTGCCGCCTCCTGCGGCGCGGACGCGGCGTTCACTCACTACGCGCCCCACGGCGTATCGAACTACGTCTCGGCGGCCAGAGAGGCCGGACTCACCGCGGGCGTCTGGAAACTCGTCGACACGAAGGCGACGATCCGGGACGTTCTCGAGATCGACCACGACGTGCTGGTGACCAACCGTCCGGACTACGCGTTCGAGGTCGTCAACGAGGGGTGAACCGCCCGTCCAGTTCGACGGTCGATGCTGCATCACGAGGTAAAAGAGCCGTTTCAGCTAGCCGAGTGGGTTTTTAGGTGGGGTGTGACGGTCTAGATACGATGACGGAGACGAATTCGACCCAGAACTCGGACTCGGGCACGGAACCGAACCGACGCCGCTTCCTCGCGGCTGCCGGCGTCGGCGCAGCGGCGTCGATGGCCGGTTGCCTCGGCGACGCTCTCGGGTCGACGACGAACGCGAGTACCGGCGAATCCAACGGCACGGCGGAAGACGACCGGACGATCACAGTCGGCGCGACCGGCGAAGTCGAGGCCGATCCCGACGAGGCAACCGTCGACGTCGGCGTCGAGGCGCGCGGCGAGTCCGCGGAGGCCGTCGCCGCGGAACTGGCGTCGGGGGCCGACGAACTGCGGGCGACGTTCGACGAACTCGGCATCCCCGACGACAACGTCGAGGAGCGCCGGTACCGGATTTCGCCGGTGCGCAGACGGGAGGACGACACGACGGAGATCCGCGGCGTCCACTCCTTCGAGGTGACGATCGACGACGTCGATCGGGTCGGCGACGTCATCGACGCCGTCGCCGAGGGCGGAGCCGACGACATCGGCCGCGTGAACTTCACGCTGGGGGACGACACCCGCGCCGAACTCCGGAAGGACGCGCTCGACGAGGCGCTTGCCAACGCCGACGAGGAGGCCGCCCACGTCGCCGACAACCGGGGCGTCGAACTCGAGGGGACGATGTCCGTTGCGACCGACGACGTTCGCGTCAGGACGACCAGTTACGCCACCGGCTACGAGTCGGCCGCCGACGATGCGGGCGGCGCGCCGCGAACGGATATCGACGCCGATCCGGTCACCGTGACCGCCAGCGTCACCGTCGAGTACGCGTTCTCGGAGCGTTAGTCCAGGTGTTGGCGCCCGTACGGGTACGTTCCCGTAGTCGTGTCCTCTCGAGCGGAGGGGAGTGGCGGAGAAGGGACGACCGCCTCCTCCCCCGATATTTTCGGCCGGCCTAAATCGATCGGTTTTTAAATTATTAGGCGGGCCTAAATCGTATGGCAGTACATCGAGCGATCGATTCGAGTCGACGGCGGTTCGTCACCGCGGGGGTAACGGTCGGGAGCGCGGCCCTGGCAGGCTGTCTCGAGGGTTCGTCCGACGGAACTGACGACGAAGCGAACGGGGAGACGGGGAGCGACGGGTCCCACGGGGCGACGCTCGCTCCGGTCGGCGACGTGGAGTTCGATTCCGTCCCGGAAGACGCCTTCGTCGCTTTCCCGCAGTACGCCGACATGGCCGTCGCGCTTGGCCACGGCGATGCAGTGAACGCGCTGTTCTCGACGGAAATGGCCGGCACGACGATGGACAAGTACTACCACCATCTCGAAGGCGTCTCGTTCGACTGGGAGGGGCTTCCCGACCCGCTCGAGGGCGGACTCACCAGGGAGTTGCTCTACGACCTCGACAGCGACATCCACTTCCTCGATCCGTCGTACCCGGTCAAACACAACGACGACTGGACCACGGACGACGTCGACGAGATCGCGTCGACGCTGGGGCCCTGGCTCGGCAACTTCCACAGCGGCGTCCACAGCGAGCCCGCACCGGCCTACGCCGACGGGTACGAGTATTACACCCTCTGGGAGATCTTCGAGGGGGTCGCGGCGGTGTTCCGCGAACGCGAGCGGTTCGAGGCGCTCGAGACGGTCCACGCCGACCTCCGGGACCGAATCGGGTCGGACCTGCCGCCGAAAAGCGAGCGCCCGACGGCGGCGCGGGTCACCCTCGGCGACGGCCAGTTCTTCACCTATCACCTCAACGCGCCCGGCTACTGGCAGGCCGATACCCGACCCCTCGCCGCCCGCGACGCGCTCGCGGACTACGACTGGTCGGGCGACTGGGGGACGGTCGACTACGAGACGATGCTCGAGGCCGACCCGGACGTCGTGCTTCACCTCTGGGGGATCACCTCCCGGTACTCGATCGAGGACGTCCGCGAGCGGCTCGCCGATCATCCCGTCGGGAGTGACCTCGAGGCGGTGCGAAACGATCGAGTCGTCGCCGGGGGGATGCGCTACCAGGGGCCGATCATGAACCTCTTCCAGACCGAGATGACGGCCAAACAGCTCTATCCGGACCGGTTCGGGGAGTGGCCGGGCTACGAACCTGGCGAGCCGTATCCGACGATCCCCGAGGAGGAACGACTGTTCGACCGGGAACGGGTCGCAGCGATCGTCCGCGGGGAGGACTAGGATGGGCGAGAGCGACTGGAGTGAATTCCGCGAGGGCGGCGCTGCCGGGACTGACGCCGCAACCGACGTCGACGTCGACGTCGCCATCGTCGGCGGCGGCCCCGCCGGCTGCTCGGCGGGCGTCTTTACCGCCCGGTACGGACTCGAGACGACGATCTTCGATCGGGGTCCCTCGTCGCTGCGCCGCTGTGCCTCGCTCGAGAACTATCTCGGGTTCCCCTGCGGGATCGACGTCGAGACGTTCCTCGAACTCGCACAGGATCACGCCGAGCGGGCAGGCTGTCGGCTCCGAGAGGATCACGTCGAATCCGTCGTCGCACTCGAGGGGGGCGAAGACACCGGCTTCCGACTCGAACTCCAGGATGGGGAGCCCGTCACGGCCCGGTTCGTCGTCGCCGCGACGAAGTACGACGGCGAGTACGTCCGCGGCCTCGACGACGAGACGGCGATGTTCGTCACGGAGGCGGACGGCGACGACGAACGCTTCGACCGCGACTACCCCGACGACGACGGTACTACCCCCGTCGACGGCCTCTACGTCGCCGGTCCGCTGGCCGGCTGTGGCGACCAGGCGATCGTCGCGGCCGGACACGGCGCGACAGTCGCCCGCACCCTGATCCGCGAACTTCGGGAAGAGGCCGGGCTCTGGGGCAAGTACGCCGGTCGATACGACTGGCGTCGTCGGATGCAGAACCGCCGCGAGGAGTGGGCCGACCCCGACCGGTGGGTCGAGGTCTTCGAGGAGCGCGCGCCCGAGGACCGCGATCCGGCGACCGTCCGCCGGCTCGCGGAGACGTACGCCGACGAGTACGACGGCACCTATCTCGAGGAAGCGGTCGCCACGCGACGCGCCGAACGCGGGCAGCGTCGACTCGCCGCGGCGCTCGAGGACGAGATCGTTCTCGACGCGGTCGACGACGACGCGATCCTCGAGCGAGCGGCTGCGCTCGCCGAGGACGGATCGTCGGGCGGCTAGCGCCGGGCCGCGGAAACGAGAGGAAGAGCGTCTCAATCGTCGGCGGGAACGGCCCGCTGCGCTCGCTCGTCGGCCATCGCGAGCACGTCGTCGAAGAAGTCGAGGGTGTCCTCCGGGCCGGGGTTGGCCTCGGGGTGGTACTGGCGGGTGATGATGTCGTGGTCGATCCCGTCCAGTCCCTCCGGCGTGTCGTCGTTGACGTTGATCTGGGTGACCTCGAGGTGGTCGCCCGGCTCGTCGACGGTGTAGCCGTGGTTCTGAGTGGTCATCACGACCTGGCCGGACTCGAGGTCGAGGACGGGCTGGTTGACGCCGCGGTGGCCGAAGTCCATCTTCTCGGTGGTCCCGCCCAGGGCCTCGGCGACGATCTGCTGGCCGAGACAGATGCCGGCGACGGGCGTCTCGCCGACGAACTCCTGGACGAGATCGATCGCCGCCCCGTAGTTGGCCGGGTCGCCCGGCCCGTTCGAGATAAACAGGACGTCCGGATCGACGGACGCGACGTCTTCGGGGGTCGCGTCGTAGGGGAGGACGTGTACCTCGGCGTCGCGGGCCAGAAGCGAGTCGACGATCGACCCCTTCGCGCCGCAGTCAACGAGGGCGACGGTCTCGCCGTCGTTGCCCTCGCCGCGGACGACCGGCTCGTCGACGCTGACCTGCGAGCCGATGTCGGTGTGTTCGCTCATCCCCTTGCACTGCTCGAGTTGCTCGAGGGCGTCGGCCTCGGTGACGTCGTCGCCGACGGCGATACCGCATTTCATCGCTCCCTCGTCGCGGATGTCGGTGACGACGTCGCGGGTGTCGAGGTGGTCGACCGCCGGAACGCCCTCCTCGGCGAGCCAGTCGGCGACGTCCTCGGTGAGTTCCTTCGCGAGCACCGCACGCGGATGGACGCGGTCGTCCTCGAACCGCTCTTCTCGGACGCCGTAGTTGCCGATCAGCGGGTACGAGAAGGTAAGCACCTGCTCCTCGTAGGAGGGGTCGGTCAGGCTCTCCTCGTATCCCGTATACGCCGTCGTGAAGACCAGTTCGCCGCGAGCGGTTCCCGGAGCGCGACCACGTCCCTCGATTACGTGGCCACCCTCCAGCGCAACGTAGGCTTCCGTCATTACGAACTACGTATCGAACCTACCATAATAAGTGTTGTCTTCGAAGCTCAGTTACGAAATTCGTAATCGGTAAGTATCCGGTCCGCATACGTACGGATCTCCATGGACGATCTGGACCGACAGATCCTCGACATTCTCCGGCGAGACGCCCGCACACCCTACACAGAGATCGCAGACGAGATCGGCACCAGCGAGGGGACCGTCCGCAACCGCGTCGAACGGATGATGGACGATGGGGTCATCGAACGATTCACCATCTCGACTCGCACCGGCAACGTCCAGGCGATGCTCGAGATCAGCGTGGCCGTCGACGTCGACACGAACGCCGTCTCCGAACGCATGGCCCAGTGGGAGGAGGTCGACCTCGTCTGGATGGTCTCCGGCGAACAGGATATCGTCCTGGTCGTCGACGCCGCGGACACTCGCGGTGTCAACGACCTCATCACCAAGGCTCGCGACCAGGAGGAGGTCGTCAGCACGAAGACGCGGCTGATCCTCGAGGAGCAACTCGGGTAGCAGGCAGCCGGGTCACTGCTCGGCTTCCTCTCCCGGCGGCGTCCCGACGCCCGGAGTCGGCCCCTCCATCGCCTCGAGCACCCCCTTCCGCCGGTGGATCGCCCGGTACCCGCGACGTAGAAGGCGGTCGAGCGCCGAGCGCGAGATGCGCGCGCTGACCTGCCCGTCACGGATCGCGTCGACGAGCGCGGACGGCGTGAGCCGGTCGGCATCGGTATCGACCAGCGTGTACGCCCGGCCCACCTCGAACGGGTAATGTGCGTCGCTCCCGCCGACGAGCGGCAGCCCCCGTTCGGCCGCCAGCTCCTCGACGAGCGGCCGTGACCGGGGGTGTTTCCCGTTGACCTCGATCGCGTCGAAGGGGACCTCCTCGAGTTCGCGAACGGTACTGTTCCGGTACGGGTGGGCGACGATGGCCGCACAGTCCCGTTCGTGGGCCAGGTCGACCGCCTCGCCCGGCGTGAGCACTCCGGGTTCGGTCTCCGCAGGCGGGTCGGGACCGACGACGAGGACGTGTCCGCGATCGGTCGTGATCTCGATCCCGGGGAGGACGGCGACGTCAACGTTCGGCTCGAGCGGCGTGTAGTAGTCGTGGTTCGTCGTCGCGACCCCGGAGAGGCCGCGACGCTTGGTCGCCTCGGCGAGGAGTCGAGCACCGAACGGGTCGAATCGGTCCCCGAGCCGGCGACGGCCGTGAAAGAAGCGCGTGTGTGCGTGCAGATCGACGGCGTACATGTACGGAGCATACGCCGGGGTACCCCTTTTGTCCACGCCCGGCACGTACTACGGTATGGAGTCGGACGGTCACACGGACGACCGGGTTCTCGTGCTCAACCCGATCAGCGGGAACGGCGACCACGTCGATCGGGTCACCGATCTGGCGGCCGACCACGGGCTCGAGATCAGGCGAACCGAGGAAGCCGGCGACGCGAAACGATTCGCCCGCGAGGCAGCCGAAGAGGCCTCTCTCGTCGCCGCGGCCGGCGGCGACGGCACCATCAACGAGGTCGTCAACGGGGTCGCGTCGGCCGGCGAACTCGAGACGACGACGGTCGCGGCCGTTCCGGCGGGCACCGGGAACAACTTCGCGTCGAACGTCGGCATCGAGGGGATCGAACACGCCTTCGGGGTTGTAGAGGACGGACGACGTCGGAAGATCGATCTGGGCTTCGCGAACGAGCGGGCGTTCGTCAACTCCTGTGTCGGGGGCGTCACCGCCGAAGCCAGCAGCGAGACGTCCGCCGAGAACAAGGCGGAACTCGGCGTCCTTGCCTACGTCAAGGAGACGCTCGACGCCGTCGGCTCGTTCGACTCGCTCCCGCTTCGGGTGAAGACAGCCGACGGACCCAGCGCCGAGCCGTCGCGAACGTGGGAGGGGGAAGCCCTGTTCGTGCTCGTGGGGAACTGCCGGCGGTTCACCGGTGCGCGAACCGCCCAGGCCGACGTCGAGGACGGCCGCTTCGAGGTGACGATCGTCGAGGACGCGTCGACGGTCGACCTGCTCGGTGACGCGGCACTCGAGGGACTGTTCGACCGCGACGGCGATCGCATCGTTCGGCGACGGACGCCGTCGCTGGTGATCGAGAGCCGCGAGGAGTCGGTCGAGTACAGCCTCGATGGGGAGATGTTAGAGACCGACCGGCTGCGACTCGAGACGGAACCGGACACGCTCGAGATCGCGGTCGGGGACGAGTACGAGCCGACCCCAGATCCGAATCCGGATTCGGACCCGGACTCGAACCCGGACGAGGGTGAGGAGACAGAGGGCGGGCTGTGGCCGCTCGAGGGCTGACCCCGCTCCCCTCCACGGGCGAGCTACGGAGTGAGGCGATACTGGTTTCAGGGCCCTCCGCAATTGTGCCCGTATGAGCACGCGGCAGGACGACCTGGATCTGGAGCACGAAAACGCCGAGCAAGACGTAATCGCGGTCGACGCCGACGACAACGCGCTCGAGCCCGTCAACCGGCTCGAGGCCCACACCGGCGACGGGGTCCGCCACCGCGCGTTCACGTCGCTCGTCTTCGACGGCGACGGGAACATCCTGCTCGCCCAGCGAGCGCCGGAGAAACGACTCTGGGGAACCTACTGGGACGGAACCGTCGCCTCCCACCCGGTCCAGGGACAGAGCCAGGAGGAGGCCACCCGGGAGCGTCTCGAGGAGGAACTCGGGATCACGCCCGACCAGTACGACGACCTGCGCCTGACCGACCGGTTCGAGTACAAACGCTACTTCGAGAACGCGGGGGTCGAACACGAGGTCTGTGCCGTCCTGCAGCTAACGCTGTCGGATCGGAGCCTCGATCCCAACGAGGAGGAGGTCGCGGGTCTGATGTGGGTCCCCTACGACCGTCTGCACGAAAACCCCGAGTGGTACCGACAGCTCCGGCTCTGTCCCTGGTTCGAGATCGCGATGCGCCGGGACGTGGACTGACCGAGCGCGGTTCCCCGTCACCGACCGCGAACCGTAGCCCGTTCTCGACCCTCGAGGGCCGATAGCCTCGAGTCCGTTCTCTCGATGTCCCGTCTGCCACGAGAGACACACACGCCGCGGAACACGGATAACGGGCTCGAAACGGGGTCGTTGATTCCTGCAGGCTGTTTGATTTTCAGCCTCGAGCCCCTCGGTGCCATTTATGGCCGGACTGATCCAGCGAACGGCACGGGCGATCGACGATATGTGGCACTCGATCTGGCACGAGTCGGGGCGCGCCGAGAAGATCGTGATCGCCGTCCTCCTTCTGATCACCGGACTGGCTATCCCGGTGATCCCGATCGTCTGGATCGCCCGGATTATCGCCGACTGATCAGCCCGATTTCTCTCAGAGCGGAGTCCGGAGTCGCATCCGGCTATCCCAGAGTCGAACGATTCCCGGTAGTCGCAGTACCCATCGATCACCGCCCGAGTACGGATGGGCCCGCGCCATACCTGACAGCACTTCGAAGAATGGTAACTAGTGACAAGCCTTATAATCCCCTCGTTCGTATCGGTGAGCGAGGACCGATAGATACGGTCCGATTGACGAAATGAGCTCCCCTCCACAGGAAACCGAGACGCACGAAG
Source organism: Halobiforma lacisalsi AJ5 (assembly GCF_000226975.2). NCBI lineage: Archaea > Methanobacteriati > Methanobacteriota > Halobacteria > Halobacteriales > Natrialbaceae > Natronobacterium > Natronobacterium lacisalsi. The sequence goes on along the minus strand of NZ_CP019285.1, from coordinate 246,509 downwards.
TGACGCTCTCCAGAGAAGAACGCTGGGTCGTCCACTCCCTCCTCGCCGACCGCATCGACGAGGCCGTGGCGGACGACTCCGAGAGCCCGCCCGAGTGGGCACTCGAGGCGATCGAAGCCGTCGAGGCTGACGGCTCGGATGCCTTTACGGACCGTCAACTCCGGCGGCTCCGGGACGACGTCGACGCCTATCTCGAGGACTCGGAGACGCCCCAGCGGGACGTCGAACACGGAGCAGCAGTACTCGAGCGCGTCGAGTCGGCGCTCGCTTCCTGACCGGCTCGTTCGAATCGATCGGGTTCGGTTCGGTTCGATTCGATTTGATTCGGGTCACCCCTTCGTTTTCGCATTGCCGATCGGGATCGGTTTCCGAACCGTCGACCGGTTTCACCCCGGCATCGACTCGGGCCCCAGTGGGGCAGTCAGGGCCGGGTCGTCGCCCAGACTGCCGTCACCGCCAGGACGAGCGCCGGAGCCAGCGGCAGTATCAGCAGGGCGAACCGGTAGCCCTCGCTGCCCGGCGGGAACAGAACGATCGCCGCGGGCGCGACGATGAACGCGAACACTATCACGCCGACCAGGGTCCAGCCGCGCCAGTCGAACTCCCGGTCGACCGCCGCGGGGTGAACGGTCTCGACGCCGTCGCCTCCCGCGTCGTCGGCCTCGTCGCGGTGCTCGCCGTCCTCGTCGAACGCCGAAGGATCGTGGACGTAGCCGCCGTCGTCGCTCGAGGTCACGTCCGGACCTATCGAGCGCGACGGCAAAGCCCTCACGGTTCCGGTAGGTGGGCGCGTATCGATTCGTGTCGGGCTACAGTTCGCTGTCGGGCCGAACGACGACCTTCCCGAAGCCTTCGCGACCCTCGATGATCTCGTGGGCGCGTGCGACCTCACTCATCGGGAGGACCTCGCGGACAGCGGGCTGGAAGGTGCCGTCCCAGACCAGTTCCATCACGTCGTCGACCTGGCCGGGGGTGCCCATCGTCGAACCGATGATCTGTAGCTGGTTCCAGAAGATGCGGGGGAGATCGGTCTCCGGATTCGGCCCCGCGGTGCCGCCACAGGTGACGAGCCGGCCGTTCTTGGCGAGGCTCTTGATCGAGTCGCGCCACGTCCCCGCGCCGATGTAGTCGACGACGACGTCGACGCCGCGGCCGCCGGTCTCCGACCGGATCCACTCCGCGAAGTTGTGTTCCTCGTAATTGACGACGTGGTCCGCGCCGTGGTCGCGGGCGTACTGGAGCTTCTCGGTCGTGCTGCCGGTCGCGTACACCTCCGCGCCCGCGTAGTCGGCGATCTGGAGCGCCGCGTGGCCGACGCCGCCGCTGGCTCCGAGCACGAGGATCTTCTCGCCGGGCTCGAGTTCCGCGCGGTCGATGAGCATCCGCCAGGCGGTCTGGAAGACGAGCGAGGAAGCGCCGGCGGTGATCCAGTCGACGCCCTCGGGGACCGGGATCAGGTTGTCCTCGGGCACGGCGGCGTACTCGGAGTGGACGCCCGTGACGTGTTCACCGAGCAGGTGGAAGTTGACACACAGCGTCGGATCGCCGTCGCGACAGAACTCGCAGTCGCCGCAGTTGACGCCCGCGGTGACGGCGACGCGGTCGCCCTCTTCGAACCGGGCGACGTCGGGGCCGGTTTCGACGACGACGCCCGCGGCATCGCTGCCCGGCACGTGGGGCATCTCGAGGGAAAGCGTCGGCAGTCCGCGGCGGACCCACACGTCGAGGTGGTTGAGCGCGCCGGCTTTCACGTCGACGAGCACCTCGTCGCGGCCGACCTCCGGATCGGGGTACTCGCCGTACTCGATGACGTCAGTGCCGCCGTGCTCCGTGATCTTGACTGCCTGCATGTACACGGGTAGACGGAGAGGTTCGGTTTAACGGTTGGGCAATATTCTCGGCTACCCTTCGAGTTTAGTCGGTTCGAACGGGCCGGGGTGGCCGGTTCGAGAACCTGGGCACGGATATGGTGGACGTGTACATGCAACAAGGTATGGGGCGGCGTACGGTCGAGTCGACGGTCGGCCGGAAGCCACGTTTTACACCCGGGCCCTTGAAGACGCGGTATGGACGTCGACGACACGGACAGCGACGGAGGGTCGGAACGCGAACCGGGGACCGCCTCGGACGAAGGCGGTGAGGGAACCGAAGGAGCCGATCGCGACGCGACCGCACTCGACGACGGGCCGGATCGGCCGCTCGGAACCGCCGTCGTCACGATCGCCTCGAGTCGCTCCCTGGACTCGGACGAAGCCGGCGAGGCGATCGTCACGGCGCTCGAGGAGGCCGGTCACGAACTCGCCACGCGCGAGCACGTCTCGCCGGACCACGATCGGGTGCAGTCGATCGTGCTCCGGCTCATCGAGCGCGACGACGTCGACGTGGTGATCACTGCCGGCGCGACGAGCGTCGAACCGGACGACGTCGTCATCGAGGCGGTCGAGCCCCTGCTCGACAAGGAGCTGACGGCCTTCCAGGACCTGTTCACGTCGATGGCTTACGAGGAGGTCGGCACCCGAGTCCTCGCGTCGCGAACGCTCGCGGGCGTCTCGGAGGGGAAGCCGGTGTTCTGCCTGCCGGGCCACGCCGACGCCGCACGGCTCGGGACGGAGTCGATCATCCTGCCGGAAGCGCGGAACCTCGTCGCGGTCGCGGCTCCGGTCCCCGAGGAAGGGGAGGAAGAGGAGGAAGACGATGAGGAAACCGACGGGACGGCCGAGACCGACGACTCGAGTCGCTAACCGTGGTCCCGAAACGCGGGGATAATCCCGCGGGAACGTGTATTGGCTCGCATGGACAAGGAAACGCTCCGCGAGCGCGTCTGGGACGACCTCGAGGAGGCCGGCGTCGCGCGGTTCCCGTTCCCGCCACACGGCCGGATTCCGAACTTCGTCGGGGCCGAAGAAGCGGCACAGCGGTTGGCCGACCAGCCCGAGTGGGAAGCAGCGTCGACGATCAAGGCAAACCCCGACGCCCCTCAGCTTCCGGTCCGGCGGGCGGCTCTGCGGGACGGCAAAACCGTCTACATGGCGGTGCCGCGGCTGGCCGACGAGCAGTGTTTCCTGGAACTCGATCCCGACGAACTCGAGGACTACGACGCGGCGACGACCGTCTCGGGGTCGTCGGAACACGGCACCCAGGTCGGGCCCGAGGCCGTCGAACCGATCGACCTGATCGTCTCCGGGAGCGTCGCCGTTACCGAGGCCGGCGGCCGGATCGGCAAGGGCGAGGGGTACAGCGACCTCGAGTACGCGATCCTGCGGGAACTGGACCTGGACCTGGACCTGGACCTGGTCGACGACGACACGACGGTTGCGACGACGGTTCACGAACGGCAGCTATTCGAGGACGCCGACGTCGACGTCGAGTTCGACGAACACGACGTCCCGATGGATCTGGTGGTCACGCCGGAGCGGGTTCTCCGTCCGGACGCCGGATCGACCCCCGTTGGGATCGACTGGAGTGTTCTCGAGAACGAACGGCTCGAGGAGATCCCCGTTCTGGAGCGGCTAGCGGAGGCCGAGTGAAGCTCGTTCCGGCGGCAGGACTCGGCGCTCTCGAGTGGACGTCGCTGGGGGAAGTGGGTCCGTTCCGAGGCGCAAACTGCGCCTCGGATGCCAGACCGCAAAGAGACGCAGGCCGGTGCAGTAGCCCGCGTCGAGACGGTGTGGCAATGGTGGGGGGAAGGGTGCTGTGGTGGGATTGCTGGAAGCCACGGGAACAGGCGTGGGTGCCTCGGTGGAGTTACCCGTCGACCTCCACTCGCTCTTAGGGCCGGGGACTACTTTAACGGAGGCGACGGTATAAGACCCTTACACCGATTCTATCGGATTTAACTCGGATTTAATTCGGGATTTTCCGGCCCGAGAGGGCCGTTATCCGGAAAATGGGTAACCTAAATAGTTTTAACTGTAAAACCGCGTTCGCCGGATCTCGGGTTCGATTACCCGCGGTCAGGCGAGCAATTCTTCGGCGAGCACGGACGGATCGATCAGCGCGGGATCGACCGCCAGATCGAGTTGGGCCGTGACGAATTCCGGGACCGTCCGGTCGGCGTAGACGACCGTTCGGAGATCGTCGTTGAGATCGCAGACGATCGGGATCGTCGTCGCCTGATCGACGTCGGTCAGGACGTAGAGGTCGGCGTCGACGATGCCCGCCTCCTCGAGTTGGGGTCGCGAGACGACCCCCTCGAGCCGCGTCACCTCGACGCCCTCGTCCTCGAGCGCGGGGCCGATCGCGTCGTCGTCGGGGCCGGCGACGATCGCACGCGTTCCGTTTGCGTCCGTCATTCGTACTCGATGGTCGCCGGCGGCTTGTGGGTCACGTCGTAGACGACCCGTGCCACGTTCTCGTTCTGTCCGGTGATGCGCGACTGGATGCGCTGGAGCGTATCCCAGTCGATCTCCTGGGCGCGGGCGGTCATCCCGTCCCGGGACTCGACCGAGCGCACGGAGACGACCCAGCCGTGGACGCGGTTGTCGCCCTTGACGCCCGTCGCCTTGCCGATCACGGCCGCGAGGGCCTGCCACGGATCGTACTCCTCGAGTTCCTCCTCGACCACGTGACAGGCGTGGCGGGCGACCTCGAGTTTCTCCTCGGTGACCTCGCCGATCACCCGGACCGCGAGGCCGGGACCGGGGAAGGGCATCCGCTCGGCGACGATTTCGTCCAGGCCGAGGTGGCGTGCGACCTCGCGGACCTCGTCCTTGTAGAGGTCGCGAACGGGTTCGACGATTCCCTCGAAGTCGACGACATCGGGGAGGCCGCCGACGTTGTGGTGGGACTTGATCCCGCCCTCGCTCTCGATGCGATCAGGGTAGATCGTCCCCTGGACGAGGTAGTCGGCGTCCGCGTCCGTCGCCTCGCGCTCGAACTCGCGGATGAACTGCTCGCCGATGACCTCGCGTTTCTCCTCGGGGTCGGTGACGCCAGAGAGCGCCTCGAGGAAGCGGTCCTTGGCGTCGACGATCCGCAGCGACTCCATGTAGTCGAACGTCTCGCGGATCTGGTCAGTCTCTCCTTTCCGCATCAGCCCGGTGTCGACGTAGACTGGCGTCAGTCGGTCGCCGATGGCCTCGTAGGCCAGCGCGGCGGCGACCGAGGAGTCGACGCCGCCCGAGAGGGCGATGACGGCGTTTGCGTCGCCGATTTCCGATTCGATCTCGTCGATTGCGTCGGGGACGAACGTCTCAGTGTCTACCATCAGTGGGTTACCTCCGTTTCGGCGTCGGTGTCCGTGTCGCTGTCGGTCTCGGCCGGGGTTGCCCCGTCATCGGTCCGCTCGAGGACGGCCTCGACGAGGCCGAGGAACGGCGGGCTCGGCTCGCCCGGCCGTGACGTGTACTCGGGGTGGAACTGCGTCCCGAGGAAGTACGGGTGGGTCTCGAGTTCGAGGATCTCCATGCGGTTGCCGGCGGTGCCGGAGAAGACCAGCGGCTCGTCCTCGAACCGATCGAAGTACTCGGGGTTGACCTCGTAGCGGTGGCGGTGGCGCTCGCTACAGGAGGTGTCGCCGTAGAGGTCGTAGGCGAGCGTCTCCGGTTCGATCACGGTCGTGTGCTCGCCGAGCCGCATCGTTCCGCCCATGTCCTCGACCTCGTACTGTTCGGGCAGGATGTCGATGACCGGGTGGGGCGTGTCCTCGTCCATCTCCGCGGAGTGAGCGCCCTCGAGGCCAAGCACGTTGCGGGCGTACTCGACGACGGCCATCTGGAAGCCGAGACAGAGCCCGAGGAAGGGAACGTCGTTCTCGCGGGCGTAGCGGACGGCCTCGATCTTCCCCTCGGAGCCGCGCATCCCGAAGCCGCCGGGGACGATGATCCCGTCGACCGCCTCGAGTTGGTCGTCGTACTCGTCGGCCATCTCGTCGGCCGGTACCCAGTGGACGTCGACGTCGACCCCGACCTCGAAGCCGGCGTGTTTCAGCGACTCGTGGATCGACATGTACGCGTCCTCGAGGTCGTACTTGCCGACCAGCGCGACGTCGACGGTACCGGACTTCTCGGAGGTGACGATCTCGCGCCACTCGTTCGATCGCTCGCCTGCCGGGAGCGCCTCGTCGTCGAGCCCGAAGTGCTCGAGGACGTACTGGTCCAGTCCCTCCTCTTCGACCATCAGCGGGACGTGGTAGACGTCCTCGACGTCGGGGTTCGAGAACACTGCCTCCGTGGGAATGTCACAGAACAGGGCGATCTTCTCTTTCGTCTTCTGCTCGAGGCGGTCCTCGCAGCGGCCGACGATCACGTCGGGCTGGAGGCCGATCGACCGGACCTCCTTGACCGAGTGCTGGGTCGGCTTGGTCTTTTGCTCGCCGTTCTTCGAGTAGGGGACGAGCGTGACGTGGGCGAAGAGGACGTTCTCCTCGGGTTCCTCGTGGGCGAACTGGCGCAGCGCCTCGAGGTAGGGCATCCCCTCGATGTCGCCGACCGTGCCGCCGACCTCGACGATACAGACGTCGGTCCCCTCGGCGGCCTCCCGGATCCGCCGTTTGATGTCGTTCGTGATGTGAGGGATGATCTGGACCGTCTTCCCGAGGTAGTCGCCCGCCCGTTCCTTCTCGATGACGTGCTGGTAGGTCTTCCCGGTCGTGATGTTGTGGTCGGAGGTCATGTCGACGTCGAGGAACCGCTCGTAGTTCCCCAGGTCGAGGTCGACCTCGCCGCCGTCCTCCAGGACGTACACCTCCCCGTGCTGGTAGGGGTTCATCGTCCCGGCGTCGACGTTCAGGTACGGATCGATCTTCACCGCGGTGACGTCGAACCCGGCGTTTTTCAGGAGACGGCCGGTGCTCGCGGCCGTGATCCCTTTGCCGAGCCCCGACATGACGCCGCCGGTGACGAAGATGAACTTGTTCCCCAGCGAGGGGTCGTAATGAGTGTCCGATTCCGTCGGCATACCGAGTGTGCGAGTGAGCAGTTGAAAACGATTTCGGGACCGTCGCGTCTCCGGTAGCGGCTGTCATTCCGGTTCGTGACACGTCCACATGCCGAGTCGATCGCCGCCGCTTACGGTTCGTCGTCCATCGTCACCTTCCCCTGGGGGTCGTCCTCCTTCGAGACCTTCCCTTCGGCCTCCGGTTCCGCCGGGTTCCGATCCTGGGCCTCGACGAGTTCGACGTTCGCGAGGAACTCGATGCCGCCGCCCAGCCGGAGCTGGAGGGTTCGACCGGGCAGGTCCGGATCGTCCTCCTCGGTCGGCTCCTGGGGCATCGAGAGCGCGGTGACGCCGTCGATCGTCACCTCGCGTCGCTGGATCGGGTCGCCCTCGTGATCGATCGTCTCCCACGTCTCGAGGTCGAAGTCGTCGATGCTCTTGCCGAAGTACTCCTCGGGCGCTTTGTCGACCGAATCCTCCGTCTGGGATTCGCCCGTGGTCCGGTTGTCGTCGAACTGGACCTCCTCGTGTTTGTACTGCTGGAGATGGACGAGCATACACGATCCACCAGCAACCCGAGGGTAAGTATTTCAACGGCAGGCGCAAGCAGTCCAGTCCGGAAAACGTCACGCGCGTCACACGCTTTTTTGCACTCGGGAACCGTACCCTTCGGTATGTCCCTCGAGCACGGCCGCCCCCTCGCGGACCCCGAGCCGCCGGATATCGGGTTCCAAGCCGGGTTCGGCTTCTACCTCGGACTCGTCGCGGGCGGGTTCGCCGCCGTCGTCGGCGCGTTCGCGGACGTCGCCGCAGTCACGCTCCTCGGTGTGCTCCCGACGACGGTGACCGCCGTCACGATCGTCGGCCACGTCCTCGGGAAGCGGGCCGTCGGCCTTCCCGAGCGGATCGGGCGGTCCTGGCGGACCCGGGCGGCCCCCTACCTGCCGGCGATCGTCTTCGGGGCCGTCGCGTTCGTACCCGGCGTGACGGCCCTCACGGTGCCGACCCGTCACCTCGTCGTGACGGCGATCTTCGCCCTCGTCGTGGGGGTCGCCGGCTTCGGCCTGGAACGCCTCTGTCGGAACCAGTACGTCGAGGCAGTGACCGCGGACGACCCGGTCGTCTCCTGGAACTACGAACCGGCGGGTTTTCTCCAGGGTGGGGCCTGGGCCCTGCTCGTCGCCCTCGTGATCGTTGCGGGCGTTACGTCTCTCGTCGCCGGAAACGCGTTCGGGCTGTTCTGGATCGCGTACGGCGTCCTCGTGATCGCCTGGGATCGGTTCGACTTCGGAGGCAACGGAGCGAAACGCGGCGGGAAACGCTTCTCGCTGGACGCCGGCGACACGGATCGGACCGTGGGCGAACTCCGGGCCCACCGACGCGGAATCCGACTCGATCGAGGGCGGGCGAGCAAACTCGTCCCATGGGAGCGCATCGCCGACGTCGAACTCACCGACGACGAACTGGTCCTCGAGCGCAGTCGCCGGTTTGACCTTCGCTGCGATCGGGACGCGATCGACGATCCCGAAGCCGTTCTCGAGGGCATCGAGCGTGCCCGCCAAAGGGAGACCGGGACGGTCGACGGATCGAAGTAGTTGTCGCCGACGGCACAGCCATGCCGGATCTCTCCGTCACCGTCTCCGATCGCGCACTCCGGTTTTTCCGTGTTGGGCGTGCCAGTACTTCCACTACTACTACTACTACTTCCACTTCCACTTCCACTTTCATCGCGGCCATGGTCAGGATTATTGTTCGCTCCGACTCCAACGTGGGATAGATCGTGCAAGAAGTGGAAATCCGCCGGGCGACCGTCGCCGATTCGGAGCGGCTCGCGGAAGTGTATCGAAGCGCCTACCAGGAGAACCGTCGACTCGGGTTTCCCGCGAAAGCCGGATCAGTTACGTCGGATACGGTCTCGAACTGGATTCGAAACGACCGACTCTACGTCGCCAGCGTCCGGACCGAAATCGTCGGCGGCGTCCGACTCGAGGAGACGGACCCGGATCGAGTGAAACTGAGCCGTCTCGGCGTTCACGCGGACTGGAAGGGGAGCGGCGTCGGAAGCAGGTTACTGGATCACGTGGAGACGCTGGCTCGAGATCAGGGGTTCGCTACTGTCTGGCTTACTACTCCCGGGGAGCATCCGTATCTCCCCGAATTGTATCGGCGGCGCGGGTACGAAAAGACCGGAGAGTATCCGCTGGACTACCGCGATTACGACGAAATCGTCATGGAAAAGCGAGTCGGGAGCGAGGATCGCCGAACGTAGTAACCGACACCGCGTCGATACCGACTCTTTCGCGCTATTTGCCCCAGAACGGGTCCCGATTGCGCTGCTTCTCGAGGTACATGTTCAGCGCCTCGAGTTCGTCGCCGGGGATCTCGTCCGTCAGCTCCTGTTCCAGGATCTTGGCGTGCTTCTCGGGGATTTCGGTCCAGAGCCGGTCGCCTTCCTCGATGTCACGGCCGACCGTGGGGCCGTCGATCGCGACCGAGACGCGGTCGCCGTTGCGGGCCTCGTCGACGTCCTCTCCCTGTTCCTGGATCCCCTTGATCTGGCCGACGCGCTCGGGCTCGCCACCGTCGAACGTCACCACGTTCGAGTTGTTGCGGAGGGTCCCGGCGTCGACTTCGACGCCGACGACCGCGGGATCGTTCTGGCGGAACGTGTGATCCGGGAGGATCCGGAACCGGGCGGGTCGCGTGATGTTCTCGAGGATGGTGTCCTGCTGGGCTTGCTCGATCTCCTCGACGTACTCGTCGTACTCCTCGACGAGCTGGTAGATGACCTCGTCGGTGAAGATATCCACGTCGTCGGTCTCGGCCCGCCGCTGGGCCTCCGAGAGCGTATCGACGTTGAACCCGAGGATCACCTGCTGTTTCGGATCGTCTGCGGTCGACGCGACCGAGACGTCCCGCGGCGCGACGTCGCCGACCTCCGCGCGGACGATCGGCACCTCCGCGTCCTCCAGGGCGTCGGCCATCGCCTCGAGGCTGCCCAGGGTGTCGGCCTTGACGACGACACCCTCCTCGGCGGTGTCGACGGCGATATCCGCGAGTTCTGCCTCGACCTCGCGGACGACGTCCTCGAGGTCCCGGTCGCGGACGACCCGGACTGGCGCGCCGGCCATCGCGTCGCCGAGTTCGGGCGCGGCGACCTTGATCCCGGCCGCGGCGCTGACTTCGTCGACTTTCTCGAACCGGCTCTCGGTGCGGATCTCCGCGAGCGGCCGGGGTTGTAGCAGGGCGCGGACGTCGGTGACGATGGGATCGTTCTGTCCGCCGACGACGATCTTGTCGTCGGCCTTGATCGTGCCGTCGTAGAGGACGATGTCGACCGTCTTTCCGAACCCTTTCTCCTCTTTGACCTCGAGGACGGTGCCGACGCCGGGGCCGGTGACGTCGATCTCCATCTCCTCTTTCATGTACCGCTGGGAGAGGCCCATCATGACGGCGAGCAGGTCCGGCACGCCCTCGCCGGTCATCGCGGAGACGGGAACGACGCCGACGTTGCGCTGGAAGTTCTGGACGCGCCAGTAGAGGTCGGCGGAGAAGCCTTCGTCCGAGAGGTTCCCGATGATCTCGTAGAGCTGTTCGTCGAGTCGACCCTGGACGCGGTCGGTCTGGGATTCGTAGGTCGCGTTGATCGGCGAGTCCTCCGTCTCGTCCCACCCCGGCACCGTGTCGATCTTGTTGGCCGCAACGATGAACGGCGTCTCCGACCGACGGAGGATGTCAAGCGCCTCGAGCGTCTGGGGCTGGAAGCCGTCGTTGACGTCGACGACGAGGATAGCGATGTCGGCGAGCGCGCCCCCGCGGGATCGAAGCGTCGTGAACGAGTGGTGCCCGGGCGTATCGATGAAGAGGAGACCGGGCAGGTCGAAGTCGTCCGGATCGACCAGATCGCCCGCGATCGAGGAGACGATGTCTAACGGCACCGCGGTCGCCCCGATGTGCTGGGTGATCGCCCCGGCTTCGCCCTCGATGACCGCCGAGCCGCGGATCTTGTCTAGCAGGCTGGTCTTCCCGTGATCGACGTGGCCGAGGACGGCGACGATCGGCGTTCTGAGAGATGTAGGGTCTCGCGAGTCCGAGTCCGAGTTCGTATCCGTCTCCGCATCTGTATCCGTGTCCGACATGATGAACCACCCGAGAAGGTCTTGCCTAGAGCGTCCGCAGGGCGGTAGTTAAACCCATCGTCACGCCGCGCCGTCGTGCTGGTGCTCGAACAGCGGGAATCACGTGGCGTCGGCCGCTGATCGTGGCGAACGCCGCGACGCGGGGTGGCCGTAGTTTCCCGTCGTTTCGCGGGCCGTCGCTCGAGGGGGTCGTAGCGGTTCACAGGCGTGGGTTTCCGGATCGGTTACGTCGCTGCGGACCGGATTACGCCTTCACGGCCTCGTACGGCCCGAAAACGGATGCTGAGTATCTCGATCGCCGGACGGAACCGGGACGACCGCGGACCCCATGGATTTTAATACCGATTAGTAAATACGGGTATGCATGAGCGATATACTCGCCGAAAATCTCTCGGGGAAGGCCGTCATGGGATCCGACGGCACCGAACTGGGATTGCTTTACAACATCACGATGGACCTCAAGTCCGGGAAACTTCACGACCTGGTTATCGATCCTGACGAAGAACTTCCGACCCGCTCCGTCGATTTCGACGTCGACGAAGACGGCCGGTTTCTCGTCCCCGTCAACCGCGTTCAGGCGGTAAAAGACTACATCGTCGTCAAGCGCTAACGGAAACGGTATGTACGTTCTCGACTCCTCGGCTTTTATTCACGACTTCCACACGTCAGAACAGACTGCAACCATCCCGCTCGTCCGCGAAGAACTCGAGGACGAGAGCGCCTATCGCTACGACGCGATGGAGGGCTCGGGGATGCACATCCACATCCCCAACGAGGACACGACGGAGAAGGTCCGGCGTGCGGCCCGCGAGTCGGGCGACCTCGAGGTGCTCTCGGACACGGACGTTCGGCTCGTCGCGGCCAGTTTCGAACTCGACGGGGTCCTCGTCACCGACGACTACGCGATGCAAAACGTCGCGGAGAAACTCAACGTCGACGTCGAGGTCATCGCCCGCGAGGGGATCGACGAACAGCGCCACTGGCACTACCAGTGTCAGGGCTGTGGCCGCGAGTTCGACGAGGAGAAGGACCGCTGTCCGATCTGTGGGTCAGAACTCGCGCGGAAGAACCCGTCGTAACCCCCTCTACCCCACTCGGGCCCGGTAGTTTCGCCTTCGGCATCCGGAGCGGACGCAACAGTCGCTTCCCTCCGCTCGAGTCCCTTCGCCAAGCACCCACCGAGAGCGCCCCGTTTACGCGATAAGGAACACCGCCGCGTTGTAGCAGCCGTGGACGAGCGCCGGCACGAGCAGGTTCTCGGTTCGCTCGTAGAGCGCGCCCAGGATCAGCGAGAGGACGAACAACAGCGCCAGACTCACGAGGATTCGGTTCGCCCCTGCGGTCGAGTACGCAGAGATGTGGACCGACGTGAACACGACGCTCGCGACGACGATCGCACCGTAGCGCGAGAACGTGTCGTACAGCGATTTCTGGATGATGTTGCGGTAGAGCAGTTCCTCGAACGGGCCGACGATGAACACCATCGCGGGGATGATGACCACCAACAGGTTCGGGTTCTCCGCGACCTGCTGGACGGTCGTGTGCTCGGCTCCCTCCGCACCGGCCGCGCTCAACAGCGACCCGAGGGCCGTGTTCGTCCCCACGAGCAGGATCACTCCCCCGACGAGCCAGCCGACCGTCCGGAGCGTTGGCATCTCGAGGTCGATAAACGAGCGGTCGCGGCCGCGAAGCCGGAGGTAGCCGATCGTGACCCCGCCCAGCGCGACCACGGTCGAGGCGTACTCGACGAGCGTCTCCTGTAGCGGTGTGGGTTCGCCGACGACGAGGGCAAGCGGCACCGACAGGAAGAGGAAGGCAAACGCAATGCCGAAGAGACTGACGAACGCGAGGACGAACATCTCGGCCGTGTGGCTCGCCCGCCGGGTCAGCCCACGACTGGAGAGTCCGACGTAGTCCGCGACGCCGACGCCGACCGAACCCGCGGCGACGAAAAACGCCGTAAACAGCAGCGATATCGACCATCCGAGGCCGGGCAGGACGGTCGAGCCGAGCACCCCCTGGGTGATCACGTACCCGGAGAGAACGACGACGAGAAGGCTCGCGCCGGCCGCGATCGGGCCGGCCCGTCGTCGCTCGAGGAGGGCGTGACGTCGCGCGAGGAACGCGCCAGTGGCGACTGCCGCCAGGGCCCCCGCGATCTGGAGAGTCGGTTCGTCGACGCCGCGGCGAACGGGGACCAGGAGCGCGGCAGCGGTGACCGCCGAGAGGACGGTTCCGACGGCGGGAACGAGCGCGGAGGTGGGCGGGTCGCCACGCTCGGTTCGGCGAGCGTCGGAGCCGGGGCCGGGGCCGGGGTCGGGGTCGGGGTCGGCGGCCCGTTCGGTATCGCTCATACCACGTTTTTCGTCTACGTGCCTATAGGATCACCGCAATCCGATGCGGGCAGGGGGTCGGCGCCGATTCCGATTACCGTTCGACCCGCAGTTCGGTCTTCTCGGCGACCGCCTCGGCTTCCTCGAACTCGCCGCCGCCCAGCAGTCCCCGCGTTGCCTTCTTCGCCCACTCGACGGCCGGCTGCTCGAACGTGTTGACGCGGTAGAGTTCGCCGGCGAGCACGCAGGCAGCCTCCATCCCGTACAGCAGGCCGCCGAGTTCGTACTCGTCGACGGCCTCGAGTTCGACGCGGACGTTCGGCCGGTCGGCGGCCGCGAGGCTGGCTTCGGTCGCCTCGAACTCGGCCGCGAGCAGTTCGCCGAGCGTCGAGTCGCCGAGGTAGGCGAGGTCGTCGACGTCCGTCTCCGGGATCGAGCGATCCGGGCCGCCGTCGACGGTGAGGAAGGTGACGAGTTTGTCCCGCGGTCCGGCCCGGTACAGTTGCAGTTGTGAATGCTGGTCGGTCGCCCCAAGCGCCCGCACGGGCGTCTGCCCGAGTTCGTCTTTCCCGAGGCTCTCGGCCCACAGCTGGGCGAACCACTCGGCGAAAGTCTCCAGGGACTCGGCGTAGGGCATCACGGCGTTGGTCCCCGCGCCCCGCCCGTCGAGGGCGTAGGTCGTCGCGCCGTACGCGTAGGCCGGACACTCGAACAGCGATCCCGCAAGCGTCTCCCGTTCGGCCGCGGCACCCTCGAGCAGCGCCTCGAGGTCGTGGCCACAGACCGCGGCGGCGACCATTCCCACGGCGGACAGCGCGGAGAAGCGTCCGGGAACGCCGTCGGGAACCTTCAGCGAGGGGAGGTCGTGGCGATCGGCGAGATCACGCAACGGCCCGGAATCGCCGGTCGTAACGATCGTTCGCTCGGTCCAGTCGACGCCGGCCGATTCGAAGGCGTCGCGGACGACCAGGAAGTTCGCCAGCGTCTCCGCCGTGGTTCCGGAGCGCGAGACGACGTTGATCGCCGTCTCCTCGAGCGGGAGCGAGGCGAGTTTCCGCGAGACCCACGCGGGGTCGACGTTGTCGAGGAAGACGGTCTCGGTGTCCGATTCGAATGCGTTCGCGATCGTCGCCGCGCCGAGCGAACTCCCGCCGATGCCGACGGTGAGCAGTGCCTCGGCGTCCGCGACCGGATCGACGGCCGCCCTGATCTCGTCTGGATCGGTTCGCTCCGGGAGGTTGAGGGCTTCGTAGCCGTGCTCCCGGTTTGTCATCCCGCGCTCGATACGCTCGTGGGCGTCCGCGACTCGCTCGTCCAGTCGCTCGAGGCTCGCCCGGGAGACGCCCGGGGAGGCGACTGACGCGAGCGCGTTGCCGATATCGACGTCCATACCCGAGTGGGCAACCGCCGGGGGCAAAGGCGTTCCGTCACGCGTTCGCCGGACTGTCACCCGGGCCGAACCGTCGCTTCAGTCCGACGATTCGTCGCCGACCTCGACGGTAACGGGTCCGTCGTCGGTCTCCTCCGCCGTTTCCTCGGTCCCGGCGGCACGCTGCTCGAGGGCCAGTCCGGCGAGTCCCGCAGCGAGCATCCCGACGCCGACCGCCCGGGTGTTTCGGACGTACCACTCGCGGGGCTCGAGTTCCGAGACGTTCTCGAGGCCAGGCGTCCAGGCACGCAGCGACAGCGCGAGCGCGCGCCGGGGCGTCGCGGCCGCGAGCAGTCCGTACAGTGCGCTTCCGGCGTAACAGAGTTTCATGAGTTTCGAAACGACCATACGAGCTGATAGTCACGCGAGCGTAAGAAGATCCCGTCTCGTCCCCGCGGGCCGGGAATCCCACCCGCCGTCGCCGCCGTCACCGTCGATATCGTCTGAACCCGAAACCCGGAAAACGACCCCGGCCCTACGACCGCCCATGACCGAAAAGACGGGAACGTTCGTCGTCACGCACGCCGAAGCGGAGTCGGCCGTCGTCCGCGACGTCGAGACCGCACAGGTACACACGCTCGCCTCGAACCCCGGCCTCGAGGTCCACGACGTCCTCGAGGCGACCGTCGCCCCCGAACCGCCGCTCGAGGTCGCCTGGCAGGTAGTCGACGTCGAGGACCGCCGGTCGATCGACCTCGTCGACAGCGATCTCGAGCCGACCCAGCACGCGAAGGAACTCGCCGCCGCCGCCGAAGTCGGCGACCTCGTCACCGAGGAACGCGCCGGCACCGGCGAGATCCACGTCTTTTGTCTCCCGGCCGAGGAGACGGAGGACGCCGCCCGGGACGTCCTCGAGGACGAGGAGACGCTCTCGCGGGCGGCGCGGCTCGAAGCGGTTCGCGTAGAGGTGCGCCGATCGGTCCCCGAGAGCCCGGACGGGGGCAACGGTGTGTTGAGCGTCCGCTATCTGCCCGACTGACGTCAGGCGTTTTCCGGGCTCGCCTCGCTCTGGACCTCCCAGCCGCCCTCGAGGTCGCAGGCCTCCCGGACCTCGTACTCGATTTCGGTTTCTTCGTCGATTCGTGGCCCGCCGGCGACGTGCTCGACCCGCAGCGGGACGTCGAGCGTGTTGCCACAGCAGCCGACACCGACGAACTCCTCCCACCGGTCGCCCTCGCGAGCCTCGTCGCGGGTCTTCCGCAGGAACGCGCGGAACGAGGGTTTCTCGACCTGGAACCGGCCCCAGTCGGAGAGGTCCGCCGGGTACGACACCGTCACCCGGTCGGCTGCCGTCTCGCGTTCGTCGCCGCGCTCGTCGGCCGCCGCGTCGATTTCGGCGTCGTCGTTCATACCCGAGGAACGGCCTCGAGCGGCTTCAGTCTGCCGTACGGCACGGTACTGTTCGGCAATCGACACCCTGGAGAAATTGAGAAGGCTTACTTCGGGGGCCCTCCAGGGTCGCGTACATGGGGACTCTCGAGGTACCGGAGGTAGAAAGAGATTACACCCGGTACAGTAACCGCCAACTCGCGGCGGTTCCGCTTGCGGTTCTCGCGGTCGCATTGCTCGTTCTCAGCGGTTCCTTCCTCGCCTACGGCGCGCCGGTTCCGCTGGGAATGGACTTCGCGGGCGGGGCGCAACTGACGGTCGAGACGACCTCGTCCGAGGCACAGATCCAGGACGCGTTCTCGGTCGAGCCAGACTCGATCCAGTCAGTCGTGGGCGAAAACCAGTACACCGTTCAGTTCGCCGGCGTCGAGGACGACGACGTGATTCAGGACCTCTCGAACCAGGCCGAGTCGAACCTCGAGCCCGCGGGCGACGGGTCGGTCGTCCAGTCCGAGTCGACGGCATCGGCGAGCTTCGCCGCACAGACCCAGCAGACGGCGCTGCTCGGGATTGCCGTCGCGTTCGTCGGGATGAGCGTCATCGCGTTCCTCCTCTTTCGGACGTTCGTCCCGGCCGTCGCGATCGTCCTTTCGGCGTTCTCCGACCTGATCATTCCGCTGGCGTTCATGTCGATCGCCGGCATCCCGCTCTCGCTGGGCACCGTCGCCGCGTTGCTCATGCTGATCGGGTACTCGGTCGACTCGGACATCCTGTTGAACAACCACATCCTGCGACGACAGGGTGACTTCTACGAGAGCACCCACCGCGCGATGCGGACGGGTATCACGATGACCGTTACGTCGATGATGGCGATGCTCGTGATGGGGATCGCCGCGTCGCTGTTCGGCGTCGATCTACTGGCGTCGATCGGCATCGTCCTCTTCGTTGGCCTCGCAGCCGACCTGATGAACACGTATATGCTGAACGTAAGCCTGCTTCGCTGGTACAAGTTCCACGGGGTGAGATCGTAATGGGACCGATCGCCTTCGTCAAGGAGAACTGGCGCGTCCTCCTGCTGGTCGTGTTCGTGGCCTTCTCGCTGGTCGCGCTGTTCATCCCCGGCGGGATCATGGCCGAGGACGACAGAATCGTCGAGGAGGACGGGAACGGCTCCGTCGAACGGACGGACAATCCCACCAACCTCGAGTACGGCCTCGGGCTCGAGGGCGGGGCCCGCGTCAGTGCGCCGCCGGTCGGGATCATGGTCGACGACCTCGAGACCGAACCCGACGCGACGGTGATCGCACAGGAACTCGAGCTCGACTCGATCGACGTCGTCGTCCGGGTCCACGACGACGGCCGGACCACGGCCGAGGTGTTCTCCGAGGACGTTACCCACGCGGAGTTCGCCGAGGCGCTGCAGGCCGCCGGCGCGGACGTCTCCGAGGACGACGTCGAGGACGGCGTCACGGCCCAGACACGCGAGGAGATCATCCAGACGATCGAACTCCGGATCAACGAGGCTGGCCTCTCCGGCGGGACGGCCTACGAGGAGTCCCGACTCGGCGGCGACCACTACATCGTCACCGAGGTGCCGGGGATGACGACCGGAGAACTCCGCGAACTGCTGTCGGATCGCGGTGATGTCCGGATCGTCGCCTACTACCCTGGCGAGAACGGCACCCAGGAGAACGAGACGGTGCTCACCTACGAGGACTTCAGTTCGATCGGGTCGGCCTCCTACGAGAACCCGCCGAACAGACCGGGCCAACACTACGTCCCGGTCACGGTCGACGACGTGAGCGGGGATGACGGTCCCAGTCCCGCGGAGTCGTTCCAGTCGGACATGAACGAGTACGGGTTCACCGGCGAAGGTGTCGGGCAGTGTTCCCCCGAGCGGTTCGACCGCGATACCGGCGTCTTCGATCCGAGCCACGAGGAGCCCGAGTGGTGTC
Organism: Halobiforma lacisalsi AJ5; assembly: GCF_000226975.2. Classification (NCBI taxonomy): domain Archaea; kingdom Methanobacteriati; phylum Methanobacteriota; class Halobacteria; order Halobacteriales; family Natrialbaceae; genus Natronobacterium; species Natronobacterium lacisalsi. The sequence continues at coordinate 228,448 of NZ_CP019285.1, read as the reverse complement.
TCCTTACCGAAGTCGACGGCGAAGTCGTCGACGCCCACCCGATGGGGTCGGACCTCGCCCAGAGCATGGCCGCCGAGGAGTGGTCGACCAACCCCACGTTCCGGATGATCGTCCCGACTCAGCAGGACGCCCATACGCTCGCCGTCAACCTGCAGTCCGGGGCCTTGACCGCGCCGCTCGAGTTCGACGACGCCGAGCAGTACTCGATCAACCCCGCGCTCGCGGACCAGTTCAAGCAGTACTCGCTGCTGATCGGCGTACTCTCCGTGTTGACCGTCAGCGGCGTCGTCTTCGTCCGGTACCGCGACCGGCGGGTCGCGCTGCCGATGATCGTCACGGCCTTGACGGAGGTGGTCGTCCTGCTCGGCTTCGCGGCGCTGATACGCATGCCGCTCGACCTCTCGCACGTCGCCGGCTTCATCGCCGTCGTCGGAACGGGGGTGGACGACCTGGTCATCATCGCCGACGAGGTGATGAACCAGGGTGACGTCAGCTCCCAGCGGGTCTTCGAATCGCGGTTCCGCAAGGCCTTCTGGGTCATCGGCGCCGCGGCCGCGACGACGATCATCGCGATGTCGCCGCTGGCGGTGTTGAGCCTCGGCGACCTCCGCGGGTTCGCCATCATCACGATCCTCGGCGTGCTCGTGGGCGTGCTCATCACCCGGCCGGCGTACGGCGAGATCCTCCAGCGCCTGCTGACCGATCGCTAACGCCGCGTCGCTCTTTTCATACGGACTGCCGTCCCGATGGACCGACACAGCCGCCGTCCGGGTCGCGGTTGCGGCGGAAACGAGTTACAGTAACCCGTATCAGGTCCGGACGACGTCGGTCACGCCGACGCTCTCGAGAACCAGCCAGGCGACGAACAGTCCGTACGTCGCCAGCAACAGCCAGGCCTCCCGCTCGGAGAGCACCATCCCGGTTCTGGCGATCGCGAAGAAAACGATCGTCGCGAAGATCAGAAACGCCATCATCGGCACGACGTGCGGGAAGGTAATCGCCAGGCTGCCCGCGACGAGCACGCCCAGCGGTACGGCCACGAGCAGGTCGAAAACGTTGCTCCCCAACACGTTGGCGAGGCTGACCGACGGCCGCCCCGAGCGTGCGGCGGCGACGCTGACGAACGCGTCCGGGATGCTCGAGCCGGCCGCGACGACGGTCATCCCCCACAGGAACGCGGGCGTCCCGAACGCGTCGCCGAGGCCGATCGCGGCCCGGACGAGCCCCTCGACGCCGACGATGATCAACACGAGCCCGAGGCCGAACCACAGCCACGTCCGGGGCTGGACCGTCCCGTCCTCCTCGGCCTCGTGGTCGGCAGTGTCGAGGTACTGGCTGAACACGTAGAGACCGTAGATCCCGAGCGGAAAGACCGCGAGGGGCCGGGTGAACGATCCCTGCAGCGTCGCCCCATCGCTCGGGTTGTAGATGACCGCCATCGAGAAGGTAAGCAGCAGCGTCGCGACCGCGACCATGTAGAACAGCGCCTCCTTGTAGACCAGGTCGCGCCCGGTTTCCATCCCGCCGTCGGACTCGGTCACCAGGGCCGACCCTGCCGGGATGACGAGCAGGTTGAACACCGCGGAGCCGACGATCGCGCCGATCCCGAGCTCGAACTCCCCGTGGAGCAGCGTCGCGACGAGGACGCTGACAAGTTCCGGCATACTCGAGCCGGCGGCGGCGATGATCGCCCCCTGGACGACCGCGGGCACGCCGTAGCCGACGGCCAACTGGTTCGCCGAACTCTCGAGCCACGTGCTCCCTTTCCAGACGACGGCCGTGGCGGCCGCGGCGAGCGCGAGCAGTCCGAGAATCGTAACGACGGACACGCCTGACTTTGTGTCGAGCGCGGATATAAATCGGTCGACAGAAATCGCCGGCCCGGACGGCCTCCCCGCGGAATCGAGGATCAGAACTGCCCGAGATCGGTCTGTCGCGCCTCGGCCAGCAACTCCTCGCAGGTCGACCAGGAACTGCGGGCGAACGGCGGCAACTCGCCGTGTTCCGCGACGTAGTCGGAGAGGAACTCACGGGTGGTCGAATCCCCGGGGTACCCGCTGCCGACGTCGCCGTACTCGTCGGCGATGGCCGCGACGTGGGCGTCGCGTTCGACCTTGGCGACGATGCTCGCCGCGCCGACCAGCGGCGAGTCGTCGTCGGCCCCGTGGCGGGCGTCGACCTCGAGTGTTCCCTCGCCCTCGAACGGGCCACAGGCGTCGGCGACCCGGCGGGCGAACCGATCCGCGTCGGTGTCGCAGGCGTCACAGAGGCCCGCGATCCGGTCGTCCGCCGCGACGTCGGCGAGCGCGTCCTCGATCGCCGCGGCGTGGGCCCGGACCGTCAGCGAGTTCATGTCGGTCTCCGGATCGTCGATCCGCTCGGGGGGCACTTCGGCGACGCCGACCGAGATCCGATCGTCCTCGCGGATCGTTTCGGCGAGTGCGTCCCGTCTGGACGGAGAGAGCCGCTTCGAGTCCGCGATCCCGTCGGGCAGGACGGCCGGCTCCTCGAGGTGGACGGCCGCGGCGAACATCGATCCCAGTGCCGGTCCCTTGCCGGCCTCGTCGACGCCGAAGGGCATACGCGAAGGGGTCGCGGACTCGGGAAATAACGGTTGTGACTCCCGGCCGTCGGTTCGCCCCCGGCCACCCCAACGCATTTGGAACCTCGCTGAAAGGAATGCGCTATGACTGTATCCGACGCGATTCCGCTCGAGGCGTTCTACGATCTCACGCAGATCACCGACCTCGCGATCTCGCCGGAGGGCGACCGGGTTGCGTTCGTCGCGACGGAGTACGAACAGGAAGCCGACGAGGCCGTCAGTTCCCTGTTCGTCGTGCCCGCGGACGGCTCCCGCGAGCCCCACCGGTTGACCGCCGTCGACGGTGCCTCGAGTCCGACCTGGAGCCCGTCGGGGGACAGACTCGCCTTCCTCGCCGACAGGGAGACGGACGTGGAGCGGCGGATCGGCCGGCGGGAGCGAGAGGGTTCGGAGGACGACGTAGACGATTCGACGGAAGGCGACGAAAACGGCGACGACGGGCCGGACCAGCAGGTCTGGTCGTTCGACCTGGCCCGCGGCGGCGACGCCCGACAGGTGACCGACCGCGAGGAGGGCGTCTCGGCGTTCGACTGGGGGCCCGAGGGGGACCGGCTGGTGATCGCCGCCCGGGACCCGACCGAGGACGAGCGGGCCTACCTCGAGGAGGTCCGCGACGGCGGGCCGATCGAGACGACGCGGCTCCAGCACAAGGTCGACGGAACCGGTTGGACGGACGACGTGACGACCTACCTGTTCGTCGTCGATTACGACTCGGGCGAGACCGCACGCCTCGACGACGCCTTCGGCGGCGGTGCGTTCCAGGACATCGCCGGCATGGAACCGCGCTGGGGGCCGACCGGCCGGATCGCGTTCACCTCCTGTCGGCTCGAGCGGCCCGACGATACGCTGGTTCGGGACCTCTATACGATCGCCCCGGACGGCTCCGACCTGCGGCGGCTGACCGACGGCGACCGGCAGTGCTCGCGACCGTCGTGGCGCGAGGACGGGACCCTCGGCTTCGTCGTTCGCGACTCGGAGAACTGGTGTCGACCCGCGGAGGTCCACTACCACGACGGCGAGGAATCGCGGTCGCTGACGGCGAACCTCGATCGGACGGTCGCCTACTGGGGGACCGTCGAGTGGGTCGGCGACGCCGCCTACACCCTCGTCGGCGACGAGGGCCGGACCAGGCTCGTCCGCGCGGAACTGGACGGAACGGTCGAACGCGTCTTCGACGCGCAGGGCGAGGACCGTGCGATCCAGGGCTTCGACGTCGCCGCCGACGGTGAGACGGCGTCGGTCCTGTTCTCGCATCCGAGCGACGGGCTCGACGTCCACGCGGTCGCGGTCGACGACCTGGACCTGACCGCCGACGAGTCTCCAGCGTCGTTGCGGCGGCTCTCCGCAGTCAACGCCGACCTGATCGATTCCCACTCGATGCCCGCGGTGCGCCGCGTCGAGTGGGAGTCCGACGGCTGGACGCTCGAGGGCATCGTCTACTCCGATCCCGACCTCGACCTCGACCTCGAGGACGGCCCCCACCCGCTCGTGGTGGCGATCCACGGCGGCCCGATCTCCTACGACGAATCGGAGTTCAGCTTCGACCATGCGGCGCTGACGAGCCGCGGCTACGTCGTCTTCCGCCCGAACTACCGCGGGGGGATCTCCCGCGGCCGGGAGTTCGCCGAGGTACTGAAGGGGCGGTGGGGAACCGCCGAAGTCGACGACATCGTCGCCGGCGTGGAGTCGCTCGTCGATCGGGGCTGGGTCGACCCCGACCGCGTCTTCGGGTACGGCTTCTCCTACGGTGGAATCGCACAGGGGTATCTCGTCACGCAGACGGACCTGTTCGCCGCCGCCGCGCCCGAACACGGGATCTACGACCTCCGGGCGGAGTTCGGCACGAGCGACTCGCACAACTGGATGGAGGCGGACTTCGGCCTCCCCTGGGAGGACCCAGAGACGTTCGACGAGGGATCGGCGATCCTCGAGGCCGACGGGATCGATACGCCGCTGCTGGTGATGGCCGGCGACGAGGACTGGCGCTGTCCACCCACCCAGTCGGAGCAGTTGTACGTCGCCGCGCGGAAACAGGGCGTCGACGCGAAGCTCGTCGTCTACCCGGACGAACACCACGATATCGGCGATCCGGACCGGGCGATCCACCGGCTCGAGCAGCTCCTCGAGTGGTACGAGACGCACGATCCGGGTCGGGAGGAGGCGGCGGACGCGTAAGCGAGGTCAGTTCCGGTCGCTGCCGTCGTCGTCGCTGTCGTCGTCGCCGTCGCGTGGCTCGTCCAGGAAGTACTCCTCGCGTTCGAACGGCTCGTCCTCGCCCTCGACGCCCGTGACGTCAAGCGCGGTCACCTCGGCGTCGACCCCGAGCGTGCCAGCCAGGCTCGGCTCGGTGCGGCCGTCGTCGCCGCTCACGAACTCCTTGACGTAGAGCCCGCCCTCGCCGTGGAGCCGCACCTCGGCCTCGGTCGACGACCGAAGTTCGCCCTCGAGGTCGTAGACCGTCCGCTCGCGGGTCAGCGCCGCGCGCCGGTGGTCGACCCGCTGGGGCGTCTCCTGTGCGAGGGTCGTCCCGTCGAGTTCCGCGATCGCCTCGTCGAACCGCTTCTCGTCGACCGGCTCGGAGAACTCGACGTCGGCGCGGTAGTGCTTGCTCGCGTCGTGTTCCTTGACGCGTTCGACCATCTCGTAGGTCGCCAGGCGGAGCCCCTCGACCTCGACGCTGCCGTCGGCGGCCTCGTTGATCTTCGCCTCGAGTTCGGCCGGGTCGGGGTCGCGCTCGTGGGGGCGTTTCACCTCGAGGACGAACGGCCGCCCCTCCTCGAGCATGCGGGCGTCGACGTCCTCTCGGCCAGCGCCGTGGAAGGTACCCTCGTCGCCGTCCATGGCCGCGACGACGTGCGGGCGGACCGTCTGTTCGACGCTCGTGTCGTACATGTAGCCCGACCCTCCGCAGTAGTCGCAGGGTTCCTCGCCGTCGTCGCCGAGCTGGATCCCGCTGCCGCCACACTCCCGGCAGGGCCACTCCGTCTGCGGGATATCGCGCTCGAGTTTGCGGTAGCGGCCGTAGACGAACGCGGGGTTGATCTGGACGTCCACCGCGTGGCCGGTCACCGAGCCCGTTTCGAGGGCCTCGCGGGGGTCGAACCCCTCGAGGTCGACCACCGCGAGCACGTCGGGGCGGTCGAAGTCGACCTCGGCGCCCGTCCTGGCGCCGACGCGGCGGCCGACCTCGCGGTTTACCTCCCGCTTGAGCGATTCGCCGACGTCGGGCTCGAGGCCGGCGTCCTCCCGGAGCAGTCGGTCGTTCTCCTCGACCAGCGGCGGGACCTGCGTGCCGACCTGGTAGGTGGCGAAGTCGACGCCCTCGAGCGCCTCGACGACTGCATCGGCGATCGGGTCGAAGGTGCCACAGTACCCCTCACAGACCCAGCAGTCCGTGGGCGGGGTCGGGTCGAAGTCCTCGTCGTCGGCCAGCGCGACCGTCGTTCGCAGTGCGCGACCGCGTTCGGCGTTCGTCAGTCCGAAACTCCTGTCGGCGAACGGGCGGCCGAGACAGGAGTCGCAGACGCCTCCCGTCGCGAGCAGCGCGCGGGCGTCTTCCGTGATCATGTACCGGAATCGGGGGGCCGCGGGTAACACGTTTTCCCTTCCGTTCGTCGCGTCCTCCCTTCTCGCCGCTCGGCTGAGTGCTGTCGCCAGCGTCGGAATCCCGTCGACGCGGTCGACTCCGCTCGAGACCCCCTCGTTTCCTGATCGAAAATCGGCCGAGGGGTCGTCGAACGGCGTTCACTGTTTCCGGAACTTGAAATACGTGGAGTCCTAGCCGTCGGCTATGAACGATTCGCGAGTCGATCGGCGGCGGTTCCTCGCGGCGGCCGGCGCCGGCCTCCTCGGCGCGGTCGCCGGGTGTGCGGAACCGCGAGGGGACGACCCGATCGAAGGCGGTTCCGTCCACGAAATCGACCGAGAGAACGTCGCCGACGGCTCCGCTTACACCGACGTCTACGAGACGATCATCGACTCGGTCACGATGGTCCGAGTGCTCGGGGTCTCCGACCCCATCACCGGCGACGTCGGTCGGGGCCAGGGGTCCGGGTTCCTCTTCGACGAGAACCACGTCGTCACGAACGACCACGTCGTCGCCGGCGGGGAAGACGCCGACCTCCAGTACATCAACGGCGACTGGACGAGCACCCGCCTCGTCGGCACCGACCCCCACAGCGATCTGGCCGTCCTCGAGGTCGATCACGTCCCGGAGTCGGCCTCGCCACTCTCTCTGGCCGAGGAACGTCCCGTCGTCGGCCAGCAGGTACTCGCCGTCGGCAACCCATACGGCCTCGAAGGGACCCTCACCGAGGGGATCGTCAGCGGCGTCAATCGAACCGTAAACCCACCGGGCCGACAGTTCTCCCTGCCGAACGTCGTCCAGACGGACGCCGCCGTCAACCCTGGTAACAGCGGGGGCCCGCTCGTCGATCTCGACGGCGACGTCGTCGGCGTCGTCAACGCGACCGGCGGTGACAACATCGGCTTCGCGATCTCCGCGGCGCTGACCGCACGGGTGGTCCCGTCGCTCATCGAGGACGGCGAGTACCGCCACTCGTTCATGGGGATCGGCCTCACGTCCGTCGACCGAATCATCGCCCAGGAGAACGACCTCGAGAGGGCCACCGGCGTGATGGTGACCGAGGTATTCTCCGGCGAGGCGGCCGAGGGAGTTCTGGAAGGGGCCGACAGCACGGTTCGCCGCAGCGGGGAGCCGATCCCCGTCGGCGGCGACGTGATCCTCGAGATGGACGGCGAACCGATCCCCGACCGACACGCCCTCTCGACGTTCCTGGCGCTCGAGACCAGCCCGGGCGAGACGATCGACCTCCGGCTGTGGCGGGACGGAACCGAGACGACCGAGGAACTGACCCTCGGGTCGCGGTAAGCGGGAACCGGTGGTTCGTCAGTCGAGTACACGTGACTCGTTCGAGGACGAATTCGAGCCTGTGACTGTCTCTCTTTCCAATCACTCACTAACCACTTGCAGGTGGGTCGAAAAGAGTGATTACGCGAGGCGTTCGCCGGTCGCACGAGGTCGCCCGTTCGAGTTATCGGAAACGTACACGTCGGGTCCCGAAGAGTTCTTTTTCGAGGGGGTGAACGGTCGGCGCTGGCTTCGATTCGGCCGCAGTCGTTCCGTTTCGACGGGGTAGCCCGTCGATAACAATAGGTGACTGTCGGGTAGATTCGGCCGGCGCGACCGACCGCCTGTCAACCAATGTCACACGAAAACGACACGAACGCCGATTCCGGCTACGATGCCAGCCCGACCGCCGACGCGAGCGGTGACGACGCACTGCCACGCGGCTCGGGACGGGCGTCGCCCCCTGACACGTCCTCCGCAGGGACCGAGCGCGACGCGGCGCTCGAGGCCGGGTTCGAACTGGACCACGTCACCGTCGAGAACGACAACGCCCCCGACGAGTGCGCCGTCTTCCCCCGGGCGGCGTCGGAAGAGGAACTGATGACAAACTGGATCGCCGCCCACGAGGGCGCGTTCGTCGACCTCGAATCCATGCGATAACGACAGATGCATCTCGGGAGTACCGTCACCACCCTGGGCTTCTGGATCGGCACGCTCCTGCCGATCGCGTACCTGCCGGTCTTTCTGACCGGCATCGATTCCGTCGCTCGACTCTCCCTGTTCCTCGGTCTCCTCACCATCAACGTCGTCGCACTCGTCGTCGGCCACGACTACCCCGCATCCCGGTCGCGGTCAGTGTAGCCGACGCCGGTCCCCTCTTTCGCTTTCTTCGCTCGAGTTCAGTCGTCGCCGGACGGAGACCACACCTGTACCCGCGGCGTCTCGCACCCGTCACAGACGACGGCCGCGTTCCCCTTGTACTCACCGCGCTCGAGGGTGCCGTCCCCCTCGCAATGCGGGCAGGACCGCCCCTCGAGGGTCGCCATGAGTTTTCGTTCGTCGCTATCGACGGCAGCGGTATCGTGCCCGTGATCGACGGGTTCCGTACCCGTCTCGACGGACCCTGAAGACCCAGATTTCGCCATATATCCATTGCATACGCCTCGAGGGGGAAACGTTCTCCCTGGGTATGCAACCCGTCGCCGTCCGTCGGTAGCCATCCCTGCCCCTCCGCGAGTCGAAGCACCTATTCGCTCGAGCGGTAAACATTCGAGGGAACAGGAATGTGGCCCTGGGGACACCTCGCCGTCGCCTACCTGCTCTATGCGGGATACGCACGTCGACGGTTGGATAGCCCGCCGCTTGCGGTCCCCGCTCTCGCGGTCGCCCTCGGCTCACAGTTCCCCGACCTGATCGACAAACCTCTCGCCTGGAGTATCGGCGTGCTTCCCGGCGGTCGGACGCTGACTCACTCGTTGCTGGTCGCCGCGGTCCTGTTGCCGCCCGTCGTCCGACTCGCCGCGCGCCTGCAGCGCCGTGGGGTCGGCGTCGCGTTCGCCGTCGGCTACCTCTCGCATCTCGCCGCCGACGTTCCGCCCGCGGTCCTGACCGGCGAGTTCGCCGGCGCGCGATTCCTCCTCTGGCCGCTGCTCGAGGCCCCGCCGGAGGACCCGGTCGGCGGCCTCCTCGACGCCGTGTTGCACTACTACGAGATGGGGATCTACGAAACGGTCCAGTTCGTCCTGTTGGCCGCGGCTATCTTCGTCTGGTATCGCGACGGGACGCCCGGCCTCGAGTACCCGCGTCGGCTGCTCGCGGGTGCCAGCGAGCGGTGGCGGGCCGAGCGACCCCGGTGAGCGACGGTCGAAGGCCCTGCTCCGGCCGGCCGAGCGGTCGGCCGGAACCGTGGCGGCTATCCCTCGCCTCCGCGTTCCCCCCGTATGCGACAGTTCGTACTCATCGGCCACGAGGTGCCGACCGAGCCCGACTTCTCGCTCGACGACCTCGCCAGCGGCGCGGGTCGACTCGACGCGCTGTGTCGCTCGATCACCGCCGCCTTCGTCACCTCTCACGGGATCCGCGAGGACGTCCGCGTCCACCTGATCGCCCAGGACGAACTCACGATCACCTTCGACGGGAGCGACCTCCGGCGGCTCAACCCCGACGAACGAAGCACCGCCGCGCTCGTCCGCAAGGCCCTCGAGCACCGCGACGAGGCCATCGGCGCGCTCCCCGCGGAGCCGAGCCCCGGGATCGAGGTCTACCGCCGCGGGTTCGCGGAGACGCTCGAGGAGGTCGCCGACGGCGCGGTCGTCCAGTTGCACGAGGACGGGACGCCGATCGTCGACGCGGACGGTGGCGAAGAGGACGGGGCGCCTTCGCTGCTCGAGACCGATCCGGTTTTCGTCCTCTCGGATCACCGGGATTTCACCGCCGAGGAGCGGTCGCTGCTCGAGGAGGCGGTGGATCTGCGGATCCGACTGGGTCCCGAAGTCCTGCACGCCGATCAGGCCGTTACCGTCGTCCACCATTATCTGGATACGGCGGGTTACGAGCGATTCTGATCGCGGCGGAAGGGGTGACGGTATGTGGCAAACTACAATCCGGCGCGGCGACGATAGCTTTCGGAAGCGTTAAACTACCGGGGCCACACCATTCGAACGCGGGCCGGTGGGGTAGCTTGGTATCCTTCGGCCTTCGGGTGGCCGTAACCGCAGTTCGAATCTGCGCCGGCCCATACTACTCCCGCACTTCAAACCGCCGAGCGACGCATAGCGGCGCGAGGCAACTGTAGTGCGGGAGTCGATGACGGCGCGCAGATTCGAGCAGGGAAGTCGCAGCGTCCGAGCGAAGCGAGGACGATCGTCTTCCCATGTTCGACATCTGCGCCGGCCCACTTCTCCCGCATTCCACCCCTCGAGCCACGACCTCGAGGTCGGTCTCTATCCTCGAGCGAGAGTCGTGGTCCCGTCTTGAACACCGCCGACCCGCAGCCTCGAGCGGATCGTGTCGTCGCCGACTAGTTCCACGGGAACCAACAGTTTAGCCAGTTGATCCGTTACACGCACGCATGAAACGGCGGGCGCTTCTGGCGGGGGTCTCGAGCGGGGTGGCCGCCCCCGTCGCCGGGTGCCTCGTAAACGACCAGGGCTGTCTCGGCGAAACCTGGACGGGAGTGGGGTACGACGTCCGTCTCGAGGAAATCGCGTACGACGGTTCGACCGACGAATGGACCGGTAGGTGTTCCCTGAGGGTCGACATCAATTTCGTACGGGGTTCCCGAGACGGCATCACGAACGCCGGCGTCGCGCTGTATTCGGAGGCCGGTCACCGACTCGAACTCGTGTCCCTCGGCGATATGACGTGGGGAAACTTTCCCGCGGAGAACCGGTCGGAGATGGACTGTGGTGGGTACGGGAAGGGGTACTGGACGCGAAGCGGGGAGTTCACGGTCGCGGAACTGCCGTACTACTTCGGTCTCTGGTACAGCGACGTGCGTGCAGGCGTCCCGGAAGGGACGTCGTCGCTGCGGTACACACAGGAACCGTCCTCGAGCCCCGACGCCGTCTCGCCCGACGACTGGGAGCGCGTCGACGCCGACTTCCGCGGGAGCTTCCCGCCGCTGCCCGAGCAACCGCCGACGCTCGGGGACGGGATCGCTACCGCGGAGCGGTCCGACGACGCCCGCCGATGCCGTGACCGCGAGACCGAACTTCGGCTCGAGGAGACGTCCTGTTGCGATCTCACTCTCGTCGGAGGGTACCGGGCGAGCGATCCGGCCGCCGTCCCCGGACTCCGGGCGGCGACCCTCGAGGACCGGGAGACGATGACCCTCGAGATCGGGGTCGGCGACTACCGTCGTCCGCCGGAGCCGACCTGCGACCCGACCTACGTCGAGTATACGGTCGACGTCTCCGTCGAGGAGGAGTTGCCGGACACCGTCGAGGTCGTTCACCTCGACTCGGACGGGGAGGAACTGGACCGGGAAACGGTCTCCACCGACGCGTAGCCGGGGATCGTCGGCGACCGACCTTCGTCGGTGGCTTCGGCAGGGGTTCGGAGGAACGCGAGGCAGAACGCGGCGCCACTTCGTACCGACCTGCGTCTCTCGGTTCGTAGCGGTTCTCGGAGACGGAGGACGAAGCGACGCAGCCAAAAGCCGACCGTGCTCGAGGTCGGCGTTCGCGGCCATCAGATTCCGCTCGAGAGCGGCCACCCTGTCGGAACGGGGGTCACGACATCCCGGCAGACCGACCGCCGATCCTGACTCGACTGGCGTCCAGCATCGTAAGCGAGACCCCCTGACGGACTCCTCACGGGCACCCGACCGTCGTCTCCGGTAGAACCACGTGTCACGAGGCCGTACCGAACCCCATGGCGGAGGGAATTCCGGTGCGGGTCATCACCGGAAGCGAGGGCGGGGAAACCACCATCCGGGTCGAACCCGGTGCCAATCTCCGGGAGTCGTTACTCGAGCACGGTTTGCCGGTCTACGGCACGGTGTCACAGTACGCGAACTGCGGCGGGCGGGGATTGTGTTCGACCTGTACCGTCGAAGTCGATCCCGCGCCGGAGCCGACACACTGGCACGACGCGGCAGCGGTTCGGTTCGGCTATCCCCGGCTCTCGTGTTGTATCACGGTCGAGGGGCCGATGACGGTCAGACTCCTGGACAAGCACGTCTGGGGCCAAGTCCTTCCGCGCCAGGTGGCTCCGGACGAATCCTGATTGGTTCCGCACCGGCGACGCGCCGCTGGGGGTCCGAAATACGCGCTCTACCCTCAGTAACGGACTCGTCCTCGGATGCCGACGGACCGGGGGAATCGCTGCCGAGCCGCTGCTCCGAGGCCCTCCCGAACCGGCTGCCGGAGTCACAGCCCCCAACCGCGCCGAACGGAGCGCGAGCCGAGCAGTATGGGGTGGGGCGTTGTTCGGTGGCCGTCGCGACGAGCGCATCGGTTTCGCCGCCACGAGAACAGAACCGCCAATGCCCCTATCTCCGGGCTCCGGAATTAGTGACGACAACGATACATTGACGGTTCCAACCTTCGAAGGATCGAACCGATGCTAGACATCGCGCTACACACCGGCGGCGAGCATCCCGACCTCTGGTGGGTACTCGTCCCGAGCCTCGTCTCGTTCCTCGCAGGAATCGGTATCGGAACGTTCTCCGAACGGGTCCGCGGCTGGCTCCGTCCGGGCCACGAGCCGTCGAACGACTGAGCGGCCCGGTCCGTCGCTCACCGGTTTCGGGTCGGACGGCGCTTTCGGACCACCCGTCCCACGACGACTGGCCTCGAGTCACCGTTCCGTAACTTCGACTGCAGGGTCCGTCCCCGTTACGCGAACCCGGTAGGAGTCGTACGTAAACTCGAGCGCAAGGTGGTCGCTCGAGCGGCCGTTCTCCTGGGACAGACAGTCGAGGGGCTTGAGTCGACGACTTCGTGCAGCGGCGGGTCCAGTTCGACGGGATCGACGCCCTCTCGGATTGCGATCGCTCGAACGACGGTGATGCTCGGTGACTCCCCGTTCCGCATACCACTCCTCCGACGAAAGCGCATATAACTAGCAGTGGTGAGGCTCTCACGCCGTCGGAGCGTAAAATGAGCGTCGGTGTGGTTCGTAACCTGTTGTCGTCCAAATCATTATCCCCTCTACGGTGGTACGATCGGACGATGTCGGAGGACAACGGGGGACCGACGGACGGAGACGAAGACGTGGGCGAGGAGGACGGGGCCGGGGCGGAATCGGAAACGAACGCAAACGCAAACGCGAACACGGATGCAGACGCCGAACCTTCTCTCGGCCCTTCGTCCGGATCCGAGAGGGCCGACGGCTCCGACGACGCTGCCGATGCCGGCCAAGAGGAAGAGAAGGAAGAGCTGTCGCTTACTCCTGGAGTCGTGTTCGGGTTGCTCGCCAATCGACGCGATCGCTTTCTGTTGTATCTACTGTACGAGCGCGGTGGAACCGTCGCCCTCTCGGAACTCACCACCTATCTCGCCGTCTGGGAGCACGAGACGACCGCCGACCTCCTCACCGCCGAGATGAAACGCCACACGAGAACGTCACTTACGCATGCCAGTCTGCCGAAGCTAGCGGATTACGATCTCATCACGTTCGACCGGGACTCGGGCGCGATCACCCTCACCGAACGCGGCGAACGACTCGAGCCGTACCTCGAGTTCGCCAAAGAACAGGAGGACGAAGACGTCGAGTCGTTTCTGGAGCGGACCACCCGTGGCGGGTGACCGCCACTCGATTGCCGGTCGTCGCCGGGCGTTTCGCGTTCGTCCCCGCCCTCGGTCCTCTTCCGTCTCCCCGTCCGCGCCGCCGTCTCGAGTCAGCTGACACGTCAACCCTAGATATAACTGTTCATGCTTGTGTATTACTACCATGGCTCCCGCGCTCGACGGCCACGACGACCGCGACGACTCCCAGGATCGAGGCTCGAACGGCGCGGATGGGTCGACGCTTCCGGTAGACGCGGTGTTCGACGTGCTTGCGTCCTCGAGGCGGCGTGCGGTGATCGGGCACTTCCTCGAGCGATCGAGCGCGGACGAGGTACCGATCGACGACCTCGTCGATGCCGTCGCTCGGGCGGACGAGTCGAACCGCGACGCCGTCGAAATAGATCTTCGACACCACCATCTGCCCGCGCTGGCCGATTACGGGATCGTCGCGCTCGAGTGGACGAACGACCGGGTTCGCTACCGGGAGTCACCGGCCGTCGAACGGTGTCTCGAGGTGGCCGCGGATTCGCGGTTGGAGTCGACGTAACCGGGGCGCGCGATGGAAGTGGTGGCCGTCGCTCGCCTCTGTGAGCGTTAGTTGTGGTTGCTATCGGGAGACGTCGAAGAGCCAGGGCGGTCGTCGCCGTCTAAAATCTCGACGGCGCCGGGGTCCTCGACGCGGATTCGATGGTTCCGGTAACTGAACTCGACCACAGGAGTGGACCCGACGGCGCGTCCGTTCGCGGCGTCGCAGTCGCAGGGTTCGGTACGAAAGAACGCGTCGAGTGCGTCGGTATCGATCGCAGCGTGCAGCGGCGGCGACAGCTCTACCGGGTCGACGCCTTCGTGGGAGGCAACCGTCCGAACGACGGCCATGCTCGGCGATAGGCCCTGTTCCATATTCCGGCTCCACCGTACTGGTAGAAAAGTGAGGGGGATCATTTTCTGACGTGCGTCAGACGAACGTCAGCCAGACGTCCGACGGAATCGGCGAGGGACGTCGTTCCTGCGCGCCGATACGAATCGGAATGTTAACCCGTCGGCTCTCCTATCTTGGGGTACGAAGATGACATGGCTTCGCGCGCTCGCCGCCGGCGGGCTCTCGGTTGTCTTTCCCGGGGCGGGCCACGCCCTCATCCGGGACTGGACCCGGGCGCTCGTGTTCGCCGGCCTGTATCTCTCGGCGGTCGTGATCTTTCTTCCGACGGAGCAGATCGCCGCGGCGGGATCGATGACCGAGAGTATGGACCTGGTAACCCAGGAGACCGATACGATCGGACAGTTCGCCCTCTCGTTTATCGTCCTGTTCGCGGCGATCGACGCCACGTTCCGGTCGCTCGGATTCCCGCCGGACTCGCCCAGCGCGACCGACGGCCCGACCTGTCCCGAGTGCGGGAAGGAACTCGACGAGGACCTCGAGTTCTGTCACTGGTGTACGACTCGCCTCGAGGCCCCGGAGGACGACGAAGACGAAGCGGTAGGGACCCGGTCGGACTGACCGGGTTACTGGACCGTCAGGCCGTTTTATTTCTCGATTATGCTTTCCTCGACGGCCTCGCCGAAGTGACGGGCCGTATCCTCGTAGTACAACAGGAGTTCGTCGCCGGCCTCGAGGTCGGTGACCGCGGTCCGGCCTTCGCGGGTCGGGACCTTGATCGTCTCGGCGTTCTGGAGTAGCGTCTCGACCCGGTCGCCGTCCCCGGTCTCGAGTGCGATCCGGAACATCGGGCGTTGCTCGATTTTGACGCGGCCGACGATCGCTTCGCGTGTGTGGCCGTCCGTGTCGACGACCTGTACCTCGTCGCCGCTTTGCAGTTCCGAGAGGTATTTCGTGCCGCCGTCGGGGGTGCGAACGTAGGCGTGGACCGCGCCGGCGTTGACCCGGAACGGTCGGGAGGCGACGTACGGCGAGTCTGCGGTCTCGGCGTGGACGAACACCAGCCCGCGGGCCATCGAGCCGACGAGCATCCCTTCGTCGTGCTCGAGGAGGTTGCCCGTGTCGACACAGACGCGGTCGGCGCTGCCGACCCGCTCGACGTCGAGCACCTCGGCGTACTCCAGTTCGAGGGTCTCGCGCTCGGCCTCGTCGCGGACCTCGACGGTCTTGCGGATCTCGTCGGGGTCGTCCGAGTCCAGCAGCACGGAGTCGGCACCGATCTCGAGGGTCTCGAAGGCGGTCTTTGCCTCTTCCGCGCTCGTAACCCCCGCGACGAGGTCGGTCTCCTCGCCGATGCGGGCGATCAGGTTCTCGAGGGGGATGATCGTCCAGTCCTCGCCGACGACGATGGTGTGATCCGCCTCGTCGGCGGCCGTCTCGGCGAACCGCTCGTACTCCTTGCCGAGAATGCGGACGTACGCGCCCCGCTCCTGGTCGCCGTCGCGCCGCAGCGTCGAGAGGTCGGCCGACCCGGAGAAGTCCTCGGGGAGGTCGATGGTGGCGTCACCCTCGCCGTCCTTCCCGACGACGACGGCGTCGGGTTCGGCGTCCGCGTGGGATCCCGCGTCGTCCGTCTCGCTTTCGTCCTCGGCGTCGTCGACGAGCGTCAGGTCACCGTCCGTCCGGAACGCGGCCACGTTGATGTCGCCGAGTTCGCGCACCCGCTCGACGTCGCGTTCGTCGACCAGTACCCAGTCCGCGCCCGCCTCGAGCCCGGCAGTAATCCGCGCCCGGCGGTCGTCCCAGTCGCCGACGTCGTCGTCGGCTTTGATCCAGACAGATCGCGTCATGACTCGAGGGTCGAAGGGAATCGGCTTGAACGTGGCGGATCGGGCAGGACTGCTCGGCGGAGCCGTTCAATTCTGCGACTCGAGGCTCCGTCCCGTCGTTGCTCGTGACTACGATAGTGTCAGTAGTAAGGATAGTAACGATAGTACTGATACTTTCGTAGAAGTACATAATATCCGACGAAGCCTCCGTTCGAGTATGGCTCGCTGCGACTCCGAGAGCGACTCCGGGAGCGATTCCGAGACGAGTCAGAGCAACGCCGCACCGCCGATCGACGACGTCGCCCGTCGCCTCGAGGTCGAGTCCGCGACGGCGGTCGCCCGGGCCGTCCTCGAGGCTGCGGGGGACCGGCCGTTCCGCCGGTTCGGTCGTCCCGCGACGGTCGCGGCTGCCGTCCGGATCGCGAGCCGTCGCACCGAGGGACCGACGGTCGGCCTGGAGCGAATCGTGGCAGTCCTGGCCGTCGATCCCGAACGGGTCGAGCGTGCCGAAGCGCGGCTGACAGCCGCCCTCTCCGAGCCGGCCGATCCGGACGAGATCCGCACGCTCCGTCGCCGGCTCGTCGTCGCTCACGAACTGCTCGCCGCGTGCGAGGCCGGGCGTCGCCGCCCGGAGCTTCCCGGTTCCCGCCTCGCGGACGCCGCGCCCGACCTGCTCGCACGCGTCGACGGGCCCGCAGGCCACTGCGCGGACCTCGAGGGTCTCGAGGGATCGCCGGCCGCCGAACCGCGGCTTCGGGCACACGTCGAGCGCCTCGAGGCCGACCTCGAACTCGCACGGCTGGGAACGACGCTGTACGTACGACTCGAGGGCGACTGTCGCCGCTAACCCCCGTTGACGTCCGGCCCGAACCTGAAGTCGGAACCGCTTTGGCCCTCCTCACTCCACGACGGGGTCGGTCCCCATCCTGCCGTCGTCCTCGAGCTTGTGTTTGAACGCCCGGTAGGCGTTCTCGCCTTGCTCGGTCAGTTCGACGACGCGGCGGCGGCCGACCGACTCCACCGTGACGTACCCGTCGGCGACGAGCGGCTCGAGGACGTGAGTGTCGAGCACGCGGAACGCGCCCTTGTCCTCGCCGTCCCGGTCGTCGGGCGGCTGCCGGTCGGCCATGAACGAGAGTTCGCGGTCTCTGGCGTACTCGATGAGGTCTTTCTTCTTCGGCGGCGCGGTCCGTGCGTCGCTGTAGCCGTCCCAGGCCGACGGCTCTCGGAGGAATTCCATGATCGCTACCTGGTCGGGCGTCGGCGACTCGATCGGGTACGACGGGATTGGTTCGGTGGCCTCGATGCCGAACGAGGCCGGTTCACTCGTCCCGTCGTGGGCGTACGTCGAGGGCTCGACGTAGTAGGCCTGGGCATCGGTCGAGACGTCCATACACGCGATCGTCGCGCCGATCGCCGCGATCGTTCCTGCGCTCGAGACGTTGACGTAGACGCTATCCTCGGCGTGGTTCGACGCGATGGTCGTCACCGCCCCGAGGACGGCGTAGACGTCCGCCAGGTCACACCGACGGGTCCGGACCTCGGGGACGATCCCCTCGAGTTCGGCCCGGAGTTCGTCGTGATAGTCGGCCGAGGGGCTCGAGAGCTGGGTGTCGGCGGTGGGAACGTCGGATCCGTCGCTTTCGTCCGCGCCGTTACCGTCGTGGTCGCCCTCGGTTTTGCCCTCTCCCCCACCCCCACTCCCATCCCCACCCCCTCCCTCGAGGAGATAGACGAGGTCCGCCCGCTGCTCGCGAATCGGCTCGAGGATGCGATCGTACTCGTAGCCGACGGGAACCACGTGGACTCGCTTCAGGACGTCCATACGCCGACAACCGACTCCCATGCAATAACTCCTGACGGTGTCGTACCGATGTCATCCGCGAATTCGTCACGGCTGCACACAACGGCGAAACGTTGAGGGAGCCGACGACCGTACGAGTACGGGAATGGCCGTCTACGACGCGATCTGTTTCGACCTCGATGATACCCTCTGTGAATCCACGCAGGACGACGCGGTGTTGCTCGAGTCGGCGTTCGATCGGACGGGGGTCCCGAAGTTCTGTACGCCCGCGGACCTGCGGGCCGCGATCCCGTCGCTGCCGACGGCCGACACCGATCGGGAGTTCTTCGAGCACCTGTTCGCCGAGGTCGTGAGCCGGAGCGACGTCCACTTCGGCGCTCGCAGTACGGTCGCGTCCCGACTCACGGACGCGTATCTCGAGCTTCGGGATCCCACCGCCGTCCGCTTCCGACCGGGAGCCGAAGCCGCGCTCGAGTACGCCCGGAACCGGGCCAGCGTCGCACTCATCACCAACGGCGGTCGAACGACACAGACGCGAAAGCTGCGAACGCTCGGGATCGAAGACGCCTTCGACGTTCGGGTGTTCACGGAGCCGAGCGCGGGGATCCATCCGAAGCCGAACGCCGAACCGTTCGAGCGCGCCCTCGCCGGAGTCGGGGCGACGCCCGAGGGAGCGATCCACGTGGGCGATTCGCCCCACGCGGACGTCGCAGGCGCGAACGCGATGGGGATCGACTCTGCGTTGCTCGACGTCGGCCGCGATCGGCCGTCCGACCATCGGCCGACGTACGAACTGCCGTCGCTCGAGGCGTTAGAGCGGATCGTCTGATCGGGTCTCGCGGTTTGAACGTCCGGGCCGAACGAGCAGTGAACGAGCCTGACTCAGGGAATCCTCCGCTGTCGCGGCGCGAACTCGCTCGAGCGCCACGCGGCCGCGTCGGGGAGTTCGCCGACGCAGTTGCGACAGTACGCGTAGCCGCGTTCGTTTTCCGTCCCGCAGTCGGGACAGTGGACGACGCCAGCCTCGCGGTCGACGCCGTCTCCGGGGTCATCCGTGTCCGCGCTCGAGTCACCCCCGGCGAGCCGCGTCCCGGTGCGGGCGTACCGATAAAAGGCGTAGACGAGCACGATCTGGAGCGCAAGTGCCGTCGGGTACCAGTAGAGGGACTCTACTGGGGACATACCTACTAGCTGTTCCGATCGAGTAACGTTTAACTGTTCTCCCGGCGGCGGGCGGTAAAATCGGCTTACGGAGCCGGGCCGCGACGGGACGGGGAAGCGAAGATAGGACCTAGTTCCCGGTACCGGCTTCGCCCCCGCTCCCTTCCGGCAGTAGATCCGTGTGGACGACGGCGCGGTACTGTGCGTCGGTTGCGTCGTCGACGCGCTTGAGCAGGGCCGCCGCATCCGGGAACCCCTCGGGGAGGTCGAACGGATCGTCGTCGTCCTCGTCGCGCTGCTTGCAGAGCTTGACGAATGCGCGCAGGTCGTCGTCGATGGCCGAGGTCGCGTACACGACGCCGACGTCGCCCTCGATCTGGTCGTCCCAGCGCTCGAGGACGGGTTCGACGGCCCGGCGGAGCTCGCGCTTGCGCTCGACCAGTTCGGTTGCGTCGAGTTCGCCGTCTAACACCTCGTCGAACACGTCCTGGAGTTCGTCGGTCCGATCCTCGAGGTAGGGGGCGTCGGCCTCGGCCTCGACGAGCCTGTCGAACGCCTCGAGTTCGGCCCGGCGGACGGCGACGGGGTAGACGAACCCGTGGGTGTCCTTCGGGAGCGTGTAGGATTTGGCCTCGACGCCCTGTTCACCGGTCCCCGTCCGTCCCAGCATCAGGTCGAGTATTCCCATACGCGAAACAGGTAGAGTGACGCGAATAAGTGTTCCGCGCCGCGGTCGGCTCGCAGACGCGTACGCCCGCCCTACGGCGTGTAATCCGTCTCGAGTCGATGTGCCCGCGCTCGTGACGGCTCGGTCACCAGTCGTCCCCGAGCGCGGCCCTCGCGCCGCCGTACCCGCCAGCGGTCGTCCACGTACGGCCGCTCTCGACGTGTTCGACCTCGTAACTCCCGCCGCAGGCGCCACAGCGGTACCGGTCCGGTGCTTTCACCGGTTGCGAGGCCCGGTGGCGCTCGGCCCGCCAGTCGCAGTCCCCCTCGAGACACCGGAGGACGTACCGCGGGTCGGCGAACGCCCGACAGTGTCGAGGCGCGTCGACCGTCTCCGCCCGCTCGCGAAACCGCGGTCCGTGGCCGGAGTCGCCGAACCGCTGGAACTCCCAGGCGTGGACGAGTTCGTGGCGGACGACCTCGGCGAACTCCGGCCAGTCGTACCGCTCGTAGGCCCGCCGGGAGAGGACGATGTCGCCACCTCGCGGTCCGGATCCCACCGACACGCGCCAGCCCGCCGCCGCGCCCGGGCCGAGGTCGTCCACTCGAGAGCGGAGCGATCGACCGGAAGGTCGTACGCTTCGCCCTCGACGACCGTCCGGGCGTGGATGCGGGCGCGGGCGACGATCTCGTCC
This sequence comes from Halobiforma lacisalsi AJ5, assembly GCF_000226975.2. Taxonomy (NCBI): domain Archaea; kingdom Methanobacteriati; phylum Methanobacteriota; class Halobacteria; order Halobacteriales; family Natrialbaceae; genus Natronobacterium; species Natronobacterium lacisalsi. The sequence continues at coordinate 207,711 of NZ_CP019285.1, read as the reverse complement.
TCGAGGGTGAGGTCGTCGTCGTTGTCGTAGCTGTGGCCGCAGGTCCGGTCGCTCACGCCCACTGGGTCGAAGCGGGCGTCCGAATCCTTTGCGGTTCCCGACGGGGAGCGGTGGCTTCGACCACCGTAGCTCTTTACCGGCGCGGAACGATCCCCCGCTAATGACCGACGAACTCGAGTTGCCCGAACCGGAACCCCTCGAGTCCGCCACGGACCGGCCGCTGTCCCCGTCAGTGCTGGTCCTGCCGGCCGTCGCCGAGCCGCCGATCGACGAGCGTCGGCCGTGGCTCGAGCGCCGGGCTGACCGACTCGAGCGGGCGATATCGGTTCCGGGGTCCGCGACGCCGGTGTACCTCACGACCGACGGGGTCGCGATCACGACGACCGGGATCGGCAAGAGCGACGCGGCGACGACGGTCGCCGCCCTCTTCGCGACGCCGCTACTCGATCTCTCCTCGGCGTACGTCGTCTCGGCCGGGATCGCCGGCGGCGCGCCGGACCGCATCGCACTCGGTTCCGTCGTCCTCGCCGACGCGGTCGTCGACTGGGACCGGAAACACCGGTGGGATCGGGGCGAGGAAACGGAAGGCGAGACGCCACCCATCGAACGCCTGGCGTATCGACCCCGCGACTACGTCCACCGTCTCGAGCCGACACTCGTCGAGACGGCACTGGACGCGGCCCGCGAGGTCGACCTGGGCGACGATCCGGACGTGCTCGCCTACCAGCGGCGGTACCCCGACGCACCGGACGGCGGGCCGACCGTCGACCGCGGGACGACCCTCTGTGGCGACGAGTTCTGGCACGGCCCCCGGTACGCCCGCGAGGCCGCATGGCTCTGCGAGCGCTACGGCGTTGACCCCTACGTAACGACCCAGATGGAAGACGCCGCGACGGCGACTGCCCTCGAGCGGTTCGACGCCGGCAAGCGGTACCTGTCGGTTCGTGCGGTGTCGAACTACGATCGGCCGGCCCCCGGCGAGTCGGTCGCGGAGAGCTTCGACGGGACGGAGGCGACGCTCGCGCTCGCGATCGAAAACGCCGAACGCGTCGGCTCTGCGGTGGTGTCGGAACTGCTCGAGGTCGATCCGCTCGGGATCCGATGAAAAGGGTCGCGGCTCGAGTTCAGGGCCAGTCGTCCCGGACCGGTTCGTCATCCGCCTCGCTCTCGTCGATACGGGTTGCCATGATCCAGTCGGCAGCCTCGGCGGCCTCCTCGACGTCTAGATACTCCCAGTCGACCTCGTCGGCGAGGCGTTCGTCCTCGTCGTCGACGCCGATGTAGACGTAGCGTTCGGTCTCGAACTGGTCTTTGACGCCCTCGAGGCTCTCGGCTTTGCCGCGGGGGCCGGAGAAGAAGTCCTGGCGGATGCGGTTCTTCCGCGTGAAGTTCGTCACGACGTAGGTCGGTTTCTCGGAGACGACGCCGATGTACTCGGTCCACCCTCTGGCGTCTTCGAAGACGTTCTCGGGCGAGGCGAGCTCCTTCAGCGCCTCGAGTTCGAACGCCAGAGTCATGTCCGTGTCGCCGTTCATACTGGACCGAAGGCTCGCACCGGGGAAAACGGCTTCGATACGTCCGGCCCCGCAGGAATTCCCGGGGCTGGCCGTCGGCTTCAGACCCCGTCGACCACGAAGTAGTCGGTGAAGACGATTACCTCCCCTACCTCGAGTTCGGCGTCGGTGACCGGAATCGAGCCGCCGTCCTCGCACAACTCGTAGAACTCCTCGAGAGCGGCGGGCTCGAGCTGGTCGACGTGCCGGACGGTCGCGGTCGGATCGACGGAGTCGACGCGCCGGACCGTCAGCTGCTGGTCGAGGAGGTCGCTGGTCGACAGTTCGCTTGAAGCCATGTACATTGTTACCAAATGGCTGTATTTAGCTTAAAGCTTTCGTCGCCCGGGGCGTCCGGAGCGGGACCGTCCGACGACGAGACGAGACGTCAAGTTGATAGCGCGAGAGTCCGTCGGATAACCTGAACATGCCGTCCGCTCTCGCCGCGACCGCGCTCGAGTCGAGTTCGGTCGTCGGTCCCGACGTGGTCGCGCTCGCACCCGCGACGCTTGCCGGCGTTGGCGTAGGTCTGACGGACGCGCTCGCCTGGATCTCGATCGGCGCGTTCATGATCGCGCTGCTGTGCCAGTGGCGGGGAGCGACCGACCCCGCGCGTCGGATCGGCGCCGTCGCCTGGCTGCTGTTCGGGATCTTCTGGCTGACGATGGTCCCGTACTACTACTACGAGATGCAAAGCCCCCTCCAGACGGTACTGTCGCTGGCCGCCCTCCCACTGTGTGCGTACACGGGCTACCTCCTCGTCGGCGGGCGGGAATCGCTGCTGATACTGACGAAGGCAGTCGCGTTCATGGGGCTGATCTACCTGCCCGCCGAGACGATCCCCGTCTTTCGCACGTGGCTGATCGAGACGACCGCGGCCCAGACCCACTACGGGATGGAACTGCTCGGCTACAGTCCGGGGCTCTCCGAGGGCGCGTACGGCTACGAGAGTCGCTTCGACTTCGATCCGGACGAAACGGTCACCGGGCGAACGACCTACATCATCCTCGCCTGTACCGGCATCGGGAGCATGGCGATCTTCGGCGGACTGGTCGCCGCGGTCTCCGCGCCGCTCAAGCGGAAGGCGACCGCCTTCGCGGCGGCGATCGGGATCATCTGGTTCCTCAACCTCGCGCGCAACGTCTTCATCGGGCTGGCGTCGCCGTGGGGCTGGTTCCAGCAGGACTGGCTCGTCTCGTTCATGACGACCTACATGGGTGCGGAGGCGAGTCGGGTCTCGTTCCTCGTCGCTCACAACTACATCGCCCAGTCGCTGTCCGTGATCGCGCTGGTCGGGATCACCTACCTCGTCGTCAGGATCGTTCCCGAAGTGCTCGCGCCGCTCGAGGAGGTCCTCTATATCCTCTCGGGCAGCGAGTACGACCTCTTCGAGGCCCTCGGGAAAGAGGAGTACCGGCCCGAAGGCGAAGGGGTCGACACCGGACCGACCGCCGACTGACCGGCGACCGAAACCGTGCCCGTGACCGACGACGCACCCGACGTCGACGTTCCGTTCGTCCCGCTCGAGCGGGCCGCCTACGTCCCCGACGCGGACGCGCTGGTTCTGGCCGACCTCCACCTCGGGCGTGCCGCCGCCTCGAACGTCGACGCCCCCATCGACGACGGGACCGACGTTCGGGAGCGGCTCGCGGCTCTCCTCGAGCGTACCGAGCCAGCGACGGTCGTCGTCGCCGGCGACCTGTTGCACTCGTTCGATCGGCTCCCCCGCGGCGTCGAACGGGACGTCGCGGCCCTCGAGTCGGCCGTCGACGACGCCGGCGCAGATCTGGTCGTGACGGCGGGGAACCACGACACGATGCTCGCGGAGGCGTTCGACGGCGAGACGACCCCGACCTACCGGCTGGCGGACGGCGAGACGGCCGTCTGTCACGGTCACGAACCACCCGACGGGGACGCCGCCCGCTACGTCGTCGGCCACGACCACCCGGCGCTGTCGGTCGACGGGCGGAAGCTCCCCTGTTTCCTCTACGGGCCGGACGTCTACGAGGGTGCGGACGTACTCGTGTTGCCGGCATTTACCCGACTCGCCGGCGGCGCAACGGTCAACGGTATGCGCAGTCGGGATTTCCAGTCGCCGCTGGTGACCGACGCCGACGCCTTCCACCCGGCGGTGCGGGACGAGGAACTCGAGGAGACGCTGTGGTTCCCCTCGCTGGGGGAATGTCGGCACCTGCTGTGATACGGTTTACTGCACGTCAGTTCCGGCGCAACCGCGACCCGGGCGGCGGTTGCACCGGCAAATCGTTACAGTAATTGAGTTTCGAGGGATCGGGGAGTCAGGATGCGACGAGCACGACCGCGATCACTGCCAGCACCAGCCCGACGACGTTCGTCGGCGCGAGCGAGGCGTCGAAGTAGAGGACGCCGACGATCGCCGGGACGACGAAGTAGAGGGCTGCGATCGCCGAGACGATCGCTATGTTCCCGCGGGTGAGACCGGCGTAGAAGCTGATCGTTCCGGCCGCGAGGAAGACCCCCGACAGCAGCGCGAACGCGACATCGGTGCGTGCGCCGACGATCGGTCGCCGCGCGGCGAACACGTACCCGCCCGCGACGGCGATACTCGCCACGTACGAGAGAAACACGGCGTTGACCGGGGTGAGCGATCTGGTCGCGACGCCTGCAGCTACCGCCCAGCCACCGAACAGGACCAGCGCGCCCAGCGCGAGGACGATCGAGACGTCGACCATGCCACACTGCTGCCCGTTCGGCCGGAAAAAACCCGCGTTTCGCCGCCTCGAGCCTCCGTCGTCGGTGTCGATCGAGAGCGTTCGAATCCGCCGTCGAGACGGTTGACGGCCGATCTCGAGAGTCGGAACGACCGGGTAGGGAGACCGAACGACCGGGACAGATGCGGCGACCACGACGTCGGCGACCCAACGCCGAAACCGGTGATTGGCGGAGTCGGAAAGAGCGAGGGGGATGAGAGGGGAAGGGAGGGGAGGGGCACACGGTACACTCTCGCCACGTACCGGGACCGTTATCCGGACAGGTCCTCGAGGACGGCCCCGGCCGCCCGCCGGCCGCTCTCCATCGCTCCCTGGATCGACGACCAGCGGGTGTAGTCGCCAGCCAGGTATACCGATCCCTCCGGATCACGGGGCCCCGGCAGTCCCTCGCGGAACCCCGGCGGCTGGTCGAACTGTGCGAACGGCACCCGCGCCGTGTGTACGACCTCGAGGTCGTCGAACGCGCGTTCGGGGTACCACGACCGAAGCGCCTCCAGGGTGCGATCGGCGAGTTCGTCGTCGCGCTCCTCGCGCTCGCCGAGGTAGGTCGCGCTGACGAGCGTCCGGTCGTCGGGCGCGTACTCCGGCGCGACCTCGCTGTGGGGGACGACGTGGTTCGGCCCGTCGTCGTCGACCGCGTTCAACAGGAGGCGCTTTCCCGTCTCGAGTTCCGTCCGGCCGGGAAGCGAGTAGTACTGGGTGACGCAGGCCCGGCCCGCGGTCGGGATCGCCGCGACGCCGGTCAGGTCGCGTGCGCTCGGCGGGTCGGCCGCGACGACGACCGCGTCGGCCCGGTAGTCGCCGTCGTCGGTCGCGACCGTCACGCCGGAATCGTCGGTGCCCACCGAACCCACCTCGACGCCGGTATGGATCGTCGCTCCCTCGCCCACCGCACGGTCTGCCAACTGGGACGGGATCGCCTCCATCCCGGCCGCAGGGACGACCGTCTCGCCCGACGCGAGCGTCCGGAAGGTGTACTCGAAGACCCGACTCGAGGTCGACAGCGACCGGTCGAGGGTGATCCCGCCGTAGAAGGGCCCGACGAAGTTCTCGAGGAACCGCTCGGAGAAGCCGCGGCGCCGCAGGTACTCCGCGATCGACTCGTCGCTCTCGTCGCCGTCCTCGCGCTCGAAGAGGTCGTCGGGGTCGGTCCCCCGCAGCGACAGGGTGAGTCTGGCGACCCGAAGCTTGTCGCCCAGCGAGACGTCCCGGTTGAACAGCGTCGCCGGTAACGCGCCCGGGCTACGAAGCGGGTCGGCCAGCGTCGACCGGTGGTTCGGCCGGGCGATCGTGGCCCCCGGCGCGAACCGGCGCAGGTCCAGCGCCTCGAGGTCGAGTTCCCGCTTCGCGGCGGGATAGCCGGTGAACAGTACCTGGAAGCCGCGATCGAACCGGTAGCCGTCGCGCTCGATCGTGCGGACGCGACCGCCGACCGTCTCCTCGCGCTCGAGTAGCGTTACGTCGGTTCCGCCGCCAGCGAGGTGCCGCGCCGCGACGAGTCCGGCCAGTCCGCCACCGACGACGACGACGCTCGGGGTCGACTCCATGCCCGGTGATTGGAACCGGAGCTACAAAATCGTGGACCAAACGATGCAACCGAACGTCGACCGTTGGGCCCGCCGTCCGGCTTACGCCGATTCGACGTCGATCGACAGGCCAGTCTCGTTGACGACGTTGTCGGTGACCGGACACCGCCGTTCGACGGCGGCGAGCCACTCCTCGAGCCGATCCTCGTCCGCGTCCGATTCGATCGCGACCGAGACCGTAAGCCCCTGGAGGCCGGGACGGGCGTCCGTCTCCTCGCCTCGGTAACTGTCGTAATCGACGTCGCCTTCGATCGTCGCCGTCAGGTCGTCGATCTCGATGCCCATGTCGCGGGCAACCATCGTCCCGGTCGAGTTCAGACAGCCGAGGATCGCTCCCAGGAAGTACTCGACGGGATTGACGTCCTTGCCGACGACGAACTCGGCGTCGCCGGTGTCGATCCGCGTACGTTTCGGGCTGTGTCGCTCGCCGATCAGTTCGTAGGTGGTGAGGTCGTCGTCCGCCATCGTGCTCGACGGGTGGTACCCTCCGCGCTTAAGTCTTGTCCGGTTTCCACTATTCCGGGAAACACAGGAGTTCGTTTCGATCGCTCGAAGGGACGGTGGTCAGTCCGCAGCTTCCGCTTCCGCCGGCGGCAGGACGCTGTCGAGATCGACGTCCCCGGCTCCGGCCCGCAGGCGGTACTCGCCGTCCTCGAGCGCGACGACGTCCTCGTGGCGGAGATGATCGAGGTGCGCGTAGGCTTCGCCGGGGCCGTGGACGATGTGGATCCCCTCGAGGTCGCCGAAGAGGTGGGCGCTGACGGTCCAGGCGTCGGCCGGTCCGTGCTCCTCGAGCACGCCGAGGATCTTCTCGGTGCGCTCGCGATGGTGGTCGAGGATCGTCAGCGCGCGGTCGGTCGGGTCGTCGATCGGGTCGCGGTGGCCGGGCCAGACGCGGTCGTAGTCCCGGTCAGCGATCGTCCGCAGCGTCTCGAGGTACTTCGCGAGCGGGCGGTCGACGCGGACGTCCGCGCCGCCGACGTTGGGGGTGTAGACGGGGAGAACGGCGTCGCCGACGAACGCTTCCGATCCGTCGTCGATCTCGAAACAGCACAGTCCGGCCGCGTGACCCGGCGCGTGGACCGTCTCGAGGCGGCGGCCGCCGACCTCGAGGACGTCGCCGTCCTCGATCGACGTGGCATTGACGGGGTCGCCCCCGATTCCGTCCGCCGCCTCGAGGAAGGCGAGTAGTTCCTCCTTAGGGCCTTCGGGAACGCCCCAGTCCTTGAGGTACTCCCGGCGGCGTCGGTCGAGGGCCTCGAGGGTCTCGGAATCTCCCTCGACGATCGGGGCGTCGGCCTCGTGGACGTACACTGTAGCGTCGCTTTCGGCCTGGATCTCGCCGGCTAACCCGGCGTGATCGGGGTGGAAATGAGTGAGAACGACGTCGTCGACGTCGGCGAACTCGTAGCCGCGTTCGGCCAGTCCGTCACGGAGGTCGGCGCGGACGTCCGGCGTGGCGATTCCGGTGTCGACGAGCGCGAGCGTGTCCTCGCCCGCGAGCACGTAGGCGTTGTTGTGCCCCTCGAACTCGTCGTTGCCCAGCGAAATGCGGTCCATGTCCCAGCCAATCGGCCTGACGATATTAATTCGCCGGGTATCGGAACGGTACGCTGTTAACCGGTGGGCGTGAGAGATCGAACGAAACCGAGTGACGACGGCCCGACCATCGGTCACTGTGCGGGCTCGGCGGTCGACCGGCTTGCGGAATCAGTCGTCGAGTTCCGCCCGCAGTAACTGGTTGACGTCGCCGGGATCGGCGCTGCCGCCGGTCTTTTGCATCACCTGGCCGACCAGGAAGTTGATCGCGCCGTCGTCGCCCGACTCGTAGTCCTCGACCGCGCCGGGGTTCTCGTCGATCGCTTCGACGACCGCCTGCTGGACCTCGTCCTCGTCGGTCTTGCCAAGGCCCTCCTCCTCGACGATCTCGTCCGGCGATTTGCCGTCGTCGAGCATCGACCGCAGGACCGTCTCGCGGGCGTTCTTCGCCGTAATCTCGTCTTCCGCGACGAGTTCGACGAGACGGGTGACTTCCTCGAGTCGGCCCTCCATCTCCGTGATTTCCATGTCGCGGTAGTTGAGTTCGCCCAGCAGGTTGTCCGCGACCCACGTCGCGGCGAGGTCGGGGTCGAACTCGCCCGCGACGTCCTCGTAGAAGTCAGCGACCTGCTTCGTGGACGTGAGTTTGGAGGCGGCCTCCTCGCTCAGGCCGTACTCCGCCTGGAACCGCTCGCGGCGGGCGCGGGGCAGTTCCGGGATCGCGATCTCTTCTTTCCAGCCCGAGACCTGCAGCGGCGGGAGGTCGGCCTCCTCGAAGTAGCGGTAGTCCTTCTCCTCTTCCTTCGAGCGCATCGAGACCGTGATCCCGCGGGACTCGTCCCAGTGGCGGGTCTCCTGCTCGACCGCGCGGCCGCGCTGGATGGCGTTTTTCTGCCGGGTCTCCTCGTAGGCCAGGGCCTTCTGTGCGCCCTTGTGACTCGAGATGTTCTTGACCTCGGTCCGGTTGGCGGCCTCGAGCGCGTCCTCGCCGATCTCCTCGGCGTCGCCCTCGATGTCCTCCGCGGGAATGATCGAGAGGTTAGCGTCGATCCGGAGGCTGCCGTCCCGTTCGGCGTCGAAGACGCCCAGATACTCGAGCACTTCCTCGAGTTCGGCGAGGAAGGCCCGCACCTCGTCGGGGCTGCGGAAGTCCGGCGCGGTGACGACCTCCATCAGCGGCGTGCCGGCGCGGTTGTAGTCGACGAGGGTGTACTCGGCGGTGTCGATGCCGCCCCCGCCGCCGACGTGCTGGAGGCTCCCGGGGTCCTCCTCGAGGTGGGCCCGCTCGATCGTCACGGTGCGGCGGTCGCCCTCGACGGAGATCTCGAGTTCGCCGTCGGCACAGATCGGCTCGTCGTACTGGGTGATCTGGAAGTTCTTCGGGAGGTCGGGGTAGTAGTAGTTCTTCCGGTGGAACCGGGTCTCCTCGGGAATGTCGGCGTCGATCGCCTTGCCGATCTTCACCGCGGCTTCGACCGCGCCCTCGTTGAGCACCGGGAGGGCGCCGGGCAGGCCGAGACAGACGGGACAGACGTTCTCGTTGGGCTCGTCGGTCGGCTCGGTCGAGCAACCACAGAAGATCTTCGTGTCGGTCTCCAGCTGGACGTGGACCTCGAGGCCGATGACGGTCACGAGGTCGCCCTGCTGGACGGTTTGGGCAGTCATTGCAGGGCGATTCGGTCCGGCGGGGGTAAAGCGTAACGGGACGGAGCCGCCAGTCGCGATCGACTCCTCGCTACCGCCAACCCCGTTCCGCCGCTCCGGCCATTGACGCCCGGACGACCGATGCCGCGCCACGATGGTGTCCGAGAGTCGACGGGGACGTCCCGTTCTGTGGGAACTTTGAACTATGTTTATATTTAACGAGTAATGGGTCTGGAGTATGGAGGGGGAAATTCGTCTACTGGTGGTCGGGGCAACCGTGCCGCTGCCGACGAGGGAGGCGCTGTCGGCCCGGGGAATCCGTCCGGTCGACGACGCGATCGTCGAGGGGAACCTCGAGACGGCCGGAAACGAGGAGACCGACTGTGTGCTGGTCGATCCGACTGACGACGACGCGCCGGGGCCGGCGCGACTCGCGGACGCGTTCGACGATCCGGCGATCGTCGCCGTGAGCGACGGCTCGCCCTCGGCGGCGGACCTCGAGACGCCGGTGACGGCGGTCGTTCGCGAGAGCGATCTCCGGAACCGCGGCGCGGTCGTCGCCAACCGGATCCACACTGCGACCGCTGCCACGGACCGGACAACTGGGGGGAGCGACGAGCGGGGCGAGGACTGCGGGCCACTGAAACGCGCGGCGGACGCCCTGAGCGCCGTCCAGACGATCGAAACCGATCCGGACTGCGACGTCACCGGGACGATCGAGCGGATCCTCGAGACCGCCGCCGATCACCTCGAGTACCCGATCGGCTACGTGACGCGGATCGAGAACGGCGTTCAGGAGATCGTCGCCGCAGTCGGGAATCACAGGCACATTCAGGCGGGAGCGACCGATCCGCTCGGCAGGACCTACTGCCGGCGCACGATCGAGGCCGACGAACCGATCGTCCTCGAGAACGCGCCCGAACAGGGGTGGGACGGGGATCCCGCGGTTGAGCGATTCGGCCTCCGGTGTTACGTCGGCGCCCGCGTCGCCGTCGACGACGAGGTCTACGGAACACTCTGTTTCGCTGATGACCGTGCACGGGAGGAACTCGCCGTCGAGATCCAGGGCTCGGTCGTCGAGGCCCTGGCCAGCCGGGTCGGCTACGAACTCGAGCGCGAGCAGTACGAGGCCGAACTCGCCGAACAGCGGGACAACCTCGAGATCCTCAACGAGGTGGTCCGTCACGACATCCGGAACGACCTCCAGCTCGTCCAGGCGTACGCGAAGATGCTCGAGGAGCACGTCGACGCCGAGGGCGCGGAACACCTCGAGATCGTCCGCGAGAGCGCCGAGAACGCGATCGATCTCACGACCACTGCCCGGGACCTCGCGGAGGTCATGCTCCGGACGGACGACGAGAACGAGCGGATACCGCTCGCTACGACGCTCGAGCAACAGCTCTCGGAGATCCGCTCGACGTATCCCGACGCTGCGGTCACGCTCGAACGGTCGCCGCCGTCGGTCGAGGTCATCGGCAACGATATGCTGGGTGCGGTTTTCCGGAACCTCCTGAAAAATGCCGTCCAGCACAACGACAAGGAGGTGCCGACCGTGACCGTCCGGGCGGCGGTCCGTGACGGAGACGCCGAGGTCCGGATCGCCGACAACGGGCCCGGCGTTCCGGATTCCCAGAAGGAGGAGATCTTCGGGAAAGGCGAAAAGGGACTCGAGAGCGAGGGCAGCGGCATCGGGCTCTACCTGGTTCAACAACTCGTCGAGGAGTGTGGCGGCGAGGTTTGGGTCGAGGACAACGATCCCGAAGGAGCCGTCTTCGTCGTTCGGTTGCCGGTCGCGGCGTGAACCGACACGGAGCGGCCGCGACCGGCGGGAAATCGCCGCGTTACTCTCGGGTATCGACCGCGATTGCGACCGCAAGGCGGCAGCAGATCGCCGCGACGACCGCGACGACCGCCCGGCCGCCCAGACCAAATGACGCGCCGGCCAGCGATGCGAGCGTGTTCGTCAGCGAGAACAGGACGACGACGGGCAACACCCAACTGACGGTCAGCAGCCACGATTCGGCCAGCGGGTCGAACCGGCCGCTGCCGGCGCGAAACTCCGCGAGCGCTTCCGGACCCAGCAGCCAGCCAACGATCACGACGAACGCGAACAGGCCGACGGTCAACAGCAGGTCCGCGAGCGTCCCCGAGACGAACTGGAAAATCGGCCCGGCAAGCGCCAGCCCGCTCCCGGTCGCCGCGAGCAGGACCGAGACCAGCAGGGTCGCCCGGCGTCGCGGGACGTCGAAGACGTCGACGAGCGTCGCGACCGGCGTCTCGAGCAGGTTGATCCCGCTGGTCACCGCGGCCAGCAGGACGGTCCCGAAGAAGGCCGTCGCGACGACGGTGCCGCCCGGGAGCGACGCGAACGCAGGGGGGAGCGCGACGAACAACGCGCCCGGGCCGCCCTGCCCCGGGTCGATGCCCTGGGAGAACAACAGCGGAATGACGACAAGCCCGGCGAGAACGCCGATGAAGGTGTTCGAAACCGCGATCACGAGCGTATCCCGCGGGAGCGAGGCGGTCTCATCGAGATAGGAGGCGTAGGTCAGCATCGCCCCGGAGCCGACCGAGAGTGTAAACAGCGCCTGCCCCGCGGCCGGCCCGAGTACGCTCGGAAAGTTGGCGGCGAGGTATTCGGCGTCGAACCTGAGATAGAACGCGTAGCCTGCAGCGGTGTTCGGCTGGGTCGCGGTCCACCCCGCGAGCGCGACCAGCAACACCACGACGGCAGGGAGCATCACTTTCGAGGCGCGTTCGATGCCGCTGCTCACGCCGAAGAAGACGATCGTGGCGACGATGCCGAGAAACAACAGGTGAAAGCCGACCGCCTGGAGGCCGTAACTGGCAGTCCCGAAGTACTGCTGGGGCTGGCCGAAGTACGCCCCGGTCGGCGAGACCAGCGCGTAGTGGAGGATCCAGCCACCGACGACCGAATAAAACGAGAGGATCACGAGCGTCGTGAGGACGTTGAACGTTCCAAGCGCCGACCCCCAGCGGGAGGAGACGAGCGCGCGAAGCGCTCCGATCGGCGTCTGTCGGCCGCGTCGACCGAGGACGAACTCGGCGAGCAGTCCCGGGACGCCGACGCCGACGACGATGAGCAGGTAGACGACGAGAAACGCGCTGCCGCCGTTGCCGGCGGTCAGCCAGGGGAATCGCCAGATATTCCCGAGACCGGCCGCGCTGCCGATCGAGGCGAGAACGAAGCCGACGTTCGAGACCCACGATTCACGAGAGGACATTTATGTACAAGTTCGTACGCAATTGGGGGAACAAGTCGGTGTTGATTCGTTCGCTCGTTCACCCTCGAGAACCGGTCACGTGCCTGACGCGCCTGGGTACGGTCTTTCGCCGGCACGCTCTCGCCGGCCCGCGCGTTCGCGGCTCGTGACGGCGTATCTAATCGTCCGAACGTTCATTAGCGTCCCATCTGAACGGATCGAGCATGGAGCGGTGGCAACGGCGGGCAGTGAGAACGGTCGCCGGAGTCGTGGTGCTTGCCTTTCTCGCGTCGCTGGCGTATCACTACCTCATGGTGGTCGTCGAGGGGCGGTCGCCACGGTATTTGCAGTCGACCCAGGTCGTCGTCGAGACGCTCACTGGAACCGGATACGGCTCCGACTCGCCCTGGGAGTCGACCGTCGGCAACCTCTTCGTCATCGCGATGGATCTGAGCACGTTCCTGATCCTGTTTATCGTCGTACCCTACGTCTTCCAGCCGGTCCTCGAGGAAGCGCTGTCGCCGACGGTGCCCCGCGAAGCGGAAGTCACCGATCACGTCGTCGTCTGTGGCTACACCTCCCGCGGGGAACGGCTCGTCGAGGAGTTCGAGACCCGCGGCGTCGACTACGTCGTCGTCGTGGCGAACCGCGACGAAGTGCTGGAGCTTCAGGAGGCAGGCATCTCCGTAATCCAGGGCGACCCCACATCGGCAGCGGCTCTCGAGCGGGCCCGGGTCGGGGAGGCCGCTTCCGTCGTCGTCGACACCGACGACGAACACGCCGCGAGCGCGGTGCTCGCAGTCAGGGAACACGACGAGTGGATCCGGGTCGTCGTGCTCTGTACCGACCTCTCGCTCGAGCGGCCGATCCGCTACGCCGGGGCCGACGCCGTCATGACGCCGCGGCACCTGCTGGCCCAGCGGATCGCCGAGCGCGTCCAGACGGAGATCAACCCACGGGTGAGCGACGTGACCAGCCTGGGCGAGGACCTGGCGCTCGTCGAGGTAACGATCGCGGAGGACAGCCCGTTCCACGGACAGACCATCGGGGAAACGGGACTGATCGAGAACGGGAGCGTCACCGTCGTCGGCCTGTGGACGGACGGCGAGTTCGTCGCGTCGCCGGCACCGGATACGCCCATCGACGATCAACTGACGATCCTCGTCGCCGGGCCCGAATCGGAACTGAAGGACCTCGAGCGCCGGACGCGAACCGAGGACGGGCGTGACGGTTCGGTGATCGTCGCCGGCTACGGGGAAGTCGGTGGGACGGTCAGCGAACGGTTGCGGGGGTCGGCCGTCGACTGTACGGTCGTCGATCTCGAGGACGACGAGGGCGTCGACGTCGTCGGAAACGCGACCGACGAGGACGTTCTCCGGCGGGCGGGCATCGAAGAGGCGTCGTCGTTCGTGGTCGCGATCGGGGACGACGCCGAGGCGATCCTCTCGGTGCTCGTCGCCCGCGAACTGGCACCGGAACTGGACATCGTCGTGCGGATGAACGATTCGGCGAACGAGGCCAAGGCCCGTCGGGCGGGGGCCGACTACGTGCTCAACCTGCCGGACATCAGCGGCCGCCTGCTCGCCCTCGACGTCCTCCGGGAGGAGATCATCTCCTACGACCGCCAGTTGAAGATCGTCCGCTTCGAGAGTAACCACCTCGTGGGACGCGAACTCCGGGACACGCAGTTGCCGGAGTTGAACTGCACTCTCATCGCGGTCGAACGGTCCGACGGGATCGTCACCGACGTTTCGCCGTCGTTTACGTTCGAGCGCGGGGACAGCCTGCTGCTGGCCGGCGACGACGAAGCCATCGACGAACTCGAGTCCACACTCGCGTGAAGAGACCCCAGTCGTACGGTCCGGCCCCAACATGGTACGCCCACGTTACGACCCAGAAGCACGGTGTTACGCGCCGAAGTGCACTGTTACGCATCGGAGCGCCCGCGAGAACCCGTCAACGGTCTCCCGGCTTTTTGACCTGCGAGGTGGAACTCATAGATGGTGTGTCAAATGGCAACAAGAGACACAAAATCGTACTGGCAACGGTATCGGTCGATTCCGATCGTCTACCGTATCGGTGCGGCGTTCGTCCTCGGCTCCGTCGTCGGGTTGATCGTCGGCGAACCGGTTACCGTACTCGAGCCGCTGGGCGACATCTTCGTCCGGCTGCTCTCCATGATCGTCGTTCCGATCGTCATCTTCACCCTGCTGATGGGGATCAGGCGGATTTCGCCGTCGACGCTCGGGCGCGTCGGCGGGCAGGTGATCGGCCTGTATGCGGTCATGTCGGCGATCGCGGTCGTCATCGGGCTCGCGGCGGCGAACCTGGTGAATCCGGGGACCGGGCTGACCCTTACCGAGGACGTCGAGTTCGAACCGGCGGACACGCCGGACTTTCTCGAGGTCATCGTCGGCATCGTCCCGGAGAACCCGATCGGCGCGATGGCCGAGGGTGACGTCCTCGCGACGATCTTCTTCGTGATCGTCTTCGGACTGGCACTGTTGTTGCTCGAGGAGGAAACCGAGGACGAGACGATCCGGTCGGGCGTCGAGTCGATCTTCGACATCGTCGAGGCTGGGACCGAGGCGCTGTTCAAGATCGTCTGGGGGATCATGGAGTACGGTGTCATCGGCGTCTTCGCCCTGATGGCCGCCGTCTTCGGCCAGGCCGGTATCGACGCGCTCGTCCCCTTCGCGCTGTTGATCGGGACCCTGCTCGGCGCGATCCTGGTCCACATCGGGGTCGTCTACCTCGGCGGGCTCATCATCGGGCTGACCCGCCAGTCCCCGGTAGCCTTCCTCGTCGGCTCGAAGGACGCGATCGTGACGGCCCTCTCGATCCGCTCCTCGAGCGGGACCCTGCCCGTGACGATGGCAAACGCCGACGACAACCTGCGGATCAACGAGGGGGTCTACGGCTTCTCGCTGCCGCTGGGGGCGACGATCAACATGGACGGGACGGCGATGTACCAGGGAGTCGTGGCGGTCTTCGCCGCAAACCTCGTCGGCGTCCAGTTGACGCTCGTCGAGCAGGTGACGGTCGTCCTCATCGCCGTGCTCGCGAGCATCGGGGCCGGCGGCGTCCCGGGGACGGGCCTGATCATGCTGACGCTCGTGCTGACACAACTCGGGCTCCCGCTCGAGGTGGTCGGCTTCGTGGCCGGTGTCGACCCGATCCTCGACCGCCTGCGGACGATGACGAACGTGACCGGCGACCTCGCCGTGACGACGGTCGTCGCGCACTGGAACGACGCGATCGACTTCGATAGCGGATCGTGGGTGGACCCGACCCGCGGCCTCGAGATCGGCGAATCCGTTCCCGGCGGGGACTGATACTGACGACTGGAAGCCATCGCCGGCCCGGTCGCGAACTGGCCTGCGGTCGGGCCGGGAAATCGGTACAGCAGACCGTCTCACCGTTGCCGATCGCGGATCCGGTCGTCCCGTCGTCGCCCCGGCGCTCGCGGGGGCCCCCGACCGGCCGTGATCACGAACGGAACCTACGGTACTTCCCCGGATTCGACGGGTTATTTTCCCATAACTGTAGTATATCACACATACCTCGATCGGTGGTGATCCAATTCGTGTCATTGATTCTTCGAGAACAGATGTCGTAATTCATGATAATACTGACTAATAGTAACGCTTATCAAACGACCGTTGATTGCTCGAGGTATGCCGTTAGGTATCATGGCGACCTACTGGTCGCGCTATCGCTCCGTACCGATCGTCTATCGGATCGGTGTCGCCTTCGTGCTCGGTTCGCTCTTCGGGTTGCTCGTCGGCGAACCCGCGACGGCGCTCGAGCCACTCGGCGACCTCTTCGTCGATCTGTTGAGTATGCTCATTATCCCGATCATCGTGTTCACGCTGTTGATGGGCGCGAGACGGCTCTCACCGAGTAACCTCGGGAAGATCGGTGGACAGGTGGTCGGCCTGTACGCGATCACCTCGGCGCTGGCCGTCTTTATCGGCCTCGCCGTGTCGAACCTGATCAACCCCGGCGAGGGACTCGAGGGCTGGCAGGAGGCCGAGGCAAACTCCGCCGAGGCGCCGTCCGTCCAGGAGGTCCTGCTCGGGATCGTCCCCGAGAACCCGTTCGGCGCGATGGCCGAGGGCGACGTCCTCCCGACGATCTTCTTCGTGATCGTCTTCGGACTCGCGCTCGCGCTCGTTCAGGAAACCGTGGACAGCGAGGACGTCAAAAACGGCGTCGAAACGATCTTCGATATCGTCGAAGCCGGTTCCGAGGCGATGTTCAAGGTCGTCTGGGGCGTCATGGAGTACGGGGTTATCGGCGTCTTCGCGCTGATGGCGACGGTCTTCGGGCAGGCCGGGACCGACGCGATCATCCCCTTCGCGCTGTTGATCCTGACGCTGCTCGTCGCCTCGCTTGCTCACATCGCCCTCGTCCACCTCGTGGGGATCGTCGGACTGTTCGTCGGGCAATCCCCGCGCGGGCTGCTCGTCGGCGGAAAGGACGCGCTCATCACCGCCCTCTCGATTCGCTCCTCGAGCGGAACCTTGCCGGTGACGATGGCAAACGCCGACGACAACCTCCATATCGACGAGAGCGTCTACAGCTTCTCGCTCCCGCTGGGCGCGACGATCAACATGGACGGAACGGCGCTCTACCAGGGTGTCGTGGCTATCTTCGCTGCGAACCTGGTCGGCGTCTCGCTCACTATCGGGGAACAGGTGACGGTGGTCGCGGTCGCCGTACTCGCGTCCATCGGCGCGGCCGGCGTCCCCGGCACGGGGCTGATCATGCTGACGCTCGTGCTGACACAGCTCGGGCTTCCGCTCGAGATCGTCGGCTTCGTCGCCGGCGTCGATCCGATCCTCGACCGCCTGCGGACGATGACGAACATCAGCGGCGACCTCGCGGTGACGACGCTGGTCGCGAAGTGGAACGACGCGGTCGACTTCGACAGCGGGACCTGGGTCCCCTCGAACCGGAACTGAGAACGGGAGACGAACGAAAGCGGTTTCCGGTGTTTTCGGATCGCTACCGTGACTCAGCCAGCGCCTCGGCGACGACCTCGATCGGGGTCGGCGGCTCCTCGATCGCGCCCGGTCGATCCTCGAGTTGGGTGCGACAGGACGCGCCGGGGGCGACCACGCGGTCGCCCTCGCTGTCGTCGACCTGGTCGTACAGCACCTCGCCGATCGCCTTGCTCATCGAGTAGTGTTCGGCCTCGTAGCCGAAGGAGCCGGCCATGCCACAGCACGTCGAATCGAGCGGATCGACGGCGTAGCCGGCCCGGCGGAGGACGCCGACCGCGTGGTGATCCTTCGCGTGAGCTTTCTGGTGGCAGTGGCCGTGGTAGGCGAGGTGGTCCGCCGGCGCGTCGAACGCGAGACGCTCGTCCAGGCGGAACGTGTCGAGGTACTCGCAGACGCCGTAGGTGTGTTCGGCGACCGTCCGGACCTCGTCGTGGTCGAACAGGTCGAGGTAGTCCGACTGGACCATGACCGCGTCGGAGGGCTCGAGCAGGACGACGTCGTAGCCGTCCTCGACGTACGGCAGCAGGTCGTGGACCGTGTCCTCCGCGTTCTCGGCGGCCTTGTCGAGCATCCCCTTCGAGTACGCGGGCCGACCCACGTCGCGGGGGTCGGCGATCTGAACGTGGATCCCTGCGGCCTCGAGCACCTCGAGGGCCGCCTCACCGGCCTCGGGGTACTCGTGGTTGGTGTAGACGTCGGGGACGAGGACGACCCGGCGCTCGGCCTCCCCGGCGGGCACGGCCGGGCTGTGGTCCGCGACGCGCTTCGCGAAGGTGTCGCGCCGGAACGTCGGCAGGTCCCGTTCCCGCGAGATGCCGAGCAGTTTCTCGGCGACGAGGCCGCTTCCGGGGATCGATGTGGCCCAGTTCGAGAGCGGCGCGGTCGCGGACCCGAGTTTCGCCAGCGTCTCGAAGTTGGCGAACATGCGGTCCCGCAGCGAGGTCCCGTTTCGCTTGTGGTGTTCGTAGGTGAGTTCGGCCTTCATCTTGGCCATGTCGACCCCGCTCGGGCAGTCGTGTTTACAGCCCTTGCAGCCGATACAGAGGTCGAGCACTTCCTCGACGAACTCGTCGCTGAACTGTTCCTCGGGATCCAAGTCGCCGCTCATGGCCTGGCGCAGGGCGTTGGCCCGCCCTCGCGTCGAGAGGATCTCCTCGTCCTCCGCGCGGAAGGTCGGACACATCACGCCGCCCGTCGTCGACTGCTCGCCCCGGCAGCCGCCACAGCCGTGACAGAGTTCGGCCATCCCCTGGAACCCGTTGTCGTTGTGCCACTCGAGGTTCGACTCGAAGCCGGCGTCGAACTCGTAGTCGGGACCGAACCGGTGGTTCTCCGTCATGTCGGTCGGGTTCTCCTCGCGGAAGACGACCTGGCCGGGGTTGAGGATCCAGTCGGGGTCGAACGCCGACTTGAACTCCTGGAACGTCTCCCACATCTCGTCGCCGTACAGCTTCCGGTTCCACTGGGTGCGGGCGCGGCCGTCGCCGTGCTCGCCGGAGACGGAGCCGTCGTATTGGACGACGAGGTCGGTCACGTCGTCGGCGATCGACTCCATCGCCTCGAGGCCCGCCTCCGTCTTCGTGTTCACGAGCGGGCGGATGTGGAGCACGCCCGGCCCCGCGTGGGCGTAGAAGCTGGCGTAGGTCTCGTGGTCCTCGAGCACTTCCTGGAAGTCCGCGACGAACTCCCGGAGGTTCGCCGGCGGGATGCCCGTGTCCTCGAGGAACGCGATGTGTTTCTCGTCGGTCGTCCGCGAAAGCAGGATCGGGAGGCCGGACTTGCGCAGCTTCCAGATCTTCGCGCGGCTGTCGGGATCGTAGGCCTCGAGGGCGTCGAACGCCAGGACGTCGGCGTCGGTGATCGTCCGGGCGTCGTCGTCCTCGTCGTCGGCCTCCCCCTCCGGCTCGACGTCCGGACAGCGGTCGGCCAGCAGGTTCGCGACCTTCCGCTTGCCGTCGGCGACGTCGTCGGCGTAGAACTCGACGACGAGGACGGCGGCGGTGCCGTCGGGAAGCATCTCGGTGACCGGCTCGAACTCCGGCGTCTCGCGGGCGAGGTCGATCAACACGTCGTCGATCACCTCGAGGGCTGCAGGGTCGTGTTCGACGATGGGCTCGACGTCGTCCATCGCGTCGAGCACGCTGTCGTAGGCCAGCAGGGCCATGCTCTTCTCCTCGGGGACGGGCTCGAGCGAGACCGTCGCCTCGGTGACGATCGCCAGCGTGCCCTCGCTGCCACAGAGCAGTTTCGCGAGGTTGACCGTGCCGCCCTCGGCGTCGGGTTCGCCGACGCCGCGTTCGGCCCCGCGGGCGTCCTCGACGAGCCAGTCTAAGTTGTAGCCGGAGACGTTGCGCTTGAGGTCGGGGTAGACGTCCTCGACCAGGTCACCTCTCTCCTCGAGGATCCGCGCGACCTCGGCGTAGATCGCCGATTCGAGGTCGTCGCCTTCGGCCAGGTCGGGCAGGTCGTCGACGTCGACCTCGCCGAAGGTAGTGACGGTACCGTCCGCGAGGACGACCTCGACCTCCTCGACGTAGGCGTCGGTCTTCCCGTACTGCAGGGAGTGTGCACCCGTCGAGTTGTTGCCGATCGCGCCGCCCAGCGCGCTCTTGTCACCCCAGGCGGGGTCGGGCGCGAACTTCAGGTCGTGGGGCGCGAGTTCCTCGTTGAGCGACTCGAGGTAGACCCCCGTCTGGGCGGTCGCCAGGCGCTCGTCCGGATCGATCTCGACGACGTCGTCCATGTACGTCGTGAAATCGAGGACGACGGCCTCGTTGACCGTCTGGCCCGCGAGGCTCGTCCCGCCGCCCCGCGGGAGGACGGGAATCTCCCGGTCGGCGCAGTACTCGACGACGCGGGCGACGTCCGCGGTCGACTGCGGGAAGACGACGCCGATCGGCGTCACCTCGTAGATGCTCGCATCGGTCGCGTACAGCTGTCGCGAGTAGGAATCGAAGCGGACGTCGCCGGTGACGCGCCGCTCGAGGTCCGCGAGCAGGTCCGGTCGCTCGACGTTGTCGCTTTGGTAGTCGTAGTTCGCGTTCGGGTCCTCTGCCGGATCTCGGGTCGGTGGTGTGATCGTCATATCAGTCGGATACTGTGTGGTTGGTCGAAGCAGGGGTGAACGTATCGGTGGCGGCCAGTGTTCGTCAGACCACCGCCGGGAACAGGACGTAGACGAAAAGCGTCGTCAGGAGCCCGCCCACGATCAGGTAGTACGCGACCGGGATCAGGTTGAGCCGGACGACGCGGCCGGTCTTCCCGACGAGGCCGACGGTCGCCAGCGCGGCGATCACGTTGTGGATCGCGATGACGTTCCCGATCGCACCGCCGATCGACTGGGCGCCGACCAGCAACTGGGTCGGCAGCCCCAGGTTCTGGGCGACCTCGAACTGGAACGCGCTGAACGTGATGTTGCTGACCGTGATCGAGCCCGCGATGAACGCGCCGAGTGCGCCGACCGCAGGTGCGATCATCGGGTACGCCGAGCCGAGCACCCCCGCAGTCGCGTCCGCGAGGACAAAGATCATGTTGCCATCGGGCGCGGCCGCCGCTGTGACGCCTGCGGCCTCGAGGTGGGCGTCGGTGAGCATGATCTCGACCATCGCGATGACGAACACGAGCGCGATCAGCGGCGAGACGATCTTGCCGCCGGCTTCGCGCCACGCGCCAGCCACCTGCTCGCGGTCCATCCCGAACAGGGGGATCGCCAGCAGCGCGCTCACGACGAGCCAGGTGCCGGGAACGTACGCCCAGCCGATCGAGCCGCCGAGTTCGGTTCCGAAGATCGCCGCCCACTCGAGGCTCGGGCCGATTCCCAGCGTCCCGACGCCGGTCTCGACCGACGCGACGGCGTCGCCCTGCAGGGCCGCCGCGACGGGCTCGATCACGCGGGTACCGATGAGCAGGACGACGAGGAGCAGGTACGGCGACCAGGCGCGAAGCAGCGACATCGAGTTCGACTGTCCCGCGTCGCTCGAGGCGTCCGTCTCGTTCTGCCCCGGTTCGATGCTGCCGACCCAGTGGTCGGGCCACTCCTCGCGGGGCGGGAACTCCCAGGTGTCGTCGGGCTCGAGGTAGCCGGCCCTGAGCGCGGTGACGACGACCGCTCCGCCGACCAT
This sequence comes from Halobiforma lacisalsi AJ5, assembly GCF_000226975.2. Taxonomy (NCBI): domain Archaea; kingdom Methanobacteriati; phylum Methanobacteriota; class Halobacteria; order Halobacteriales; family Natrialbaceae; genus Natronobacterium; species Natronobacterium lacisalsi. The sequence continues at coordinate 186,285 of NZ_CP019285.1, read as the reverse complement.
CGCGGCGATCAGCGAGGGGAGTTCGGGGCCGATGAACCACGCGGTCAGCGCGTACGGAACGGCGAACGCGACGCCGGAGAACAGACACAGCGGGACGACGCCCTGGATCGGGGCGAGCGATCGCTCGGTTCGATCGCCGAAGAAGTAGACGACCATGCCGACGGCGAAAAGCGGCATCAGGACACCGAGGACGCCGTTGAACACCGCGGCCCAGGCGCCTGCGGACGCGGAGTACGTCCCGACCGACAGGCCTTCGGCCGCGATCGTCGGCTCGACGCTCTCGAGTGGCTGTTCGTAGCCGACGATGATCGGCGTGCCGACCGCGCCGAAGACGGTCGCAACGGCGTGGCCGATCAGCGCCGCGACAACGGCCGCGAGCGCCGGGAATCCGAGCGCGAGCAACAGCGGTGCGACGACCGCCGCGGGGGTCCCGAAACCGGCGACCCCCTCGATGAACGTCGCGAGGAAGAACCCGAGCAGGACGACCTGGACGCGTCGGTCCTCGCTGATCGAGGCGAACCCCTCGTTGATCCGGTCGACCGCGCCGGACCGCATCAGGGTATAGAGCAACACGAGCGCCCCGAAAACGATCCAGAGGATCTCGAGCGCCGCGAGTCCGCCCCTGACAGTCGCCGCGGCAACCCACGACGCCGGCATCTCCCAGACGGCGACGCCGACGATCGCGGCGACGAGCCACGCCACCGGCATCGACCGCTCGGCCGGCCAGAGAAAGGCGACGAGCAGGACGGCGACGACGACGAGCGGGGCGAACGCGGCCCCGACTGCGATAAGGTCGGTCATCGTCGCACGACCCTCGCCACAGCAGCCCGCTCCCTCACCCGTTCGTCACGTAACTGCGTGTGAGTAATCCTCATCGTTCGAGACTCCCGACGACCACCATGTATATTTACCGGAATTCTCGAGGACTGGACGATTATCCATTATATAATGGACGTTCGGGATATATCTGGGCATTCGTGGGGTCCCGTCACCCTACGTGGTGAGCAGGTCGGGAGAGGCGTTGCCGAACGCGAACGCTCCGCCGGCGGCCCCTTCAGAAGACGTCGGGGAAGAGGACGTAGACGAACACCACGGTCCAGAAGCCGACGAAAACGGTGTAGTACACCAGGGGAATCAGGTTCAGGCGGATCACGCGCCCCTCTTCACCGCCGAGGCCGACGGTCGCCAGCGCGGCGACGACGTTGTGGATCGCCACGAGGTTGCCGATCGCACCGCCGACGGCCTGGGCGCCGACGGTGAGTTCCCGCGAGATCGCGAGGTTCTCGGCGGCGACGAACTGGAGCGGACCGAACGTGATGTTCGAGACGGTGTTCGAGCCGACGAGCGCGGCCCCGAACGCACCGATCAGCGCCGCGACGAACGGGTACGCGGGCCCGAAGACGTTCGCGGTTGCCACCGCGAGGACGACGATCATGCTCTGGTCGGGCGCGCCGGGGTGGGCCGCCGACTGGAGCATCACGTGCGCCATCGCGAGGACGAACACGAGCGCGATCAGCGGCGTCACGAGCTTCCGGGCTGCCTCGAGGACGGCGGTCGCCGCCTCCGAACGGTCGATGTCGAACAGCACGCCGGCCGCGACCGCACTGACCAGCAGCCACATCCCGGGGACGTAGCCGAGGTCGATGTCGTTCTCGAGGGTCGTCCCGAAGATGTCGACCCACTGGAGCGAGAGCAGGCCGACCGTGAACCTGCCGATCCCGGTGCTGATCGTCGCGAGCGTCAGCGACAGTTCCCGCCCGAACGCCATCACCGTCTCCCCCTGCAACAGCGCGGACAGCGGCTCTATCAGCCGGGTGGCGACGAGCAGGACGAGCAATAGCAGGTACGGCGTCCACGCGCGATAGAGGGTGGTCCGCGGCTCGCTCGGGAGTACCGACCCCCGGTCGCCGGGCTGGATCTCGCCCAGCCAGTGGTCGGGCCACTCCGACTGGTCGGGGAACGTCCACTCCTCGTCCGGCAGGAGGTAGCCCGCCCGGAGCGTCCCGACGACGACCGTCGCACCGACCATCGAGCCGATCAGGCTGGGAAACTCCGGCGTGACGTACCACGCCGCGAACCAGTAGGGGAGGCCGAACGCCACGCCCGCGAACAAACACAGCGGTGCCACCTCGAGCGCGGGTCTGATCGAGCGGCGCTCGCCGAAGAAGTAGACGACCATCGCGACCGCGATGAACGGCATCAACACGCCGACCAGCAGGTGGTAGGTCGCCGCCCACGCCGCGACGTTGACCGCGAACTCGGCCGGGGTTACGCCCTCGGCCTCGAGCGTCGTGCGGATGAGGAAGACGCTGTCTATCGGCTCACGGATCCCGACGATGATCGGCGTCCCGACCGCGCCGTAGGTGACGGCGATGATGTGCCCGATCAGGGCCGCGACGACGGCCGCGAGCGCGGGGAAGCCGAGTCCAAGCAGCAGCGGCGCGACGACCGCCGCCGGCGTCCCGAAGCCGGCGACCCCCTCGAGGAACGTCGCGAGGAAGAACGCCACCAGCACGATCTGGACGCGGCGGTCCTCGCTGACGGTCGCGAAGCTCCGGTTGAGCGCGTCGAACGCCCCCGCGATCATCATCGTGTACAGCAGGACGAGCGCGCCGAAGACGATCCAGAGGATCTGGATCGCGGTGATGATCCCTTCGACGGTCGCCGCGGCGAGCCACGACGGCGGCATTCCCCAGACCGCGGCCGCGACGACAACCGCCGAGAGCCAGGCGATGGGCATCGCCCGCGTCGCCGGCCAGAGCAACCCGACGAGGAGTACCCCGACCACGATCAGCGGCACCGCGGCGAACAGCACCTCTGTTCCCGAGACCATACTCGTCAGCCCGTCGTGACGAATCCTCGGCCGGTTCCCCGAGAGTCCTCCCGTCGTCGCGCCCGCGAAATCATGTTGTAAGGTACCTGTGTACATGTACTAATTATAGTTGTCGGAAGATTCACCGCGTTGCTAACGTGGAGGGTTCGGAGTCCCGGCTCCGCGTTACGATTCCAGCTCCGTGCCGGCGATCGACCGGCCGGGGAATCCGGGGCCGTCACGGGGTAAGCGGCCAAAGACATTTACACTCGACTGTACTGGTAGCGCACATGAGCGCCGACCGAGAGCGAAACGAACACGGCCAGTACGCCGACCGAATCCCGCCGGAGGCCGCCCTCGAGGCGTTCGAGGAACGGGACGACTACGGTCGGCCGCTGACCGCAGCCGACGTCATGGACGCGCTCGGGTGTTCCCGTCGGACGGCGCACAACAAGCTGAACGACCTCGTCGAGCGCGGGGAACTCGAGACGCGCAAGGTCGGCGCCCGCGGCCGGGTCTGGTGGGTGCCGATCGAGACGCCGCCGGAACGGGCCGGCGACGCGGCGACTCCACGGGCGGACTCCGGGGACGAATCGCCTGCCGCGATCGAGGAGGCGATCCGGGGCGCGGACCTGCCGGGATCGGGGGAAACGCTCGAGGCGCGCCGTGAGGCGCTCCGGGCGGCCTACGAGTACATCGTCGACCATCCGAGCGCGACGAAGTCGGACTTCGTCGAGCACGTCTACCCGGAGCACCCCGCCGACTTCGAGACGCCCGAGGGCTGGTGGAACGCGATCCAGCCCGCCCTGAAGGAGCTACCGGCGGTCGACTCACCGGAGGAGCGGGGCCACATCTGGAGCTTCCTCGGGGACGACCGGTTTACCCCGACACTGGGCTGAGCCGGCCGACTCGAAAACGAGGGACGCCGGTTCAGAACAGTCCCGGGAAGAGGACGTAGCTGAACAGTGCCGTGAGGATCCCGACCCCGAGCGCGTAGTAGACGAGCGGGATCAGGTTGAGGCGCATCACGCGGCCCTCCTCGCCGACGAGGCCGACGGTCGCCAGCGCGGCGACGACGTTGTGGATCGCCACGAGGTTGCCGATCGCGCCGCCGACGGCCTGTGCGCCGACGATGAGCTGGGTCGGCAGGCCGAGTTCGCTCGCGGCCTCGAACTGGAAGCCGCCGAACGTGATGTTCGACACGGTGTTCGAGCCGGCCATCGCCGCCCCGAGCGCGCCGATGAGCGCGGAGATGAACGGGTAGGCAGGGCCGACGGCGTCGGCGGTCGCCTGCGCGAGGACGAAGATCATGCTCTCGGCGCTCTCGGCGTGGGCGCCCGACTGCAGCATGATCTGGACCATTGCGATAACGAACACCAGCGCGATCAGCGGCGAGACGAGCTTCTGTCCCGTCTCGGCCCAGGCAGCCTTCACCTGCGCTCCACGCATGCCGTACAGCGGGATCGCGATCAGCGCACAGAGGACGAGCCAGAACCCGGGCACGTACACCCAGGAAATGCTTTCGCTGATTCCCGTCCCGAGGATCTCCGGCCACTGCGTGTTGAACAGGATCGGGTAGCCGGCGACCTCGAGTACGTTCTCCTGGAGGAGTTCGGGCAGCGGGTCGATGACGCGCGTGATCACGAGCAGCGCGACCAGCAGGATGTACGGCGTCCACGCACGGAGCAGCGACATCCGCTGGTTGCCGCCGTCGGCGACCGTAGCACCGTCGTCGATGCCGTCGGGGACGGCGGAGCCGCTGGACTGGCCGGGTTCGATCGTGCCGACCCAGTGATCGGGCCACGTCTCGCGCTCCGGGAAATCCCACTCCTCGTCGGGGACGAAGTAGCCCGCCTTGAGCGCGCCGACGACGACCGCGCCGCCGACCATCGCGCCGAGAAGCGACGGGAACTCCGCGCTGATCTGTGCCGACGCCCAGTAGGGGACGACGAACGCGATCCCCGAGAACAGACACAGCGGCGCGACCTCCCAGGCCGGCTCGAGGCTCCGCTCCTCGGTGTCACCGAAGAAGTAGACGACCATCGCGACGGCGAACAGGGGCATGACGAAGCCCACGAGCGCGTGATAGGTCGCCGCCCAGACCGCGACTTCGACCGAGTACGCCTGGATGGTGAAGCCGGCGTCCGTGATCGCGCTCTCGGTCGCCGCCGTCGACGCGAGCGGGTTCTCGATGCCGACGATGATCGGCGTTCCCACCGCACCGTAGGTGACGGCGAGGACGTGACCGATCAGGGCCGCGATCACCGCCGCGAGCGCGGGGAAGCCAAGCGCCAGCAGCAACGGCGCGACGACCGCTGCCGGCGTCCCGAAGCCAGCAGCGCCCTCGATGAACGCCGCAAGGAAGAAGCCGAGCAGGACGATCTGCACGCGGCGATCCCCGCTGATCGTCGCGAACCCTTCGTTGATCCGATCGAACGCCCCCGCCTGCATCAGCGTGTACAGGAGGAGCAACGCGCCGAAGACGATCCAGAGGATCTGGATCGCCGTCATCGCGCCGGCGATCGAGGCCGCCATCACGTACTCGAGCGGCATCCCCCACACGAACAACCCGATCAGGACGGCGGCGATCCAGGCGAGGGGCATCGCCCGCGTCGCGGGCCACAGGAAGCCGACGAGCAATACGCCGGCGAGCACCAGCGGGACCGCGGCCAGCAGGATCTCTCCCGTGCTGACCATTACGACCCACCCCCGTGCTCGAGCGCGAGGTTGCTCTCCGGAGCCGGTCTCCCGTCCGTACTGTTTATGCCACGGTGGATTCCGTCTGGCATGGTTGGGACACCACCGATCCCCTATATATAAATTTCGACGGTTCAGCGGACTGTCGAAGGAAATCCCCGTCGTATGTCGTCTATCGGGCGACTTTCGATCGGTGAATCGCCGATATTCGTCCTCTCGGGTCTCGTGGCGTGTGAATAACTGACGTATAACCCTGGGTTCGGAATCGTCCTCGACCTGTTCAGTCGTCTGTCACGGTCAAGTGCTGCGGTTTCATAATCAGTGTCCGGTGGTAGATGGTAGCATGGTATGGGAGGGAGTTCCAGAACACTCGTGATCGACCGTTACGTTTTGCCAGTACACACGACTGCACAGTGGATACAGTCGTGTGGAGAGGCCACTTCATTCGAGTGAACGGGCGTTCGGGCGGGTCGTCGACCTCGCGCGCGCCTAGATTCCGACGAACGCCAAGTGGAAACTCGATGACGCAATCGCTGGTGGATGTCCGCGCCTCCGGGAAGGGTGAACTAACAGAACAGTGAAATGGGCGCGCGCGTAGCATCAACGTATGACCACTACCGTCGAGCGGTTCGAGACCGCTCTCGAGGACCTCGAGGTGCCGGTGAGCCGCACGACGCCGGCCACGTTCGACGAGACTCTCAAAGGCGTCGCCCGCGACCCCGTCGTGGGGACGCCGCTCCCGTTCGAGGGGGTGTCGCTCCCGGCGTGGGTCGACGACGAACCGACGCCCGGGGCCCTCGAAGCCGCGCAGACGGGCGTCACCGCGGCCTCGCTGGGGGTCGCCGACTACGGGAGCGTGGTGCTCCCGTCGACGCCCGGGGGGAGTGAACCGGTGAGCCTCTTTCCGGAACGGCACGTGGCGGTCCTCCGGGAACGGGACCTCGTCGCCGATATGCCGACGGCGATCGAACGGCTCGGGCCCGAACTACGCGACGGCGGCAGCGCCGTGATCGCGACGGGGCCGAGCGCGACCGCCGACATGGGGGCGCTCGTGAAGGGTGCACACGGGCCGAAGGAGGTTCGGGTGGTGTTGATTACGGACGCGGAGGACGCCGACGGGGGTGAACCATGAGCACCGACACCCGCGAACGGAAGGCCGAACGGATCCGACACCTCCTCGAGACCGAGGGTGAGGCCGTCGAGGAGAACACCCTCGGCTTCAACGAGGGCCGATACGAGTCGGTCGCCGACCTCGAGGAGTACGAAGGGCTGAAGGAGCGGGCCCGCGAGATCAAGGAGGACGCGATCGAGCGTCTGCCGGAACTGATCGAACAGTTGCGCGAGGCTGTCGAGGAAAACGGCGGCACGCTCTACCTCGCCGACGACGCCGCCGACGCCAACCGGTACATCCGCGAGGTCGCCGGCGAGAACGACGCCGACCGCGTCGTCAAGTCGAAGTCGATGACCAGCGAGGAACTGGAGGTCAACGAGGCCCTCGAGGCCGACGGCGTCGACGTGGTCGAGACCGACCTCGGCGAGTGGGTACTGCAGGTGGCCGACGAGGCTCCCTCCCACATCGTCGCGCCGGCGATCCACAAGTCCGAAGCCGAGATCGCCGAGCTGTTCAACGAGCAGTTCGACCCCGACGAGCCCCTCGAGACGGCCGAGGAGCTGACGATGTTCGCCCGCGAGCGGCTGGGCGAACTGATCGCCGACGCGGACGTCGGGATGACGGGTGCGAATTTCATCACGGCAGACTCGGGCTCGATCATGCTGGTCACGAGCGAGGGCAACGCCCGGAAGACGGCCGTCGTCCCCGACACCCACGTCGCCGTCGCGGGCGTCGAGAAGGTCGTTCCGTCGGTCGAGGACCTCGCGCCCTTCATCGAACTGATCGGCCGCTCCGGGACGGGCCAGGACATCACCTCCTACGTCTCCCTGCTGACGCCGCCGGTGGACTCGCCCGTCGTCGACTTCGACGACCCCGACCTCGAGTTCGCCGAACGCGACGACGACCGCGAGTTCCACCTCGTGTTGATCGACAACGGCCGCATGGCGATGCGCGAGGACGACCACCTCCGCGAGACGCTGTACTGCATCCGGTGTTCGGCCTGTGCCAACACCTGCGCGAACTTCCAGTCCGTGGGCGGCCACGCGTTCGGCGGCGAGACCTATTCGGGCGGGATCGCAACCGGCTGGGAGGCCGGGGTCCACGGCCAGGACGCCGCGGCGGAGTTCAACGACCTCTGTACCGGCTGCTCGCGCTGCGTCGAGGCCTGTCCGGTAAAGATCGACATCCCGTGGATCAACACCGTCGTCCGCGACCGGATCAACCGCGAGGAACCGGGCCAGTTCGACTTCCTCGTCGAGGGGCTTACGCCCGACGAGGAACCCGGCGGCGTCGACCTCCAGAAGCGGCTGTTCGGCAACTACGAGACGCTGGCGAAACTCGGGTCCGCGACGGCTCCCGTCTCGAACTGGACGACGAAACTCGGCCCCGTGCGCACGCTAATGGAGAAGACGGTCGGGGTCGATTCTCGTCGGCCGCTCCCCGAGTTCGAACGGACGACGCTCGTCGACTGGTTCGCGGACCGCGGCCCCCGCGTCTCCGCCGCCGACGCCGACCGCGAGGTCGTCCTCTACCCCGACGTCTACACCAACTACATCGACGTCGACCGCGGGAAGGCCGCCGTCCGCGTCCTCGAGGCGCTCGACGTTCACGTCCGGATCCCGTCGGCGCCCGGCAGCGGTCGCGCGCCGCTCTCCCAGGGGATGATCGGCACGGCCGACGAGAAGGCCAGCCGCGTCTACGCCACCCTCGCCGAACATCTCGACGCCGACCGCGACGTCGTCGTGATCGAGCCCAGCGACCTCGCGATGTTCCGCAGCGAGTACGAGAAGTTCCTCCCCGAGGCGTCCTACGAGCGCCTGCGGGACGGCAGCTACGAGGTCCTCGAGTACGTCTACGGCCTGCTCGAGAACGGTGCCGACGCCGACCGACTGCGGGACGGCGGCGGCGAGCGGGCCCCGGAGATCGCCTACCACTCCCACTGCCAGCAGCGGACGCTGGGACTGGATCGGTACACCCGGGCCGTCCTCGAAGACCTCGAGTACGACGTCCTCGAGAGCGACGTGGAGTGTTGCGGGATGGCGGGTTCGTTCGGCTACAAGGAGCAGTACTACGAACTGAGCATGGACGTCGGCGACCGACTGGCTGACCAGTTCACGACGCCCGAGACGAACGATCGGCTCGTCGTGGCGAGCGGGACCTCCTGCGAGGACCAACTCGAGGACCTCCTCGCGCGCGAGGCGGTCCACCCGGTCGAGGTGCTGGATCCGCGCTCGGAGTATCACTGAGGTTCAAAATCAAACCGACGCGTCCGCCCTGTCAGTCCGAATCCTTCGTGAACACGAGACAGTACGAGTGGTCGTAGCCGTACCCAAAGCGCCCTTCCCTTTCGTCGGGACTCCCGTCGCCCTCCCACGTGACGACGGTCTCGCCGTCGAAGCGGAAGACGTTCGAGAGCCGTTCCGCGACGTCCCAGGCCAGCGGCGTCACTCGTCCCTCGTATTTCATGTTCGCGACGTCGACGACGACGTGTCCGCCGGGTGCCAGCACCGAATCGAGGCGCGCGAACGCGGTTTCGACGTCGTCGAGGTAGTCCTCGTAGGTGCTCTCGCCCGAGTAGTTCCGGAACGGGTTCCGATCGTCCGTCCGCTCCATGAACGGTGGAGACGTGAAACAACAGTCACAGGCCGGGAACCACGACGGGTCCAACTCGAGTACGTCCCCCTGCCGGACGTGGTCCGGGGTCGAGATCTCCTCACGAACGTGGGCGGCACGGTCGAATTCGAACTCGAGGCCGTACGGGACGCGATCGAGTCGGTCGGCCACTTTGAGCGTCGTCCCGTACCCCGCGAAGACGTCGATTACCTTGTCCCCGGGTTCCGTGTACGCTTTCAGGAAGCGTTCGACCAGCGCGTTCGGCGTTCGAACCTCGTCGGTGTGTCCCGACGGTAACTCGTCGTCGTGTGCGTACTCGAGGGAGATACGTCTCCATGTGCGGACCAGGTTATCAGAAGAACATAACAGTTGTTGAGGGAGTTTTCGGTATTCATAGAACTGGCTGAACGGCTGTTCACTCGAGTTTGGATTTTGATAGCTAGTGACTCTACCAGGTCCCAGAGATGTTCTCCGCGGCGTGCTGAGTACAGGGCGCGAATGTCGCACGCGATTTGTCTCGATTTGTGAGGGTAGTTACTGGTCAGGACAGGCCACGTAGGCAAAGTATGCCACCAACAGTTGATAGACTAATAATCAGAAGTTACCTCTCGTGCCTTGTACTATTCCTCGGTACCCGTATGGCACCGTGGCGAGTCGATAGTACACTCGGGAGAGTTCTGAACGAATAGTAAAGGTCGATGTCCCTCGACTTGAAATAATACACGCACACAACCGTCTTCATCTGACGAGGTGAAACTATTCTGTCCGTTGCCACTACTGTGATCTACGACCAGCGTAATTGGTTCATCTGGCCAGACACAATCGGGACGCCAGTCCGTCTCTGGGGGGATTTCATGCTCCCCTATATGCAATATGTCTCCAGTGTTTTCGCTCTCGATACTGAATTCCACCGTTACAGGACTGGTAAGGGTGTTAAGAATAACCACGCCCTGTACCGTCGCATACTCTTCGGCGTCAGTAAACAAACACCCTGCCGTTGAACTGATCCCAGCACTTGCAGCACAACCGATGAACTCGCGCCGATCCATATCAACAGCTAGTTCTATGTAATCAAATATTCTTTGTTCGTTCTTGTGAAGATTATTGGCGAGTCATAGCGCAGTTTTGAGGCTGTTTTCAGTGCCCCTCTCCCTGGTTTTGATAAACTTGACGGCGGAGTTGGAACGCTCTAAGGTATGACGTAAGCTTGTCCTTGGAGACGCCACGGTGGGGCAAGAGCCAGAATCGTGCCAGCGATCCATGGCTCTCGCAGGTGTTAACGTGAGCGTCTCTATCAACGTACTCACCATCATCGTGCACGATATATTCGCGGCTGAATGCGTCGTTTTCATCTATAGTAGTCGTTAGAACTTTCTGTTCAGATTAATAGACGTAGTGGATCATTTCGACGAAATCTCTATCGAAAAATTGCAAAACGTTTTCGACAACGTGGAAGGAAAGAAACCGATACAACCGCTTTGTTGAAGCGCAGCCGTTGAGGGCGACTTCCGTAAAAACGAACTGAGGATCAACGGAAGGTGGTCATGACCAGTCTACTTGAAATGGAGGCTAGACTTGAGCGCCGCTATTCAACAGAGCAATCGATCCCGCTCTTGATCAACTTTCGCTTCCAAGGGCGAATAATCATTTCTGATGACCCTTCTAGTTTATATAATTTTCTCGTCGTACGGTTTCTCAGTATGCTGTTTTGCTTGTAAGAACCTACGAACCCCTACGCTGATACCCATTAAATCTCTTGACAGCACTGCATCTCATTCTCAGGTCGGTCGCTACTCACCATTGTAGTCCCACTCCCGAGACTGCTCGCTGACCTCGTCAACGTGCTCAAGACCGATTAAGAGCACGGTCTCACCAAAGACAGGCTTACTGAGTGATCTATTGGGTGTGACAATGGGTGCTGGATCAGATTTCTTTTACCAAGGGATCACTGTCTATTTTGTATAGTGGTCCTTCATCTAGTAATTCTTCTGGCAAGTTTTTCTCTCTAACTTCCGCTTCGGACAACTTTGTTTTTGAGTAGGACTGTGGCCTCACATCTCCGTCTTTATTAAAACCATGTATTTCATACTCTTTGTCTAACTCCGCCGCTGAACGGGGGTAAAAATCGGAACAATCTTCTAATCCCTCTGAGCATCTATTAGTAATTCCTATCTGATTTAGCTCAAGTGTGAACTCATACGGGATCTCAGTATCACTATGAGATATCACGACTGCACGAGCATAGTGTGAAATAGCACTGAAGTCTGATGGTGAGGGATTATCATCATTCCATAAGTATTCGACATAATTATCTCCATCTTCCTCTTCCTCTCCAATGACATCTAACCCGGTAGATACGGCTTCTGCAGCAGTCACTGCTGCACTTGCCTTGGTATTTGCGAGTCCTATTGCACCAGATAATATCGTAAAACCAAGATCGGAGACATCAGATTCAGAATCACCAGCGGCTGCATCGGGTGCAACAAGTATTTGGTCAGAGTGTCCAGTAGAGAACAGGGACGCTTCGCTAATATTTAAACTGAGCCCATGCGTTTTAATAGCTTGCCTATCACAGTCTGGTGAAGGTTTGTCTGGATTAGGGGCTGACTCAATATATCCACCAACTCCAATGTCAAAGAAAAAATCGCCGCTACCAATAAAAACGTTATTAATATGGATTTCTGAATTAATTCGAACGGTCTCATTACGACTTACCACTACTTTCGATGCCGAGTCCTCAGTATCTTCGTCACTAAATTCATCTTCATCACCATCGTCAGCCCAGTCTGGTTCACAAAACCTGTCGTCTGAGGCAGTAGCGATACCTGCTATACCAGTAGTAGCAACCGATCCAGGCACCATCGTCAATAGCTTCCTTCGATTAATTTTGTCTCGCATCCAAAAGACATTACCATAAGTCACCATTTCAATCTTTACTTTCATGAGGATTCTTCCCCATATAAAATTATTCACATTTGGATATTTATACTATTATTGGCTTAGTTTGGATTAAAATTCTGAACTAATCGTCGGTGTTGGGAGTTAAGCTGGAGAAGTTCAGATAATATTGTAAGAGGTTCGTCGGAACGCTCCATGGTGTCTGAATCCTGATGAGTGACAGAATTTTCTGGAGACAACCAATCATCTGGCTCCATCACCATTCGGGCCGGTGTCAAGGGCTCTGGCAATTCACCAGTATCAACCGGAGACGTCGCGCGGAGCGACGGGCCGGCGCGATTACTCCGCGTCGCCGGTCTCGATCGGCGCGCGGATGAGGTTGCCCCACTCGGTCCAGGAGCCGTCGTAGTTCTCGACGTCGTCGAACCCGAGCAGTTCGTGGAGCACGTACCACTCGATCGAGGAGCGTTCACCGACGCGGCAGTACGTGACGACCGACTGGTCCTCGTCGATCCCGACGTCCTCGTACAGTTCCTCGAGTTCTTCGGGGTCCTTGAACGTCCCGTCGTCGTCGTTCAGCACCGACGTCGTCGGCACGTTCTGTGCCCCGGGGATGTGGCCGCCACGTTGGGCGGTTTCCTGCAGTCCTTCGGGCGCGATGACCTCACCGGTGAACTCCTCCGGCGAGCGGACGTCGACGAGCGGGACGCCCGACTCGATCGCCTGCTCGACGTCGCTTTTGTACGCACGGATGCTCTCGAACGGCCCGCGGGCGTCGTACTCCCCGGCCGTGAACTCCGGTTCGTCGGTCGTCAGCGGGTAGTCGTTTTCGACCCAGTAGGGCTTCCCGCCGTCGATGACGCGGACGTCCTCGTGGCCGTAATACTTGTACTGCCAGTAGGCAAAGAGCGCGAACCAGTTGGGAACCCGACCGCCACCGTAGAGGACGACCGTCGAGTCCTCGGTGATTCCCGCCTCGGCGTTCAGTTTCTCGAACGCCTCCTTGTCGAGGATGTCGCGTGTGACCGGGTCGCTCAGGTCCTCCTCCCAGTGAAAGAAGATCGCGCCCGGAACGTGGCCGTCCTCGTACGGCGTGTACTCCGAGTCGTCGGTCACCGTCGGGTTGTTTACCTCGAGCAGTCGGTAGTCGGGGTCGTCGGACTGGAACTCGTCCAGGTGGTCCTCGACCCAGTCCGCCGTGACGAGCGCGTCGGTGTCGTGTGCCGTCATACAGGACCATCATACGACCCCCTCACGTATAACTATGTCAATAGTAGTACCCTTCTCCGTCGTCGATGACGCGGGCTCGAGGGTGTATCGGCCACCAGCGCGGCAGGGAGCGGCAACTGGTGGGGTTTGGCAGGGTCAGGTCCCGTCTCGAGCGTGGGTGAAAATTGCCGGTCACCTCGTCTGGGGCATGCGGTACAAAAGGGATCGGCCGTCCTCCAGTCGGCCGTCGACGCCGCTTACTGCGGGTTCTCGAGTTTTTCCAGCGCCTCGGGGTTCTCGATGCTGCTCATGTCCCCCAGGTTCTCGCCGACGTAGGTGGCCTCGATGGCGCGGCGGATGATCTTGCCGGACTGGGTCTTCGGGAACTCGTCGACGAACAGCACCTCGCGCGGGCGGAACGGCTTGCCCAGTTCCTCGCCGACCTGGGCGCGAAGTTCCTCGCGCAGGTCGTCCGTCGGTTCGTAGTCCTCACCGAGGATGACGTAGGTGACGACGGCGGTGCCGGTCGTGTCGTCCGGCGCGCCGATGGCTGCGGCCTGGTTGACGGCGTCGTGATCGATCAGCGCCCCTTCGACTTCGGCGGGACCGACCTTGCGGCCGGCGACGTTCAGGGCGTCGTCGGCCCGGCCGTGGAGGAACCAGAACCCGTCCTCGTCCTCCTGTGCCCAGTCGCCGTGGTCCCAGACGTCCTCCCAGGTGGACCAGTACTCGTTGAGATACCGCTGATCGCCCGACCACAGCGACTTGGTCATCGACGGACAGGAGTCACGCGCGACCAGGTAGCCTCGCTCGTTACCCTCTTTGATCGACTCGCCGTCGCGGTCGACGATGTCGATGTCCATGCCGAGCCCCGGCCCGCCGAGCGTACAGGGTTTCAGCGGCTCCGTCGGCATCGGCATCAGGAAACAGCCACAGATTTCGGTTCCCCCGGAGATGTTGATGATCGGCGCTTCCCCGTTGCCGACGTTCTCGTAGAACCACTTCCAGGACTCGGGGTCCCAGGGTTCCCCCGTCGACCCGAGCAGGCGCAGCGAGGAGAGGTCGTGGCCCTCGAGCCACTCGTCCCCGTGCTTTCGCAGCGCGCGGATCGCCGTGGGGGAGATGCCGAACTGGGTCAGCTTGTGCCGGTCGATCATCTCCCAGAACCGGTCCGGCTGGGGATGGTCCGGCGCGCCCTCGTACATGAAGACCGTGCCGCCGAAGGTGTGGGTCCCGATCAGCGTCCACGGGCCCATCATCCAGCCGATGTCCGAGACCCAGAAGAACCGATCGGCGGGCTTCAGGTCGAACCCGAAGTACAGTTCCTTGGCACACTGGACCTGGACGCCCGCGTGGGTGTGAACGATCCCCTTCGGCTTGCCCGTGGTCCCCGAGGAGTACAGCAGCATCGACTCCTGACTCGAGTCCACGGCCTTCGTCTCGTAGTCGTCGTCGGCTGACTCGACGGCCTCGCCCCACCACTCGTCGCGGTCGTCGGTCCAGGGAATCTCGTGTTCGTTCCGTTTGTCGCTCGAGCCGAGCCGGTCGAAGACGATCGTGTGCTCGACGTGGCCGGCCTGTTCGATCGCCTCGTCGGCGGAACTCTTCAAAAAGACCGGATCGCCCCGCCGGAGGAAGCCGTCGCCGGTAAACAGCACCGAACACTCCGAGTCCTCGATCCGGGTCGCGGCCGCGTCGACGCCGAACCCGGAGAAGATGGGGACGGCGATCGCGCCGACCTTGAAACAGCCGTAGAGGATCGAGACGACCTCCGGCACCATCGGCATGTAGAGGCCGACGGTGTCGCCCGTCCCGATGCCGCGCTCCTCGAGGGCGTTCGCGACTTTGTTCGACTGTCGGTGGAGTTCGTGGTACGTCACCTCCCGGACGTCCCCGTCCTCGCTCTCCCAGATCGTCGCGACCTTGTTGCGCCGTTCCTCGTCGACCGCGGCGTGACGATCGAGGACGTTGTGCGCGAGGTTGAGTTCGCCGCCGGGGTACCAGTCGGTGAACTGCGGTCCGTCGCTGTCGTCTCGAACCTCGTCGTACTCCTCGTAGAACTCGATGTCGAGGTAGTCGACGATCTCGTCCCAGAACCAGTCGACGCCCGACTCCTCGACGCCCTCGAGGTCCGTCGTCGTCCGCTCGATAAGTTCGTCGTAGCCGTCGATCCCGTACTCCTGCATGAACTCGTAGACGTTCGTCGACTCGACGAACTCGTCGCTCGGCTCGTGGACGATCTCGTCGACGTCCTCGAGTGCGGTGTCGCCTGTCATGGTTCACTCGTACGTTAACGTCATACCCCCATCAAACAACAGGTCACCGCCGTTGAGGTGTCGCCCGAGGTCGGAGAACCCGATCAGGAAGAGGTTGCCGACGTCGATCGGTTCCATCATCTCCGTCGTGCGGGCCTGGCCGAGCATGACGTCCTCGATCACCTCCTGGACCGAGATGCCGCGCTGTTCGGCCGTCTCCTCGAGTTGGGCCGTCACGAGGGGCGTCTTCACGTAGCCGGTGCTGATCGAGAACGAGCGGATCGCGCCCTCCCCCTCCGCGGCGATCGACTGGGTCAGCCCCCGGAGGCCGAACTTCGAGACGTTGTAGCCGACTTTGTCGCTCGTCACGTAGTGGCCGTGGACGGAGGCCATGTTCCCGACGCAGCCCTCGCCGTCCTCGGTCTCCCGGAAGTGCGGGAGACAGAGCTTCGAGAGGTACAGCGGTGCCCGGAGCATCACCCCGTGCATTCGGTTGTAGGTGTCCATCGGGAAGTCCTCGATCGCGTCGATGTGTTGCACCCCCGCGACGTTCGCGAGGTACTTGATGTCGCCCAGTTCGGCGGCCCGATCGACGATCCGCTCGATATCGTCGTCGACGGTGAGGTCGCCCGCGATGGGTTCGACGTCGCCCTCGAGCCCCAGTTCTTCGGCCCGGTCGACGGTCCCCTCGAGGCCCGCCTCGTCGACGTCGGTGGCGGCGACGGTCAGGCCGTTCCCCGCGGCCGCGAGCGCGGTCGCGCGCCCGATTCCCGACCCCGCGCCGGTAACGAGACAGACGTTCCGGCCGGTAAACGAGTCGTCGGGGATCGTGTGGATGTCGTCGCGCGAAACGGACGGCGGCGTCACCTGTTGTTGAGGCATGCTCGTATGTCGTATCGACGACGAACAGAGGGTAAAAGCGTGTGTTAACATAGCAACTGGCGCTCCCAGAAACTCGAGATCCGACTGATCGCCAAGGGAGAGTCGGCGGGTCGCTCGAGCGGCGACTCGCGGTCCGGTTCGGACGTTTCCCATCGCCCTGCTGCTGACCGGCGGCGAGGAACCCGACCGATGGGGGTTCCTCCAGCCGCGCCTCCAGCGGTCGTACGGCGCGCTGACGGCGGGGATAGCGGTCGGCGCGGTCGGGGCGGTCTAATACGGAGACCGCTTCCTCCCAGGTCGACCCGACGCCGAAGCCGCCGCGGTTCCGTTCGTGGGGCCCTGTCGGCGCGGTGTCCGGCGATGTCAAGTACCAGAACGTCTAGCTGTGTCTGACGTACGTTTATGTAAGAGGGAACGGGCCTAGTGGATATGTCGAACAACCGCGTCGAGCAACTCGAATCGACGGTCGCGGAACTCGAGTCGACCGTAGAGGGACTGACGGACGAACTCATCGAAGCGAAAGAGCGAATCCGCGTCCTCGAGGCCGAGCTCGACACCGAGACGCCGACGCGCGTCCCGGAGCGCCGGGCCGAGGAGGGGGGAGAGCCCGGCGAGGACGCGCTAACTGCGGAGGCGAAACCGGACGACGTCGCCGAGGCGGCCGCCAACGCGGAGGCGGACGTCGACGGCGACGACGGTGACAGTGACGAAGCGGAAGACTCAGGTAGCGACGACATTATCGTCGCATAACTGCACGGCGACCGCGGGACCGCGTACGATCGAGGATTCCGGTGCCGGCGTTCGACGCGTTCGACCGCCGGCCGTTCGCCGCCCACAAACGGCACCCCGCGATCCCGCCGGTCTGCGCCCGCGTCACGGAGAGAAGAGCATGTACATCAAGGCAGTCGTTCTGGACAATTTCAAGAGCTTCGGTCGGAAGACGAAGATTCCGTTCTACGAGGACTTCACGGTGATCACCGGGCCCAACGGCTCCGGCAAGTCGAACATCATCGACGCCGTCCTCTTCGCGCTCGGGTTGGCCCGCACCCGCGGGATCCGCGCGGAGAAACTGACCGACCTCATTTACAACCCCGGTCACGATGACGGCTCGAGTTCCAGCGGCCCTCGCGAGGCCGTCGTCGAGGTCATCCTCGACAACAGCGACGACACCCTCACCCGCTCGCAGGTGGTCAACGCCGCCGGCAGCGAGGACGTCGGCGACGTCGACGAGATCCGCATCCGCCGGCGGGTCAAGGAGACCGAGGATAACTACTACTCCTACTACTACCTCAACGACCGCTCGGTCAACCTCTCGGACATTCAGGAACTGCTGGCCCAGGCGGGGGTTACGCCGGAGGGGTACAACGTCGTCATGCAGGGCGACGTCACCGAAATCATCAACATGACGCCGGGCGCCCGCCGGGAGATCATCGACGAGATCGCGGGCGTCGCCGAGTTCGACGCCAAGAAGGAAGACGCCTTCGAGGAACTCGAGACCGTCGAGGAACGGATCGACGAAGCACAACTGCGCATCGAGGAGAAACGCGGGCGCCTCGAGCAACTCGAGGACGAGCGCCGAACGGCGATGCGGTACCGCCGGCTGCGCCGCGAGAAAGAGGAGTACGAGGGGTACAAGAAAGCGAGCGAACTCGAGGAGAAACGCGAGGAACTCGAGGCGACCGAGGCGAAGATCGACGACCTCGAGGACGAACTCGCGGACCGAAAGCGAGAACTCGACGAGCGAGAAGGTCGCGTCGTCCGCCTGCAGGAGGACCTCGAGGACCTAAACGCGGAGATCGAGCGGAAAGGCGAGGAGGAACAGCTCCGGATCAAAAGCGAAATCGAGGAGATCAAAGGCGACATCTCCCGACTCGAGGACAAGATCGAGGCCAGCGAGGAGGCGATCGAGGAGGCCGAGTCGGATCGCCGCGAGGCCTTCGTCCAGATCGACCGCAAGCAGGAGGAGATCGGGGAACTCGAGGACGAAACCCGCGAACACAAACTCGAGAAGGCCTCGATCAAGACCGAGATCCAGGAGCGCGAGCAGGAAAAGGAGCGACTCGAGGCCGAGATCGAGGCCGTCGACACCGAGTTCGACGAACTCAAGGCCGAACTCGCCGAGCGCAAGGACGACCTCGAGGCGGCCAAGACCGAGAAGAACGACCTCCAGCGCGAGCAGGACCGCCTGCTGGACGAGGCCCGCCGGCGCTCGAACGCGATCGACGAGAAGGAGGCGGCCATCGAGGAGAAACGCGAGCGGATCCCCGAACTCGAGGACCGGCGAAGCGACCTCGAGCGCGAACTCGAGAAGGCCGAGACGAACCGCGCGAACATCGCGAGCGTCGTCGACGACCTCAAGGCCGAGAAGCGACGTCTCCAGTCCGACGTCGACGAGGTCGACGACGAGATCCAGGCCAAACAGCAGGAGTACGCCGAACTCGAGGCGAAAGCCGGCGAGAGCGGCGACTCGTCGTTCGGCCGCGCGGTGACGACGATCCTCAACTCGGGGATCGACGGCGTCCACGGCGCGGTGGCCCAACTGGGGAACGTCGCGGGCGAGTACGCAGTGGCCTGCGAGACCGCGGCCGGCGGCCGGCTCGCGAACGTGGTCGTCGACGACGACGTAGTCGGCCAGCAGTGTATCGAACACCTCAAATCCCGGAACGCCGGCCGGGCCACCTTCCTCCCGCTGACGGACATGAGCCAGCGTCGGCTCCCCAACGCGCCCAGCGACCCGGGGGTCGTCGACTTCGCGTACAATCTCGTGGACTTCGACGACCAGTACGCGGGCGTCTTCTCGTACGTGCTCGGGGACACGCTCGTCGTCGAGGACATCGAGACCGCCCGCTCGTACATGGGCGACTATCGGATGGTCACCCTGGACGGCGACCTGGTCGAGAAAAGCGGCGCGATGACCGGCGGTTCCGGCGGCGGCTCGCGGTACTCCTTCACCGGCGGCGGCGAGGGGCAACTCGAGCGCGTCGCCAAGCGGATCACCGAACTCCAGGAGAAACGCGATTCGCTGCGCGAGGAGCTACGGGACGTCGAGGAACGGCTCGACGACGCCCGCGACCGCAAGACCGACGCCGCCGACGAGGTCCGCTCGATCGAAGGGAAGATCGAGGACCTCGAGGACGAACGCGAAGCGATCGAAGGGGAGATCGAGAACCTCGAGACGGATCTCGAGGATCTGCGCGAGGAGCGTGACTCAGTCGACGAGCGGATGAACGAGATCTCGGCGGAGATCGACGAGCGAACGGCCGAGATCGAGGAGATCGAGGCCGACATCGAGGAACTCGAGGCCGAACTCGAGGACTCGAAGATCCCCGAACTCACGGAGCAGATCGAGGAGCTCGAGGCCGAGATCGACGAGCGTGAGGACCGGATCGACGACCTCGACGGGAAGATCAACGAACTGAGCCTCGAGAAGGAGTACGCCGAGGACGCGATCGAGGACCTCCACGACGACATCGAGTCGGCCCAGAACCGCAAGGCCGAACACGAGGAGCGCATCGAGGAGTGTGAGGCGACGATCGAGGAGAAACGCGACGAACTCGAGGCCAAACGCGCGGCCGTCGAGGAACTCGAGGAGGAACTCGCGGAACTCAAAGAAGAGCGCACCGACCTCAAGGAGGAACTCACCGAGGCTCGCAAGAAGCGCGACGAGCAGCAGAACCGCGTGGATACGGTCGAGAGCAAACTCGAGGGCGAACGCGAGCGGGCCGGCGACCTCGAGTGGGAAATCGAGTCGCTGGAAGCGGAAGTCGGCGATTACGACCCCGAGGACGTCCCCGACCACGATACGGTCCTCGAGATGATCGACCTGCTCGAGTCGGACATGGAAGCGATGGAGCCGGTGAACATGCTCGCGATCGACGAGTACGACGAGGTCCGCGAGGACCTCGAGGAACTCGAGGAGGGGAAGGCGACGCTGGTCGAGGAGGCCGAGGGCATCCGCGACCGGATCGAACAGTACGAGACCCAGAAGAAGGCGACGTTCATGGAGGCCTACGAGGCCATCTCGGAGCACTTTACGGAGATCTTCGAACGACTCTCGGAGGGGACCGGTTCGTTGCACCTCGAGGACGAGGCGGACCCCTTCGACGGCGGGCTGACGATGAAGGCCCAGCCGGGTGACAAGCCGGTCCAGCGCCTCGATGCGATGTCCGGCGGGGAGAAATCCCTGACCGCGCTGGCCTTCATTTTCGCGATCCAGCGGCACAACCCGGCCCCGTTCTACGCCCTGGACGAGATCGACGCCTTCCTCGACGCCGTCAACGCAGAGCGCGTCGGACAGATGGTCGAGGAACTCGCCGCGGAGGCGCAGTTCGTCGTCGTCTCCCATCGCTCGGCGATGCTCGATCGCTCCGAGCGCGCGATCGGGGTCACGATGCAACAGGACAACGTAAGCGCCGTGACGGGGATCGACCTGAGCGGCGACAGCGATCCCGAGGAGGTGCCTGTCAGTGACTGAGCGCGACTCCGACACCGACGGTCGAGCCGATCGCGACGAGTTCTACACGGACGGCGGTGACGAGATCCCGCTGAACATCGCCGGGCACGAGGACCGCGAGCGACCGGGGGAGTCGGCCGACGACGATGGGGACTCCGTCCTCGAGTTCTCGGAGGACGAGGCGCTCGAGGCGTCCGGTTCGGCCGATTACGACGGGGGTGTGGACGGGGACGGCGGTGAAGACGGAGACGGAAATGGAGACGGAGACGACGAAACGGTCGAACCCGTCGAACTCCTCGTGCAGCTCGCCGAAAACGGGGAAATCGACCCCTGGGACATCGACATCGTCCACGTCACCGACCGGTTTCTCGACGCCCTGGACGAGGTCGATCTCCGGACGTCCGGCCGCGCGCTGTTCTACGCCAGCGTCCTCTTGCGGATGAAAAGCGACGAACTGTTCGCCGCCGAGGAACCCGACGAGGAGGAGGAACTCCCTCCCTGGGAGGCCCCCTTCGCCGACGACGGGGCGATGGCCGGCGACGCCGACGAGGATCGTCCGCCCGGGTTTGACCCCGTCGAGAACCTCGAGGCCGAGATGGAACGCCGCCTCGAGCGCAAACACGCCCGCGGCAAGCCCGAGACGCTGGACGAACTCGTCCGGGAACTCCGCAGCGCCGAACGTGACAGCCGGTGGAAGGAGTCCCGAAGCTACGACACGAGCGATTCGCCAAGCGGGTACGACCGTGGCGTGCAGGAACTGAGCTACCGCGGGGCCGACGACATGCGCGCCGGCGACGAGCCGACCAGCGACGACGTAACCCATACGACTCACGAGGAGGACATCGAGGACGTCATCGACGACGTCGAGGACGAACTCGCCGTCCACTACGACCAGGGTCGCGACGAGGTGCTGTACGCCGAGATCGACGATGCGGGCGGTTCGCGCGTAATGACGTACCTGGCCCTGCTCTTTCTCGCCCACCGGGGCCGGGTGACGCTCGAGCAGGACGACCTGTTCGGCGACCTCTGGATCCAGCGGGTGTCGGTCGAGGCCGAACCGGAAGAAGCGATCGCGGATTGAGTTACTCGAGGTACTTGCCGGCCAGCAGGTCGACACGCTCGCGCGTCTCCTCGGGGATCGCGTCGGCGGGCGTGTTGATCGTCCCCTCGAGCGCCGACCAGGCGTCGCTCTCGAAGTCCTCCGGCATGGTCCGGATCGCGTGTTCGACGACCCGGTTGATCGCCTCCTGGTTCGCTTCGGCGTTCTCGAGGACCTCCTCCAGGGTGACCTCGTTGTCCGCCTTCCAGACGTCGTAGTCGGTGACGCCGGCCACGGTCGCGTAGCTCAGTTCGGCCTCACGGGCGAGTTTGGCCTCCGGGATCGCCGTCATACCGACGATGTCCCAGCCCTGATCGCGGTAGAACTCGCTTTCGGCGCGGGTGGAGTACTGTGGGCCCTCGATGCAGACGTAAGTGCCGCCCGCTTCGGTCTTCGTGTCCTCGGTGGCCTCCTCCGCCGCGGTCGCGAGGTGATCGACCATCTCGGGGCAGTAGGGGTCGGCAAAGCCCATGTGGACGACCATCCCGTCGCCGAAGAACGAGGGCTGGCGGTGTTTCGTGCGGTCGAAGATCTGATCCGGCACGACCAGCGTCCGCGGCGGCAGATCCTCGCGGAGGCTGCCGACCGCGTTGGTCGCGATCACGCGGTCGACGCCGACCGACTTGAGCGCGTAGATGTTCGCCCGGTACTGGGCGTCGGTCGGCGTGTGCTGGTGGTCCTCGCCGTGCCGGGGAAGAAAGGCGACGTCCTTACCGGCGAGTTCGCCCAGCGTGACGGCCTCACTGGGTTCGCCGTAGGGCGTCGAAACCTCCTCTTTGCGGGTGTTCTCGAGTGGCAGTGCCTCGTAGATACCGCTACCGCCGATGACGCCGATGGTCATACCCTCCCGTCGGACCGGGAGTACCGTAAACAGTCGGGTTCCCGTCACGCCCCGACCCCCGGTCCGTCGACGAACGCGGAACGGCGGCAGGTTTTCTCTCGTCTCCCGTCAGCGTCGCCGATCGGTTTCGATGGGATCCGGCCATCGCATTATCTATCATTAACTTTTATGTATAAGTGGTTCGTAGCCCATGGTACATGCACCACGCGTCGGTCGTACCCGTAGCAGTATCTCGTTTCTAACCCCTCGAGTCGAACCACGACGCACCGCGCGACGACCTCACCGAACCCGACCGACATGAGTACACGCAACTACCGAACCGAGACCGCAGCACCGACGAATCAACGAACCGCCTCGTCAACGACGTCTGGGACGAGGAACGAAACCCCGAAGACGGGCTCCGATCACCAGTCGGCACCTCGGACGTCCGCGTCCGAACTGGCTCCCCAAACCTTCTCGAAGGGAAGAACGCGTCGACTCGAGAACCTCATCGACGAGTGGAACTCGGCATTCCTGGAATCGGACGCGGACACCAAGGGCACGGATCCGGACGGAGCAGACGACGACTGATCGAGCACTTCGATTGCTTTCGTATCCGTCCTTCTCTCTACCTCGACGCGGAGATCGGGTAAACGAGATCCATCGTTCGTACGGTCGATCCGCGGTCCGGTACTCGTCGGTTACCATCCGAGATACCGGCTTCAGGCCACAACTGCATCACGCAGTGATGAACAGAGTTACGATGGCCTACCGTGCGATTCGATCTCGAGATGGTGGCGACTTCTCCTCGAAAGGACTGCCTTCACGGCCAAATTCAGTCCCTGAAAGCAGTATTTCAGTCGTTGTGGATAGTAGGGCCGTTCTTCAGCTATTTTCACCCATCGAATAGATCCGGCACGTACTCCCGTACCGTGTTAGTAAGCTGAATTTTCCGGCCGCGAGAAATTTGATTGAGGAGACAATCTTTCTCTCGTTACGCTCGTTCTCCCGGGGAGGGTTCGACGGTTAGGACTGTCGTTCAAAGCGGTAGTTCACTGATTACAAAACGTCCGTTTGGTGGAGATGTCGGTAGCGCCGGCCCGATGGTTTCCCCGTCGGTGGCCGGAAAAGCACCTATGACAGACGAACATCGCATTTCCAGGCGGCGGAGTCTCAAAGGTATCGCAGCAACGGGCGCCCTCGTCGGCGGCGTCGGTTTCGGAACCATCTGTTCTAGTTTAGCGACGGGGTGAAGCAGGATCTCAGCAGAGACTATACCAAATTGGAGTGGACTGGCTCAGGAGAGTGGGTCGCTGGAACAGGCAGTCACGGATTCGTCGTGTGATACCTTTGAGGCGGCGCACTCACGGCTGTGAGTGCGTCGCCGTTCCAGAGCTGCCGCTATTGAGACAGGGGGTTCCCCGGTCGTCAGGCGAGTTCGTTACCAGAACTCGCCTGACTTAACCTGATCACGTAATCTCGGACGATGCGGATTTGGATCACGTG
The DNA here is from genome assembly GCF_000226975.2 of Halobiforma lacisalsi AJ5. NCBI lineage: Archaea > Methanobacteriati > Methanobacteriota > Halobacteria > Halobacteriales > Natrialbaceae > Natronobacterium > Natronobacterium lacisalsi. The sequence continues at coordinate 161,930 of NZ_CP019285.1, read as the reverse complement.
ACGCCCATAACAACAACTCATCTAAATCCGGGAGTTCGTACCCTAAATCGAGCATCACATACAACTGGATCAGGTGTGCGTGGCGTTCGACAGCGTGAGAACATCGCCGACGAGGGAGTTGCGGCGACGACGCTGCGGCGTCGTCGGCGCTTTCCTGTTGTTTTCTGTCTAGTTTCTGGAGTTCATCGACGATAACACGGCTCATCAGCAGTGAGATCGCGGCCATGATGACCAGCGCCTCGATGATGTACGGATCGGTCGTGTTGATCTCGTCAAGTCCGAAGCGCGATTTCAGTTCCTTGAATAGCAATTCGATCTCCCAGCGCGCCCGATAGAGCTGTGCGATATCGGGCGCGCTATAGTCGTCTTTCGAGAGATTCGTCAGATAGAGGTGGTACTCCTCAGTGTCCTCGTTCCAAACACCAACCAACCGGAACGTTCGGGGCGGGCTGGTGGACGACCCTCGCTTTCGCTCGAACGAGAGGGTAATGCGAACATCGATTTCCTGTCGCTGCAGGTCGTCAAGGACGTCCTGCAGCGACTCTCCTTCGAGCGGGATACTGTTGCCCCGCCACGTCCGGAGCTCTTCGACGATCTCGAAGTTTGCGTCGTCCTTCACACGGGAGACGAACCAGCCGTTATTCTGGTCAATGCGGTCGAACAACCAGAAGTCGTAGAAGCCGAGATCAAGCAGGATAAGTGCGCCAGCTACCCACTCGCCGGTGGGTAGCTGGCTCCGTTCTTGGGTTTTAGCGTCAGTTGTCTGGTACCGTGCCGGAAGGCCAGTTGAGAGTGATTCTGTTAGGTGAAGTTTCAGACCAGCCTGATCGTCACCGGTTGCAGCGTACACATCTGCAGCATCTTGATAGAGAGACACAATGCTCCCATCGACGATGAGGACGTCTCGAAACCGTTCGAGACGTCCGCTAAGGTCGGCACTTCTGGTATCGAGATTCTCGATGGCGTCATCGAGAATCTCTCGAAGGAGTGCAACGAACGGTGGAGAGAACCACCCGTGGAAGGTTGCATAGGAGAGTTCGTCACAGTCAGCCATCTCGACGAATCGTTCGAGAAAGGCCTGAATAGATCGGTCTGATCCAGCAGCGAAGCCGAGTGAAAGCGTGTAGAACAGCGCAACAGCGTCGAATTTCCGTTCACGCTCTACGAGATTCGTTGCGCGAGCGCGCTCGCGCAACTCATCGGAGGGAAACGCTCTTTGAATCCGATCAACAATCACTGAATCCGGTGGGGAGTAGGTCACACTATCCACCGGATTTCTCTGACTGGTAGTCACAACGATATCTAGTCAGACGGCGCTACACTCTGCTAAACTAGAACGAATGGTTTCGGAACAAACACAGTGAGCGCTGGTGAAAAGAAAGACGGACACGAAACCGGCGACGAAGACGGCATCACGAAGGTCGAATTTAACGAGTGTTACTCGACTACGGTTTACTTCGACGAGGAGTTCGTCACACCAGCCGCTGACGGATACGTGGAAGTCCCGATCACGGCGAAGGACGGCTCCCTCACGATCTCGTTAGCCGGCACGACGGACAACGCTATCCTGTTACCCACCGAGGGCGGGAACACCTACCTGGCGATTCCGACCCTCCGTCTGGACGAGGACTACCTCGAACTCGTCGTTCAAAACGACGACGACAGTACGCGATCTATCAAGATTCCCGTCGAAGGCAAGACGGAGGATGCGATCACGGTCCCGTACAAGCTGAAAGACGGTTCGTACTACAAGATCCCGCTCGAGGACGGTGGATACATGAAACTCCCCGCAGTGGGGAAGAAGGCGAAGTCGATCAAGATCCCCGTCGACGACGGGATGGCGACGTTTCCCGTGCACGATGACGAAGGCGGTTTCGTTCCGGCACAACTCGTCCGCAGAACCGACGACTATCTGAAGCGCATCCGGGTGCGAACCTACAACGCCACACGGGGCCGAATCGAGACCGTACAGAAAACGGTCACCGCGGACGACTTGCGGGTCTATCAAAAATCCGAGGGGAGTATCGCATACGCGTGGACGTTCAACGTCTTCCAGTTCTACGATTCGCCACTCGGAGCTGGAGATAAAATCCTCTCGGTGACCGCTAACGGGAAGACGTTCGACAACCCGAACGACTGCGGATCGAAACCATCGAAGGGGCACGATTACGACAAGGATGGAGAAGTCGACCTCGGGAAGGTTTCCCTAATTCCCGTCTGCGTCGATGCGGAAACGGATATGGCTCGGTTCCGGGTCGAAAACGGCAACGAGAAGCCGATTACCGTGATTTACGGGGTCGACGATACCAGTATTACGGGTCAGGTCACCGTCAAACCGACGAGCACGACTTACTTCGAAGTTCCCGCACCGGACGGTGAAGCACTCGTCGGAATCTTCTACGACGGCGAACAGGTCGACGCCGCCCGGAGTGCGACCGAAACGGGGTGTATTCCCAGGAACCGTCTCGGATTCGACGCTCGTTGCTACGATCCCGATGCGAAGAAAGCGCGGTTCTACGTGCGAAGCGGTGCCCACGCCGAGAAGACGTTCGTCTACCGGGTCGCCGAAACCGGCGAGACTGGTACGGTTACGATTCCCGACGACCTCACCAACGCCGAGGTCTTCTGGGTCGCGGCACCGGACGGCGAAGCGACGGTGACGCTGTATTACGAAGGCCACCCAGTCGCGACGGCGACTGTCGATCCGAAGGAGCATTGTTAGCGGCCGACTGAGTGGGTAGTCTCGGCGGAAGCGCCGTTCCGTTTCCGACACTGCCCGCGAACAATCCATTTCAGTCCCCGCGGCTCGTTGTATCGGTTTTTATACCGTCCGACGTATCGATATCCTCGAGTCGATCGGAACGGTCTTTGATCCGGCTCCCGTAGCGCCACCTGGCCGATGACGATGCACCCGCTCCGAGCCGGACTCGGCACCCGGTGACGACGAGCCCTATGAGTGCCGAGGCCATCGATTTACGCGTACTGGTCTTCGCGGTCTTCTATTACGCACCCATCAAAACGGCCAGAAACCGGTCTGATACCCGAACACAGGCGACTCCGACGCCTCACCGATCTCGTTCGGAATACTGGACGACGACGTCCGCCCGCTTGGAGTCGATGAGTGGACCGGTCGGCAGGTGGAGTGCCGACCCTGCGCGAACGCTCTCTCGCTGCTGAAGCGCGTCGGCAATCGCCGGCGGATCGGTCCCGACCGGATGGCTGACGGTGACCACGACGCGATCGGGTTGCCGGAAGGGTACCGGATCGGTGTACTCGACCCTCACGTCGACGAGTTCGAGTCCATCGTACTCGTCCAACTCGAGAACCGACGCGACGTCCTCGTTGACCCGTTCTTCGTACGCTCCAGTTCGGTAGGTGTCGTACGAGACGGCGCCGAGAAAGCTCGAGAGCAGGAGTATCGCGACGAGGAGCGCGACGGTTCGTCTCCTGGTGGCGACGCGGGCCTCGTCCTCGCCGAACCAGTTCTCCGGGCGATACCCCTTGTACCAGAGGACGGCGAGGCTGGTGACGTTGATCGCGAGGATGTTGACGAGGACGAGGACGCCTGCTGCGAGGGCCATCTCCGGGTTGGCCCAGGCGATTCCGATACCGACGACGCCCAGCGGCGGAACGAGGGCCGCTGCGATCATCACGCCGACGAGCGCGGCGGAGGTGCCCGCGGTGAGGGTCCACGCCCCCGCGACGCCGGCACCGATCGCGATGACGAGCGAGAGGAGATCGGGACGGATGCGGCCTTCGATCTCCGAGATCTCGAGGAGGTCGATCATCGGTGGAACGAGGCCGGTCGTTCGAACGACGAGCGCGAAGACGGCAGCGGTGATAGCACCGACACCGAGGCCGATCGCCTGGAGTTTGATCCCCCGACGGAACAGCGGGCGATCGTTGATGACCGTCCCGACGCTCGCGCCGAGGGCGGGGCCGATCAGCGGGGCGATCACCATCGAGCCGACGACGACCGCCGGGGAATCGAGTAGGAGGCCGGCGGTCGCGACGACGACGCTCATGATCGTCATGACGAGGTACGTGCTGAATCGGGGCGTGAGGTCCTTCGCTCGGGCCTGCATCTCCTCGCGGGAGATGCGCGGCGTGTTCTGTGCGTATCGCTGCTCGAGGTCGTCGAACCGCTCGGAGATGACGGTCTCCGCGTCGACGATCACGGTGTACGAGTCCTCGTCGATCCCCGTGTCTCGAATCGCGTCGAGAACGGACTCGACCGCAGGCGCCGGGAGGGGAAAGGTAATAATCACCGACGGCTCTTCGCGGCCTTCCTCCTCGATGAGCGTGTAGTCGATGTCCTCGTCCTCGAGCACCGCCTCCACGGCGTCGCGCTTTTCCTTCGGAATCAGAATTTCCACGAGCCGCATAGCGCCGTATCCACGATCTTGCAGAAAAACGTTCGTTCTGTATTGCCCGCCACCGGCGAGGAACAGCCCACCCGAGAGGCTCCGTCCCCGAAATCGGCTCCGAATCGGGAGGATCCGGAGATAGCCCGTCTACGACTCGAGACCCTTCGACGGAACCGAGAAACCACGCGGCCGTCCGTTGGAACTGGAGGTGAGGGACACGGCGGAGGTCGCTCCGCCGACGGCGTGACGGCGGAGCGCTACGCACCTATTCGCGGTTCTGCCACTCGCGTTTCCGTCGCTGGTACGTCTCGTCTTCTTTCACTCGATCGAGGTACTCGCGGTACACCTGTGCTATCTCGAACTTTTCTTCGTCGTACCACTGCTGGGGGTCGCGCTCGACGCGATTTCCGTCCTCGTCCTCCTCGTATTTTTGCCCTCCCGGGTACTTGGCGTACCTGAGCGAACGGGTCCATCCCATCTGCAAGTACTTCCGCGCGAGATCCATCCCGGGAAACTCGTTCGCCCGCTTGTACTCCTCGAACTTTCGGTAAATGCCCGCAGCGGCCTCCTCGGCCCCCTCGAGGCTCTTGATCGACCAGAGCGGCAACAGTTCGTCCTTGTACGGTTGCATCTTGAAGACGCCCTGCTCGCCGCGCCCGATCTCGTACTCCTCGGGGGACTCTCGGAAGTCGACGTCGTATTCGAGGTCGTCGCTCACCGGTGATCACTCGGATCCGCTCCTACGGCATCGGACCACATCGGTCTTACTCGGATCCCCGTCCCGCAGCACCGGGTGGGCCGTTCCGTCTCGTACTGAAGCGGGTAATCACCGCGCGGCCACCGGAGTACGGTACAGTTCGCGAGTACGGCACAGCGGCGGCCAGTAGGACAGGCTGCCCCGTCCGACACCGGACGCCTGGACGGGGGTGGAAGCGGGGAACGGCGGGACGGCACGGCCCCTTACCCCCATGATTTTTTGTAAAAATAGCGCATAGGTAGTGGCTATGCCTACCGACGTTTCAAACGACGAACACCATGGCCGGTCCAGACGGACCGTCCTGCTCGCGACCGGTGCGATAGGGACGGCGGCGCTTGCCGGCTGTGCCGGCGGTGGGGGTGACGACGACGAGCGGCCGGTCACTCACGAGCGGGTGGGGACCGGCGACGTCGCGTTCGACCACTGGACGAGCGCCTTCTACAGCCCAGACGAGGACGAGAGCCTCCAGCCCGAAGCCGCGTCAGCGATGCGGGCCCGCTTCGATGAGTGGGCCGAAGAGAACCCGGAGTACCGGGCGAACCTGGTCTATCAGGCCGACCTCGACCAGTGGGAGTCCCAGCTCGTCACCCGGGCTAGCAACGGGGAGGCACCGGCCTCGTCGACGCTCGACTCCGTCTGGGTGCCCGACAACAGGGAGTACCTGCAGCCGCTGAACGACTACGTCGACGACGTCGACGACTTCTTTCCGTTCGTACAGGAGACCGCGATGGAAGGGGGCGACCTCCTCGCCGCCTGGTTCTACACGGGGCTCCGATGTCTCTACTACCGGACCGATCTTGTCGAGGAGTACGGCGACGGCGACCCGCCGCGGACCTGGGACGACCTGCTCGAGGTCGGCGGAGCGATCGCCGACTGGGAGGGGATAGACGGGTTCACGGTTCAGATGAGCGCGCTGGATACGTTGCCCTTCTTCTGGGGACAGGGCGGCGAATTGGTCGACGACGACGGCATGCCGGTGCTCGGGGACGAGGACAACTACGACGCGCTCCTGTCGACGTTCGAGTTCTTTGCGGACCTCGTCGAAGCGGGCGTGACCCCACAGCGTGTCGGAACGCTCGACGATCCCGCACAGCTCGGCGAGGAGGCTGCGAACGGCCAGTCAGCGATGTTCATCGGCAGCAACTCGCGCTACCAGATCAGCATCGAGCCGAACGACGACGACCCCGAGCGCTGGGACGTCGCGGAGATTCCGATGCGCGAGGCCGACCAGTTCGCGACCGGCGTCGGCGGCTGGACGGAGGGGGTGTACGCCGAGGACGGCGACGTCGCCGAAGCAGCCAAGTCGTTTGCGGCCAAGGCCGTCGAGCCGGCGACGATGGGCCGATACTGCGAGGAAGGCTCACAGCTCCCGACCCGGGAGTCGGTGTTCGACGACGACGAGATTTTCAGCAGCGACACGTTCAGGTTCCAGGACCAGTTCCGGGAGTTCCTGCGGAACGGCGTCGCACGTCCCAGCGCCCCCATATACTCCGAAGCCATCGCGGAGGAGTGGGTGACGGCGAAAGAGCGGGTGTTCACCCAGCAGTCGTCGCCCGAGGAAGCGGTCGGGACGATGCTCGACAACGTCGCCGACTCGTACGACGGCGACGTCGAATATGACGACTGAGCCCCCGGCAGACGAACGCTCGCTCCGGGCGCGTCTCCGTCGGACCGTCGGTGACGGGACGGTCGCCGACCTCGTCGACAGAGCCGTCTCGCATCCGCTGTTCTGGCTGCTACCGGCCCTCCTGTTCATCGGCGTCTTCCAGCTGTATCCGATGGTCGAGGTCTTCCGGATGAGCCTCACCGACACGAGCCTCATCAGCTCCCAGGAATCGTACGTGTGGTTGGAGAACTACCGCCGGTTGCTCGGCAGCGAGCGGTTCTACTCGACGCTCAGGGTGACCGCGATCTATTCGGTCGGGAGCATCGTCCTCCAACTCGGCCTGGGGCTCGGCCTGGCACTCGCCATCGATTACGGCGTCAGGCGCGGGCTTCGTGGCCCGCTTCTGACCCGTGTCGTGGTGCTCAGCGCCTGGGTCGTCCCGGGTATCATCATCGGGCTCGTCTGGCGGATCATGCTGCTCGAGACCAACGTCGGGGTCGTCAACAATGCGCTCGGCCGGCTGGGATTCGAGGTCGTGCCGTTCCTCTCCGACGCGGGGATGGCGGTGATCTCGGTCATCGCCGCCGGGGCCTGGCGCGGGACCGCGTTCTCGATGATCATGTTCTACGCCGGCCTGAAGCGGGTGCCGGACGAACTGTACCGGGCCGCGAAGGTCGACGGGGCGGGTCCGGTCGCGCGATTCCGGTACGTCACGCTGCCGCAACTCAAGCCGGTCGTGTTCGTCGTCACGATTCTCGTGACGATCTACTCGCTGAACTCCTTCGACCTCATTTTCGCGCTGACCAACGGCGGCCCCGGGCGGGCGACGGAGGTCATCGCGCTGTCGATGTACAAATCGGCGTTCGACAGCTACCAGATGGGGATGGCCGCGGCGACGGCGGTGGTCCTGCTCGCGGTGACGCTGGCCGTCACGGCGGTCTACTTCCACGTGTTCGACATCAGCGAGGAGATCTAGATGGCGGGAAACACCGACACCACGTTCGGGAGTCTTCGGTCGAGGGTTTCCTGGCCGCGTCTCCGCCGGTACTGCTACGACGGGATCACCTACCTGGTGTACGCCCTGGCGATCGGCTTCTTCCTGTTTCCGGTCCTGTGGGTGCTCTCGCTCAGCCTCCGGACCGAGGGCGCTGTGTACACCTCGCTGGAACTGATCCCGAGCGACCCGTCGCTCGGGTCGTATCGGGAAGTGCTCGACAGCGGCATCCTCCGCTGGCTGTGGAACACGCTGTTCGTGACCGCGCTCACGGTCGCCGGCATCATCGTCGTGACGACGCCGGCGGCGTACGCGTTCTCGCGGTTCGAGTTCCGCGGTCGACGGTCGCTACTGCTGGCCGTGCTCGGCTTTCAGATGATCTCGCCGATCGTGATCGTGCTCCCGCTGTACGACATCATGCGGACGCTCGGGCTGACCGAGAGCCACGCGGGGCTCGTGTTGCTGTACATCGGGCTCCAGATCCCGTTCTCGCTGTGGCTGCTGAAAGGCTACTTCGATACCATCCCGACGGAACTGGACAAGGCGGCCCGGATCGACGGCTGCAACCGGCTCCAGACGCTCCGGTACGTGCTGTTGCGGCCGGTCATGCCCGGCATCGCCGTAGTTGCGATCTTCAACTTCGTACTGACCTGGTCGGAGTTCGTGATGGCGTACACGATGCTCAGTCCCGGCGGGGAGGACCTCTATACCCTCTCGATGGGGATCTACGTGTTCGACAACCAGCTGGCCACCCAGTGGACCAACGTCGCAGCCGCGGCCGTCGTCGGCATCGTCCCGATCATCGCGTTCTTCGTCGCGCTGCAGCGGTACTTCGTTCGTGGACTCACCGAGGGGGCGGTCAAAGGATAACCCATGGCACGACTCGAGATCGACGGACTGCGGAAGACGTTCGGGCGCGGCGAGGACCGGATCGAGGCCGTCTCGGATCTCTCGCTGTCGGCCGCCGACGGGGAGTTTCTCGTGCTCGTCGGCCCCTCCGGGTGCGGGAAATCGACGACGCTGAACTGCGTCGCCGGCCTCGAATCGGTCACGGACGGCGAGATCCGCATCGACGGGGAGGTGGTCAACGACCGACGGCCGGAGGAACGCGACATCGCGATGGTGTTCCAGAACTACGCGCTGTACCCGCACATGACCGCCGCCGAGAACATGGCCTTCGGCCTCAAGATGACGACCGACCTCTCGGCCGCCGAGCGCCGCGAGAGGGTGAAATCCACCGCCGAGTTGCTGGACATCGGCGAGTTGCTCGAGAAAAAACCCAGGTCGCTCTCCGGTGGACAGAAACAGCGGGTGGCGCTCGGCAGAGCGATCGTTCGGGACCCCGCAGTGTTCCTGATGGACGAACCGCTCAGCAACCTCGACGCCTCGCTTCGCTCGACGATGCGGACCGAGATCCAGCAACTCCAGGACGACCTCGAGGTCACGACGGTCTATGTCACCCACGACCAGACGGAGGCGATGACGATGGCCGACCGGATCGCGATCCTGCGGGAGGGGAAACTCCAGCAGGTCGGGGAACCGCTGGACTGCTACTACCGGCCGAAAAACGAGTTCGTCGCCCAGTTCATCGGCGAGCCGGCGATGAACACGGTACGGGTCACCCGCAGAGGGGACAGCCTCGTCGGCGACGGGTTCGAGTATCCCGTCCCCCAGAGGGCCGACGGACTGCCGTCCGGCGAACCGTTCACGCTTGGCATCAGGCCGGAGGCGATCGAGATCGTCGAGGCTGGGACGGGCGCCGCCACGGGAACCGTCGAGGTGGTCGAGCCGCTGGGCGAGACGTCACACGCGTATCTGACCGTCGCCGACGCCACGGTGACCGTGACGACCGACGGCCCCGATGCGGTCGAGGAGGGCGAACGGGTCGGCATCGACTTCCCACCACAGCGGGTTCACCTCTTCGACCTCGATTCGGGTGCCGCAGTCGCCCGTCGGGAGGGTTTACCGGGCGAGGTGACCGAAGAGTATCCGGCCAGCCGCCACGACTGACTGTCTCCATAGCTGGCCGGCCCGGCCTGCTTCGTGGGCAGGCTATCTCCCACCGGTGATGAACACGAAGTGCGACGGGTGGTCCCGTTCGTGATCACGTGCGGCGGCGTACCCCTCGCGGTCCTCCTCGAACGTCCGCTCGAAGCCGCAACTGTCACACTTGAGTTCGAGCGTCATCCTGTACCGTTTCTGTCCCAACGGTTGTAATTCGTGAGGCCGAAGTGTGACGACTCACTCCTCGGAGTCTCCGGAGCCCCGAGTTCCGAGGCCCTCGAGGGGCTCCGCGAACGTGCAACGACGCACCGTCCGCTCGAGCACCCTCTCGACCTGCTCGAGACAGGAGCCGTCGACGCGGCGCTGCCAGCTCGCGTAGGGGCCGAGCCGTTCGACTCGAGGGACCATCCGGCACAGTTGCAGGATCTTGTGCGCCCGTATCCGCCGGACGGCCGACGAGGGAACCCCGTAGGCCGCTCTCAGCTCCGAGAGGATCGTCTCCTCCGGGACGGAAAGTAACGAACTGAAGAGCTGGAACGTCCGCAGTTCCGCAATCGCGACGTCGAAGTAGGCGTCGGCGACGGTGGCCGTCTCCCAGTCGACGAGGGTACACTCCCTCGCGTCCGACGAGAACCGGACGTTGTCGATCGTCACGTCGCCGTGAACGACGCCCCGTTCGGCAGTCGTCTCCTGCAGGACGGCCGCGACGTCTGGCAGCAACTCCGCCAGCCGCCGCCGGTCCGACGTACGTAGTTCACACAGCGTCTCGAACGTCGCTGCCGGCGGCTGGCTCTCGGGGAGCGGGTGGGCGTCCCCCGACGTCCTCCACTCGGCACGCGGCTCGATGTCGGTATGTACTCGGGCGAGCGTCTCACCGAGCGTCCTCGCCGCCGTGGTCTCCCACCGGGCAGTCCCCCACTGCTCGGTGGCTTCGACGCGGTCGAACAGGAGGAACGGATACGAGTCCACGACGCCGGATCCACACAGGTCGGGGACGAAATCGAACTCCTGGAGCGAGCCGACGACGACGGCCTCGTGTTTTACCCGTGCTCGCTCCTCCTCGGTATCTCCGGCGACCTTCAGTACGTACTGGTCCCCCGCCTCGTCGACGACCTCGAACTCTCGGTGGATGTCGCCCTCGAGGACGTGCCCCGTGATCTCGTAGGAGCTGAGTTCCGTTTCCACGATCGCGGAGACGACAGTCGGAACTTCCACGCCCCCCGCTACCACGGGGGGCTACTATAATGGTTTCTCCGTGCTCATTTGGGGGGTCGGCCTCGAGCGCGTAGCCGCATATGCTCGCGATTACGGTCCGTAGTAGGCCGTTAGTAAATGGCGTGTCGGCCGATCGATCGGTATGCGACTCGTTCGCGTTTTTGTTCCCGCCGACGATCACGACGCGGTGCGAGAGACCCTCTCGGAGATGGAGGTCGAATACGTCTTCAGCGATGCGGACGATCATCGGGACGGGAGTCTGGCGGAGGTTCCCGTCCCGTCCGGCGCCGTGGATACGGTCCTCGAGCGACTGTACGACGCGGGACTCGACGAGGACACGTACACCGTCGTCACCGAGGTGGACCGGGCTACCGTCCCGAACGTCGACGAGTTAACCGACCGGTACGTCGAGGGGCCGAAAGGCGAGCGGGGCGCCTCCCACGCCGAGATCCGCGAGCGCGCTGAGGACCTGACGCCCGATACCGCCACGTACCTCGCGTTCGCGATCGCGAGCGCGATCGTCGCGGTCGGCGGTCTCCTGCTCGACTCCGCCATCGTCATCGTCGGCGCCATGGTGATCGCCCCCTTTGCGGGATCGACGCTCTCCGCGAGCGCCGGCGCCGTCATCAGCGACCGCGGGATGGTCGTCGACAGCGCCACGTCGCAGGTGACGGGGCTCGTCGTCGCGTACGTCGGCGCGGTCGTGATGAGCATCTTCTTACAGCAGACCGGGTTCGTTCAACCGACGCTGGACGTCGGTCGCGTCGGACAGGTGGGTGCGTTCGCCACGCCGAACCTCCTGACGCTCGTCATCGCCATCGCAGCCGGGTTCGCCGGCGCGCTCGCGCTCGCGACCGACCTCCCCGTCTCCCTCGCCGGCGTCGCCGTCGCGGCGGCCATCGTCCCTGCCGCCGCCGCGGCCGGCATCGGGACGGCCTGGGGTGACCCGCTCCTCGTCGCCGGTGGCATCGTCCTGCTCCTGATGAACATCGTGTTCATCAATCTCACCGCGTACCTCACGCTCATCGCGCTCGGCTACCGCTCGTCGGTCATCCGTGACGTCCGCGAGAACGCCGCCGTCTCGCTCCGTACGGGCGCGTACGCTCTCATCGTCCTCCTGTTTCTGGTCGTCGTCGCGCTGACCGTTCTCGGGACGTACCAGCACCTCGTCTTCGAACAGCAGGTGAACAACGAAGTGCAGGACGTGCTCGAGGAACCCGAGTACAGTACGCTGGAACTCGTCGGCGTCGAGACCGAGTACAACGACGGGAGCGCGTTCAGCGACGAGGTCGCGGTGACGGTGACCGTGGGGCGCACGAGCGGTCTCGAGCACGAGGAACTGGCGGCGGATCTGCGAACCGAGATCGATACCCGGACGAACCGGGCCGTCCACGTGGACGTTCGGTTCGTGGACTACCAGCGCGCGGCGCCAATCGACACCGACGACGGGCAAAGCGCGTGGTGGCCGCTCGACGAGTGGCTGCCCCGCTCGGCGAGGAGTTCAGTCGCGCAGTCGGCACCACAGGCTGTGGCACTTCCCACGGACCTTGTTGAGGAACGAGCCGACCCGTCGTGAGCCGGTCAGCAGCCGGAGCGCGCGGATCGACCGACCGATCCGGAGCAGCCGGAACGGCCGGAACCACGGAACGACGGTCAGAATGAGAAACCAGTTTGCACGGACGAACGCCCGCGGCCCCTTCTCCGACCACCGATAGAGGAGCGCGACGTCGAGGAGGAAGACGACGAGGAGCCACTGCAGGACGGTACGGACCGTCGAGGCGACCGTCTCGGAGACGACGAGCACCTCGAACGTGACCGCGACGTCGACGACGAACAGCGCGATCCAGACGATGGCCACGACCTCGACGAACGGTGGCCACCAGCGTTCGGCGTCCATCTACGGGCTCGTACGCTCCCGAGATTCAAAACGGTACGTCCAGTCGAATTTGGGCGACGAGGTCCAATACAGCCGCACCCGAGAACGCTATTCTCCGGCCGCTACTTACCCGATGGCGTCGCGGTTCCCGGCAGCGACCGGCCCCAGTTTCGATCGAATTACGCCGTGGGCCGGGTACTGCAAGCGACCTCGTAGACCGGGAGTGCCGCAGCTACCGGGCATCGGACGTCTCGAGATCGGTTCCGACGCGACGGAACCTGATGGGTCCTACTGCTCCTCTTCTCGCCCTCGTTTCCAGACGTCCGTCGGTGCTTTTCCGTGTGGCGGTGTGTGCGAGACCTCTTTCATCGTTTGAGCCATGCTATCGCTTGTCATTTGGTCCCATATATATCTTTGCGAGGAATGACTATAATCTCATAATACCATATAAGGTGGCCAGTTCCCGGACCGGTGCCACGAGCGTACGCATTCCTTGGCGGTGAATACCGGCAGGTTCACTGCCGTGGGCCGCTGCCAACGAGTCGCTGTACACCGCGGCGCGCAACGGGATCGACGCGGAACTGGCCTGGATCGATCGCGACGGAACTCGGGTTTCCGATTCCGCCGTGATCTACGCCGGTATGCCGCCGGCGCCGAGGCGGCCCTCGCGGTCTAACGCGATCATCACCCGAACGAACTCGTCGAACCGCAGCGCCGGCCGATGATCGGTCGTGAACCGCACTTCGCGTTCGCCACCGTGGTGATTCCAAAAGGTGTGGGGCGCCCCGGCGGGCAGAGTCGCTTCCTCGCCCGCCTCGAGCAGCCGTTTCCCGTCGCCTCCACGCCCGCCTCGAGCATCCCCTCGCGGACGACGAACCGTTCGTCCTGTTTCGGATGGCTGTGAAGCGGGCGTCGCACGCCCGGGTCGAGGCAGGTGTCGATCCTGACCAGTTCGCCCTCGGTCTCGGCTCCGGTCTCCCGGATCTCGAAGCGCTCGCCGAAACTGGTCTCGAGTACGCGGTCGGTTCCGCCGCTTTCGTGCGTCGCCATCGGACCACTGATTTGTTGGGTGTTACCGATCCCCTAATTCCTTGGCGAGCAGGGTACCTCGATCAGGGGAACGACCGCCGAAGCCCGCCGTCGGCGAATCCGAACCCCCAGCCGACACCCAGGGTTTCAAACGGGTGGGGTTCGCCAACCCGTGCATGACGCGCGACCTCCGATCCTATCTGAGCGCGAGGGGAACGACGACGCCGACGATCGGACCCGACGGTCGACTCGGCTTCCTCGCCGACACGACCGGAACAATGCAGGTCTGGACCCTCGAGGAGCCCCGCGGCTGGCCGACCCAGCGGACGTTCTACGACGAGCGGGTGTCGTTCGTCTCGTGGTCGCCCGACGGCCAGCGGATCGCCTTCGGGAAGGATGCGGGGGCGAACGAGCGCGACCAGCTATTCGTCTGCGACCCCGACGACGGCGCGATCGAACGGCTGACCGACCGACCGGACGCGATCCACACGTGGGGCGGCTGGAGCCCCGACGGCGAACGGATCGCGTTCACGGCCAACCGACGTTGCGCCGCGGCCTTCGACGTCTACGTGATCAGGGGCGACGACTGGTCCGCCGACTCGTCCAGGGATCCGGCCCCCGTCTTCGAGGGTGACGGCCGCCTGCAGGTCGCCGACTGGGGCCCCGAGGGCGAGCGACTGCTGCTCTTCGAGGCCCACGCCAGTTCCGACGCCGACCTCTCCGTCCTCGACCTCGAGACGGGCGAGCGCCGCCACGTCACGCCACACGAGGGGGACGTCCGATACGAGGACCCGACGTTCGGCCCGGACGGCGACGCGATCTACTGCGCGAGCGACGCCAGCAGCGACACGCTCGAACTGGTCCGGATCGACCTCGAGTCGCTCGCGGTCGAGACAGTTCGCTCGGGCGGCGATCGGAGCATCGACGGGTTCGCGCTCGACGCCGACACCGGACGGCTCGCGTACACCCGGAACGTCGACGGCTACTCGGAACTGTACGCCGGCCGACTCCAGGGTGCGACCGACGCCGCGGCATCGGAAGTCGGGGTCCCCGACGGCGTCGCGTCCGAACTGACGATCGGGCCGGCGGGCGAGCGCCTGGCGGCGACCGTCTCTTCGACGAACCTGAACTACTCGATCTACGTCGTCGATCTGACGGGACTCGAGGAACCAGATGGCGCTCTCGAGGCCGAACGCTGGACGGTCCCCTCCGCGGGCGGCGTCCCGCTCGAGGAGTACCACGAACCCGACCTGATCCGGTACGAGACGTTCGACGGGCGGGAGATTCCGGCGTTTTTCACGCTGCCCGAGGGGGCGGAACCGGGGACCGGACCGAGACCGGGACCGGGACCGGGACCGGGGGAGGAGGTCCCCGTGATCGTCGACATCCACGGCGGCCCCCACTCCCAGCGCCGTCCGTCCTGGCGGAACCGGCCCGTTCGCCAGTACTTCCTCGATCGGGGGTACGCGTTCTTCGAACCGAACGTCCGCGGTTCCTCCGGCTACGGTCGCGAGTACGCCGCCCTCGACGACGTCGAGAAGCGCATGGATTCGGTCCGGGACATCGCGGCAGGCGTCGAGTGGCTCCGCGAACAGCCAGCGATCGACGACGACCGGGTCGTCTGTTACGGTCGGTCCTACGGCGGATTCATGGTGCTCGCCAGCATCACCGAGTACCCGGATCTCTGGGCGGCCGCCGTCGACTTCGTCGGCATCGCCGACTGGACCACCTTCCTCGAGAACACGGGCGACTACCGCCAGTCTCACCGCGAGGCCGAGTACGGCTCGCTCGAAGCGGACCGCGAGTTCCTCGAGTCGATCAGCCCGATCAACGAGGTCGACCGGATCGAGTGTCCGCTGTTCGTCCAGCACGGGGCCAACGATCCGCGCGTCCCGGTCGGCGAGGCCCGCCAGATCGCCGATGCGGTCGACGAACAGGGCGTCCCCGTCGAGACGTGTATCTTCGAGGACGAGGGCCACCACACCACGAAACTCGAGAACCGGATCGAGCAGTTCGAGCGGATCGCCGACTTCCTCGCGGACCACGTCTGAGTCCTGGTACTGGACGGCGTCCCGGGCCGGCCGTTCTCCCTCGATCCCATCCCGGCCCGCCGGACACGTAAAGCGTGAATTAATACACGCACAGAACAACGTCGGCCCAGCTGATCAGTTTCCCACGTTATGGGTGGCCGGCGAGACGCGGACGACGGTCGCTGGCGGCGCCACCCCAGGCGAACCCTCCTCCGTGCCGTCGGCACGGTCGGTGCCGTCTCGGCCCTCGGCGGCGTCGGAAGCGCCGTTCGAAGCCGGACCGTCGCCAGCGACGCCGACGCCGACGGCATCCCCGATCACCGGAAACGATCCGCGGAGTTCCACGCGCGACTCGAGTCGATCTTCGGGAGCCACCAGTTCGAGGGCCTCGAGCCGGGGCGTCGGGACCTCCTGATCGACGTTCGGTACGTCGGGGACGCGACGATTTCGACGGCGACCGAGCGGACGATCGTCGACCTGTTTCGCGACAACGGCATCCACGCACAGTGGCTCGAGTACCCACGGCGGTACGACCTCGAGACGGTCGCCGACCGCTACGGGCTGTCCGTCGGCGGCCTCCTCTGGGGCGTACACAGTTTCTACCGGGAGGAGATCGAACCGTCGCTGGAGGACGTCGCGCTCCAGTTGATCGTAGTCCCGGGAACCGACGAGGGGCCGTACGAAGGGCGGATCTACAGCCGCTGGATGGACCTGATCGGGGGCGGCCTCGACCGTGACGGCTACGTCAACGGGTTCAGCCTCGGCAATCGTGCGGTCGTCACCGACCGGGACGACCGGGAGGCGGAGGCACGACTCGTCCTCCACGAACTTGCACACCTCGCGCTCTGTCACGCCGACGATCCCGCCAACGACGGCGTGATGGGGACCGGGGATCGGCTCGACCTGACCGACGGTGAGTGGGCGAAACTGCGGGAGGGACTCTCGAACGTCCGGGACGGTACCGGGTACGACTTCCTCTTTCGTCCGTGCCTGTGGGACGAGAATCTCGCGGCGATACTCGACTGAGTGGGTCTCGGGTCTCGGGTCTCGGGTCTCGGGTCTCGGGTCACGGCCCTCCAGCGATAGCAGGCCCCGGTCTTTCCTCGCCGGACGCGCTAAGGGCGTCTCCATCCGTCGGCACCTCGAGCGGGCGACCCGACGGTCTCCCCGAAATGTCCCGAACACCGACCCGCGCGTTCCACGGCGAGCGCTCGAACGCATACCTCTCGTGGGCGGCGATCGCCGTCGTTGCGATCGTCGGCACGGGTGCAGCGCTCGAGGGACGCGTTCACGAACTCCTGTTCGCCGTGACGGTCGTCACCGTCGCGCTCGTGCCCGCGATCGAACTCGGCACGACGCGCGCCGCCCTCCCCTGGGAAGTGACGACCGTCGCCGTCGTTCCGCTGGTCGCGGCCGTCATCGCGCCGGACCTCCCGACCCGACAGCTCCTCCTCTATGCGGGTGCGGCGACGATCGCGCTCGCGTTGACCCTCGAGCTTCACGGTCTCACCGAGGTTCGACTCGAGCGGTGGGTCGCCGTCGCGGCCGTAACGATGCTCTCCGCGTCGATCGCGGCCACGTGGGCGATGGTCACCTGGGCGCAGGACCTCGTCGCTGGAACCGACGTGCTCGAGAGCAATGCGGAACTGATGAGGCTCCTGATCGCTGCCTCGGTCGCGGGACTGGTCGCCGGCGTCTGTTTCGACCGCTACTACCGGAAGTTTCCTGGCGAGGAACTGGTTTCGGCCCCCGTCGACGGCATCGAGGAACAGGTGTTTGCCGTCGAGGCGGACCTCGATGACCACCCGTCGCTCGAGGAACGCCTGCCCGTGTCCGGACGAGTAACGCGCCTGGCGATCCTGACGCTCCGGCTGGGTATCGCTGCCATGCTCGCGTACGGTCTCGTCGCATTCGACACCGGGGCCATCACGAACGCGGCAGCGATGCTTGCGGTCTCGTTTCTCCCGACGCTGCTCCGGCGTCGCTACGGCCTCCCGTTCGACGGCGGCCTCGTCCTCTGGATCACTGTGGTCGTGTTCCTGCACGCGGTCGGCTCGGTGTACGTCTACGAGCGGTCGTTCTGGTGGCACAACCTGACCCATCCCCTCTCGGCGACGCTCGTCGCCGGAACCGGCTACGTCGTGATTCGAACCCTCGACGAGCACCGCGACGAGGTCCACCTCCCGCTGGAACTCGTCCCGGGGGTCGTCGCGGTTTTCGTGCTCTCGTTCGGCGTCTTCTGGGACATCGGCGAGTTCGCCCTCGACGCCGTCGCGGCGGGGACCGGCCTCGAGATGCCCCTGTCCCAGTACGGCCTCCACGACACGATAACGGACCTCCTGTTCAACACGCTCGGCGGCGTCGTCGTCGCGCTCTGGGGACTCCCCTACCTCACGGATCTCACCGACGCCGTGACCGATCGCGTCGAGGATTGGCGGGTGTTCGACGGGTAGTCCCGGCTCGCGAGCTCGGCGACGTTTTCGGAACCGATACCACCCCGGATCGCGTATCGTCTCCCAGATCGATCGATCTCCGTTCTGCCCGCGATCAGTACGTCCGGTAGTTCGCAGTCCCGATCTCGATCCGGACCAGCACGTTCTCCTCGTAGGCGTCGGGATCCGCGTCGTAGCGCTCGTG
Organism: Halobiforma lacisalsi AJ5; assembly: GCF_000226975.2. Lineage (NCBI taxonomy): Archaea > Methanobacteriati > Methanobacteriota > Halobacteria > Halobacteriales > Natrialbaceae > Natronobacterium > Natronobacterium lacisalsi. Next base: position 143,415 of record NZ_CP019285.1, on the reverse strand, counting down.
GATCCGTCGACGCGCCGCGGCTGATCGCTCCTCGTCGTCGACGACGGTCGCTGTCCCGAGTAGCGTGAGCGCCCACCGGGGTTCGCCCCCCTCGTCGGCCTGGATCGAGAGCGCGACGCGGGGATTGTCCCGGACGTTCTCCAGTTTTCGGCCGGTGGTCACGATCTCGAGGCGGTCGTCCGTGGAGTTTCGTTTCTCACTATCGCCGTCGTGTCCCTCGATTTCGTCGCCATCGACCTCCTTTTCCTCTTCGTGACCGGCGTATCGGAACCAGACGGGCGCGACGTGTGGTCGACCGTCCGCGCAGGTACCGAAGTGCGCCACTCGGGGTTCCTCCTCGAGTCGTCGTTTCGCTTCGGGGGGGATCGCCATGGCCGGGATGCCACCGGTAGGTGCAAAAGTGCCGTCCCTGACGATGTCGTGAGCGCGTCTCCGGGTGTCGGACGGGGAGAGAATCCGGCACGCCGAGAATTCTCGCTAACCGTAACGAATAACCAGAATTATCCGATCCTTTATTACTCTCTCGCCCTTCCGTAGGGTAATTAGCACGTCTTCATGACTAGTTCGACCGTTATTCCGACGGAAACTGGCTTCGACCCCGACGAAATTCGGGTGGGGTACGTCGATGCCGAACCTGCGGCCACCGCCGACTCGCTCCGGGAACGGAGCGACCGCCTCGCGGTCGAACCGATCGAGAAAGGCCACGACGCCGTCGAACTCGTCGTGGAGGGGGAAGTCGACTGCGTCGTGATCGGCCCCGAGTTCGGCCGGGATGACGGTCTCGACCTCGTCGAACGATTGCGTGAGCGTCGGCCGTCCCTACCGATCTTCTCGCTCACCGCCGGCCACGACGAATCCGCCGCGGCCGCGGCGCTCGAGGCGGGCGCGACCGGCTGTCTCCCCCGCTCGAGCGTCACCGAGAGCGGCAGGCTCGCGATACGGATCGAACGGGCGGTCGAGCGCGCGTCGGAACGACATGCGCTCGAACTCGCGAACACCCGGTTCCGCGCGTTCACCGAGAACTCCTCGTTCGTGATCCTCACCGTCACCGAGGACGGCCGGATCCAGTACGCCAACGACGCCCTCGAGACGGTGTTCGGCTACTCGCCCGACGAGGTGATCGGCGGCCCGTTGACGGCGTTGATCCCGCCGGAGTACCGGGAGCGCCACCGCGAGAGTTTCGAACGCTACCGCCACACCGGGGAACGCAGCCTCGACTGGTCCTGGGTCGAACTTCCGGGCAAGCACGCCGATGGTCACGAGGTTCCGCTCGCGATCTCGTTCGGGGAGACGACGGTGGACGGAACCCGGCGGTTCACCGCCGTCATCCGCGACATCTCGGCACGGATGCAGATCGAACGCGAGCGCGATCGGATCCTCGAGCGGATCGGCGACGCGTTCGTCTCGATCGACGACGAGTGGTGCTACACCTATCTCAACGACCGGGCTGTCGAACTACTGGATCGGTCCCGCGAGGAACTGCTCGGAGAGCCCCTGTTGTCGACGCTACCCGGCCTCGAGGAGTCGGACGCGATCGAGCGTCTCGAGGCGGCGTTCGCCGACGGGACCGCGGCGACCGTGACCGAGTTCGTCCCGTCGCTCGCGAAGTGGTTCGAGATCCGGGCGTACCCCGCCGACGACGGGCTGTCGATCTTCCTGACCGACGTGACGGAGAAGATCCGCGCCGAAGAGAGCCTCGAGGCCAGCGTCACGGTCCTCCAGACGCTGTACGATCTGTCGACCAGGACGGACGCCTCGCGGGAGGAGAAACTCTCGGACGTGCTCGAACTGGGACGGGAGTACCTCGATCTCCCCTATGCCTTCCTCAGCCGGATCGATACGGAAGACGAGACACAGACGATCGTCCAGTCACAGGGCACTCACCCCCTGCTCCAGGAGGACGACTCCTGTCCGCTCTCCCAGGCGTACTGTCGGAAGACGGTCGAAGACGACGGGCTGTTGGCGATCGCCGACGCGGAGAGGAAAGGCTGGTCCGACGATCCAGCCTACGATCGGTTCGACCTCGGCAGCTACGTCGGTGCGAAGGTAACGATCGACGGGACGCTGTGGGGGACGCTCTGTTTCGCCTCGAGCGAGCCCCGCGAGGCAGGCGGGTTCACGGAGACCGAGTGTACGCTGGTCAAGCTGATGGCCAAATGGGTCAGCTACGAGACCGAACGCGAGCGGTCCCGTGCCGCCCTCGAGCGACAGAACGAGCGACTCCAGGAGTTCGCGAGCGTCGTCAGCCACGACCTGCGGAACCCGCTGAACGTCGCCCGGGGTGCGCTCGAGGTGGCGCTGGAGGGCGGAAACGAGGTCGACGGGACCGCCCGGCTACAGGACTGCGAACACGCCCTCGATCGAATGGGGCGGCTCATCGAGGACCTGCTCGCACTCGCGGAACAGGGATCGACGGTGACAGATCTCGAGCCGGTCCCGCTCTCCGAGGTGGCGACGACCGCCTGGACGATGGTCGAGACCGGCGAGGCGGGGCTCGAGGTCCCCGACGAGTGCTGGATCCACGCGGACCGCGAGCGGGTCCAGCAGTTGCTCGAGAACCTGTTTCGGAACGCCATCGACCACGCCACGACGGACGACGGCGCAGGGCTGACGGTGACGGTCGACACGCTCGAACTGGACGACGGATCAGACGAAGCCGGCGGCTTCTACGTCGCCGACACGGGCCCGGGGATTCCGGCCGACGAGCGCGATCGGATCTTCGAAACCGGGTTCACGACCGCGGAGGACGGGACCGGCTTCGGGCTGAGCATCGTCGAGCGCATCGCGGCGGCCCACGACTGGGAGCTGTCGGCCGCGGAGAGCCGGTCGGGCGGTGCCCGGTTCGAGATCACGGGTATTTCGCTTTCGCAACCGTAGCGGAATCGCCGCTTTTCGGTTCCCCCTCGAGTCTCACAGGCCGGACCGGCACTCACCCGCGGGTTGCCCGCACCCGCTCGAGGTCGAGTTGGAGGTATTTTAGCCACTGAAAGTCAATGCACACCCGATCGCACGACAGCTGTGCGATCGGTGTGTAAATCGTTTCAGTTGTTACTATCGTAGACGAGCGTCCCGGTCAGGCCGAGCCGGTCGATCCGACGGCCCGAGTTCTCGACGAGGCGTCGTCGACAGTAGCCCGTCGGGTACTCGAGCGCGAGCCGGCGGCTGAACGCGGTGTCCTCGTTCGGGACGTCCGGGAAGCCGCCGATCTCATCGACGGCCTCCGCGCGGACGAGGACGTTGAACCCGGGGAGGATCGGGCGCTCGAGCCGCGGGACGAGGTAGTTGATGGTCGCCTCGACGATCTTGGCCCGCCGGGGGCCAGTCATCCGGCAGTACGAACTCGCGGCTGCGAGCCCGTTGGCCTCGGCGTATCCGAGCAGTTCGGTCAGGTACGTCGAGCGGACCTGCGTGTCGGCGTCGACGAAGGCGAGCCACTCGCCGCGAGCCCGTTTCGCACCCTGGTTCCGGGCGCGAGCGATGCTCGAGGCGCTGCCGTCGACAACGATCGCGCCGTGCTCGCGGGCGACGGCGGGCGTCCCGTCGGTCGAGTCACCGTCGACGACGATCACCTCGTACTCGTAGGCCGTGTCGAGTGCCGAGATGCTCGCGAGCGCCCCCTGTAATCGGTCGGCCTCGTTTCGTGCCGGAACGACGAAGCTCACGTCCGGTTCGACCCCGTCGGTCGCCATCTCGGCCATCGCTCGAGTGGTCACAATGGCGCTCATTAACGCTTGGCGCTGCGGGAGCCGGCCGTTTCCGGTTCCGTTACCGATCCTCGGCGACGGTCGACCCCCGAACTACGGACTACGGGTATCGTTAATGTGGTTGGCGGTGGAGGGATGCCTAGTGACTGACCGCCGCTCCGACCAACGAGGATGTGCTCTCTGTGGGGCGCCGCTGCCCGGCTCCGGCTCCGGTTCCGACCCCGGGGACTCGTCGGTCCCGACGAGTAGCGTTTACGGATCCGCGGCCGGACCCACGGGCCAGGGAGAGGGCGACCCGGACGAGCGCTACTGCTCGACCGGCTGTCGCGACGTCGATCGGACGCTCGAGTCGCCGTCCTCGAAGCGTGGTGCAGACGGGCCGGGAGAAGGGGGAGCGGAGTCGCTCGAGGGTCGTACGGCAGGGGGAGACAACGGAACCGACGCTGGTACTGGGGAAGGCACGCCCATCGAGAACGACGGCGACGAGCCCCAGGTCCGCACGTTCTTCCGGGTCGATGGCATGCACTCGGCGACCTGCGAGGCGTTCCTCGACTCGGTCGCCCAGCGCCGCGACGGCGTCGCCGACGCCGCTGCGAGCTACGTCACGGAGACGGTCCGCGTCGACCACGACCCCGCCCGCATCTCGACGTCGGATCTTCGGGACGCCCTGAGTACGGTGGGGTATACCGCGTACCTCCGGTCGGCGGCCACGGCGGACTCGGTGCCCGACGGAGCGACCGACGGCGAGCGTGGGACAGGAACCGAGGACGCGAAGGAGGACGGCGAGTACGGTCCCGCCGACGACACCGGTTCCACGCACCGTTCCAGGGAGATGACCGGCCTCCGGAAGCGCCGTTCGGACACCATGCTCGAGGTCCGGTACATCGTCGGCATCGTGTTCGGCTCGTTTCTGCTCGTGCCGTACTTCGCGGTTCTCTACCCGGTCTACCTCTCGTCGTTCGTCGACGGACCGATGCTCGCCCGATACGAGGACGCCTTCGCCGGCTTCGACGGCCTGCTGGTCCTACCGCTGTTTCTCGTGGTGTCCGGCGTGGTCCTCTATCTCACCGGCGGGCCGCTGTTACGCGGGGCCTACGTCAGCCTGAAACTGCGACGGCCGAACACCCACCTGCTGGCCGCGCTGACGATCCTGGCCGGCTTCGCCTACGGCACGCTGTCGATCTTCCGCGGCCGGATCGAGGTCTACTACGACCTGACGATCGTCGTCGCCGCACTCGTGATGGGCGCGGTGTTCTACGAGGCGACGGTCAAGCGCCGAGCGAGGGATCGGCTAACCGATCTGACGATTTCACAGGTCGATACGGCGCGGGTGTACGGATCCGGGCAGGACTCCGACGGGAAAACAGCGTCGGGGAAGGACGGACGCGAGGAGGGGAACGGAAACGGTGACGGGACGGCTACCGGACCCACCCGAACCGTCCCCATCGGCGACCTCGAGGGCGGCGAACGCCTGCTCGTCCGCGAGGGCGAACGGATCCCGGTCGACGGCGTCCTCGAGACGGCCTGTACGGTCGACGAGGCGGTCGTCACCGGTGAGTCGCTCCCGATATCAAAGGCCGAAGGCGATCCCGTCGTCGGCGGGTCGGTCGTTCGGTCGGGAGCGGCCGTCGTCGACGTCGGCGCGGAGACGACGAGCAGTATCGACCGGTTGACGGAAGCGGTCTGGAATCTCCAGAGCGCGACCCACGGCGTCCAGCGCCGGGCCGACTCCGTCGCCGCGGTGCTCGCACCGCTGGTCGTCGCCGCCGCCGTCGCCGTCGGCGTCACGACCCTTTTCCGCGGTGGAACGGCTATCGACGCCGCCGAGGCCATCATGCTGTCGATCATCGTCGCGAGCCCGTGGGCGCTCGGGTTCGCGACGCCCGCCTCGGTCGGCGCGGGGCTCCGGGAGGCCCTGGATCACGGCATCGTCGTCTTCGACGAGACCGTCCTCGAGCGGCTTCGGGATGTCGACGTCGTCGTCTTCGACAAGACGGGGACGCTGACCACCGGCGAGATGAGCGTTCTCGAGGCCGAGGGGCCGCCGGACCTGCTCGCGGCCGCCGGTGAACTCGAGCGGCGGGCGTCCCACCCGGTCGCTGTTGCGCTCGCGGATGCGTTCGCGGCCGACGAACCAGGGGACGGCGAGTTCGTCCCCGACGGCGGCGACGCCGCCGTCTCCCCCCGTGTCGAGGCGTTCGACGGCCTCGAGACCGGCGTGGCGGGACGGGTCGACGGTAGCCGGATCCTGGTCGGCCACCCCGACCTCTTCCGGGACCGCGGGTGGACGCTCGAGAGTGACCTGGAGGAACGGGTCCGCGAGGAACGCGGGTTCGGCCGGCTTCCCGTCGTCGTCGGCCGGGACGGGCGCGCGCAAGGGTTCGTCGTCGTCGGCGACGAGCCGCGAGCGGACTGGGACGACGCCCTCTCGAGTCTGGGGGAGCGAGAGCTCGAGGTCGTGGTGTTGACCGGGGACGACGAGGCCGCGACGGCGTTCTTCGCGGCCCACCCGGCGGTCGATCACGCCTTCGCGGGGGTGCCGCCGGACGGGAAGACGGCGACGATCCACCGGCTGAAAGATCGGGGGCAGGTCGCGATGGTCGGCGACGGGACGAACGATGCGCCGGCGCTCGCGGCGGCGGACCTGGGGATCTCGCTCGGCGGCGCGACCGCACTCGCGGCCGATGCGGCGGACCTCGCGATCGTCGAGGACACGCTTCCGACGGTCGAACGGGCGTTCGAACTGGCCGTCGCGGCGCGTCGGCGGGTCCGCGGGACGCTCGCACTGGCACTTTGCTACAACGCGGTCGTCCTCCCCGCTGCCGTGCTCGGTGTGCTGAACCCGCTCGTGACGACGGCCGCGGTCGCCGTCACCGCCGTGCTCGTCGCGGGGAACGCGGCGCGGCCGCTGCTCGAGTGAAACCGGGTGCCGTCGCTCGAGGGCGTGAAAACGACGCGTTTCGGTCGGTTTTCGGGGGTCGACCGGGACGACGGTTACTCCTCGAGCAGGGTCCACTCGCCGGGTCCGGCCGATTCGATGACCTCCCGACGCTCCATCTCCGAGAGGACCTCCGGGATGCGGTCCGGCTGGGCGATCTCCATCTCGATGCGGTCGATGCCGTGGAACTCGGCGAGGTAGCGGCGGATCTCCTCCTGGGTGAACGCCTCCGCGTCGGCCTGCTCCATCACGCCGGAGATGAGATCGACCATGTCCTCGATGAAGTTCCACGGGTAGACGATCCAGGTCCAGTCCTCGAGCCGTTCGCCGACGTAATCCGGTTCGTACTCGCTGGTGCCGAGCAACTGGAGCGTAGCGGTCCGGACCTCGCCGGCGTCGCGGTCGTCGACGTACTCGTAGGCGCGCTCGATCGAGCCGCCGGTGTCGGCGATGTCGTCGATGATGAGGACGTCTTTCCCCTCGACGCTGCCCTCCGGCATCGGGTAGCGAACGGTCGGCTCGCCGGACTTCTCGGCGGTGCCGACGTAGTGTTCCATCTTCAGGCTGGTCAGGTCGTCCATTCCGAGGAAATCACAGAGACATCGCCCCGCGAACCAGCCGCCACGCGCCAGCGCGACGATGACGTCCGGCTCGAACTCGTCGCGTCGCACGTCGTCGCTGACGTCCCGACAGAGGCTATATATGTACTCCCAGTTCGTGATCGTACAGTCGAAGTCGTCCGGTAGGTCGGACATCTGGTGGCCACCTGTTCGGGAGACTGGATTGCTATCCTCATAAGTGGGCTGAAACGGAGCCGACGTATGCTCTCGAGGTTATCATCGGCGCTCTCGACGGCTATCTACGGTGTTCTCCACGGAACCCACGTTATCGCCTAGATTTATAACTCATTACTATAACCTAGTTATCGATGGCAGAAACCCAGATCGCAGCCGCCCGCGAGGGGACGATTACCGACGAAATGAAGCGAGTCGCCGAACGCGAGAACCGGGAGCCGGAGTTCGTCCGGCAGCAGGTCGCCGACGGACAGGCCGTGATTCCGGCGAACCGGAACCACGACGCACTCGACCCGATGATCATCGGTCGCGAGTTCGCCACGAAGGTCAACGCCAACATCGGCAACAGCGAGGAGACGGACGACCTCGAGACCGAACTCCAGAAACTCCACACCGCGGTCCACTACGGCGCGGACACCGTGATGGACCTCGGTACTGGGAGCCGACTCGACGAAATCCGGGAGACGCACCTCGAGCACTCGCCTGTTCCGATCGGGACCGTCCCGCTGTACGAGGCCGTCAAGCGGGCGGGGAGTCCCGAGGAGATCACGACGGACCTGCTGCTCGAGGTCATCGAAAAGCAGGCGAAGCAGGGCGTCGACTACATGACGATCCACGCGGGGATCCTCGCCGAACACCTGCCGCTGACCGACGGCCGGAAGACCGGCATCGTCTCGCGGGGCGGTTCGATCATGGCGAAATGGATGGAGGAACACGGCGAACAGAACCCGCTGTTCCAGGTCTACGACGAGATCTGTGAGGTCTTCGCCGAGCACGACGTCACGTTCAGCCTGGGCGACAGCCTCCGTCCGGGCTCGATCGCCGACGCCTGCGACGAGGCCCAGTACGCCGAACTCGACACCCTGGGGGAGTTGACCCGCCGCGCCTGGGCCAACGACGTGCAGGTGATGGTCGAGGGTCCGGGCCACGTGCCGCTGCACAGGGTCGCCGAGAACGTCGAGCGCCAGCAGGAGGTCTGTGACGGCGCACCGTTCTACGTGCTCGGGCCGCTCGTGACCGACGTCGCGCCCGGGTACGACCACATCACGAGCGCCATCGGGGCCGCGACGGCCGCACGAGCCGGCGCGGCGATGCTGTGTTACGTCACGCCGAAGGAACACCTCGGCCTCCCCGACGAGGAGGACGTCCGCGACGGGCTCGCGGCCTACCGGATCGCCGCCCACGCGGGCGACGTGGCGAACGAACGGCCCGGCGCTCGAGACTGGGACGACGCGGTCTCCGAAGCGAGGTACGAGTTCGACTGGCGCGAACAGTTCCGTCTGGCACTGGATCCCGACCGTGCCCGCGAGTACCACGACGCGACGCTGCCCGAGGACAACTACAAGGAGGCGCGCTTCTGCTCGATGTGTGGCGTCGAGTTCTGTTCGATGCGGATCGATCAAGACGCGCGGGCTGACGACGGCGGGATGGAGGAACTCGAGACCGGGGCCGACGACGCCGGAACCGACCTCGAGTCCTCGCCCGCCGCCGAGGTAAATCGGCCGCCAGTCGGGGTCCACGACTCCGCCGATCTGCTGCCGATCGAGGACTGTGAGGCGTTCGGAGACGAGAGCGACGCGGAACCCGGTACCGCGAGCGACGACTGATACGGATCGTTGTAGCGTTTTACCGGTGATCGCTCCGACGGGACGGCGATCATCGGTAAAGAACTACGACGGACCGTGTGACCGCCGACCGGATCAGGGCGTCAGTACGGCCTTGATGCAGCCGTCCTCTTTCTCGTTGAACGTCTCGTACAGCTCCGGCCCGTCCTCGAGCGACGCCTCGTGGGTGATGACGAACGACGGGTCGATCTCGCCGTCCTCGATCTTCTCGAGCAGGGGGTCGAGATAGCGCTGGACGTGGGTCTGGCCGGTCTTGACCGTCAGCGCCTTGTTCATCAGCGGGCCGGTCGGGACGTTGTCCGAGCGGCCGAGGTACACCCCGGGGATCGAGAGCGTGCCGCCCTTCCGACAGCACCTGATCGCCTGCCGGAGGACGACCGGGCGGTCGTCCTGCAACATCACGTCCTGTTTGACCTCGTCGGTCGCCCCGACGACGCCGGTTCCGTGGGCCTCGGTTCCGACGGCGTCGATGCAGCGGTCGGGGCCGCGGGAGCCGGTCATCTCCATCAGCCGGTCGTAGACGTCCTCCTCCTCGAAGTCGATCGTCTCCGCGTCGGCGTGTTCGCGGGCCATCTCGAGGCGCTCGGGAATCCGATCGATCGCGATGATCCGGTCCGCGCCGAGCATCCGGGCGCTCTGGATGGCGAACTGGCCGACCGGGCCACAGCCCCAGACCGCGACGGTGTCGTTCTCCTCTATTTCCGCGTTCTCGGCGGCCATGTAGCCCGTCGGGAAGATATCCGAGAGGAACAACACCTGCTCGTCCGAGAGGTCGGAGTCGATTTTGACCGGGCCGACGTCGGCGTAGGGAACCCGTAGGTACTCCGCCTGCCCGCCCGCGTAGCCGCCGAGCATGTGCGAGAAGCCGAACAGCCCCGCCGGGGACTGGCCCATGATCTTGCTGGCGAGTTCGGCGTTCGGGTTCGAGTTGTCACACAGCGAGTACAGGTCCTCCTCGCAGAACCAGCAGCCGCCGCAACTGATCGTAAACGGGACCACCACGCGGTCGCCCACCTCGAGGCGGTCGACCTCCTCGCCGACCTCGACCACCTCGCCCATCGGCTCGTGGCCGAGCACGTCGCCCTCCCGCATCGAGGGCATGTAGCCGTTGTAGAGGTGCAGGTCGGAGCCACAGATCGCGGTGGCGGTGATCTCGACGATCGCGTCCGTCGGGTTGACGATCTCGGGTTTGGGAACCTCCTCGACGCGGACGTCCTGCTCGCCGTGCCAGGTGAGAGCCGTCATCGTGCCGTCCATCGTGGAGTCACTCAGTCACAACCCTCACCCACCCGGGAGGTAAATCGGGGGCCTGTTTGTGCGCCCGAGTGGGGCCGTACCGGGTCCGGACCGACGGTTCCGCCACGTGGCCGGCGAGCGGACCGCGCCACACCCGCTCGACAACTGCAGGCATCGTCGTTTTCCCCGCTCCAGGGCGACGGTAACGTGAGTTCTCATGAGCGATACACCGACCGACACCGACGCCGGAACGACCCGTGGTACCGAAACCGGACACGACACGCTCAACACGGACGTGATGCAGTGGGTGAGCGCCATCGTCGCGCTGGCGGGGCTGGGACTCGTGGCCTACCCGTTCATGTTCGAGGCCACTGAGGCGGCGATCTGGAACGACACCCTCGTGGGAACGGCGATCTTCCTGCTCGGCGGGTACAACTTCTACCGGTTGAGCAGGGACCGGCTGGCCAGCGTCGGGGTCGCCTCGCTGGCCGCCATCCTCGGGCTGTGGGCGCTCGCCTCCCCGACGGTCATCGAGATGGGGAGCAGCGAACTCGCGACCGCCACCGCCGCCGGCGGCCTGCTCACGGCTGCCCTCTCGGCGTACAGCGCCTACGCGAACAACAAGGCCGACGTCCCCGAGCGCACGCACGCTCGAGTCTAACACTGTCTCCGTCTCCGTCTCCGTCTCGCCGTCTTCCGTCTCCGTCCCGGGCTCGAGGCCGACGACGGCTCCAGTGCCCGAGGATTCATACGCCGGTCGCCCGATCGACGTCGTATGGAGACGACTCGGATCGTCCAGGTCGACGCGTTCACCGACGAACCGCTCGCCGGCAACCCCGCCGGCGTCGTCCCGGACGCGGACGACCTCTCGACGGAGCAGATGCAAGCGATCGCCGACGAGATGGCCGTTAGCGAGACCGCGTTCCTGCGCTCGAGCGCGGCGGCCGACCGCCGGATCCGCTACTTTACCCCGACCCAGGAGGTCGACCTCTGTGGCCACGCGACGATCGGCTCGTTCGCCTACCTCCACGAGCGCGAGGGCCTCGAGCCCGGTACGACGACGCTCGAAACGAACGTCGGTGTCCTCGAGATCGAGGTCGCCGAGGACGGGACGGTCTGGATGACCCAGGACGCCCCACAAATTCGCGAGGTCGACGTCGGTTACGACCGTGTCGCCGACGCGCTCGGCGTCGACCGGGCCGCACTCGAGGGGGCCAGCGACGACATTCCGCTGGCCGTCTCCTCCACGGGGCTTCCCTTTCTGATCGTCCCGATCACGTACCTCTCGGATCTGGGAAGCGCCGACCCCGACATGAACGCGGTCGAGGACCTCGCGGACGCGGTCGACGCGGCCGGCGTCTATCTCTTCACCTTCGACGCGCTCGAGCGGGAGTCGACGCTGCACGGACGGATGTTCGCGCCGGGCGCGGGCGTGCCCGAGGACCCAGTCACCGGCACCGCGAGTGGGGCCGTCGGCGCGTACCTCGATCGCTTCGGCGCGTTCGACGACGAGTTCCCCGAGGAACTCCGCCTCGAGCAGGGTCACTACGTCGACCGGCCGGGGATCGTCCGGGTTCGGGTCGGCAACAAGGACGGGGAAGGCGTTCGAGTCGGCGGCCGCGGCGTCGTCGCGCTCGAAGGGTCACTGGTCGTCCCGGACGACGAGGAAGACGAGATCCTCGAGGCCTGAGCCCGGACGAATTCGGCGATCGGGCCGTTCACGGCGGCGGAAATTGGGACTCGGCGGTCTCCTCGCGAGAACCCGACGGATCGGACAGGATTCCCCGCATCGTCGACCGCTGGTTGACGAATGCCCGCTCAAACCGAATACAAATAACATTCGTAGCCCTGTTTCGAGAAATAGAAAACGAATGCGGAACACTTAACCGTGTATCGGGGTTTTGGATAGTTGCAATGGCAAACGGTACGGTTGACTTCTTCAACGACACTGGCGGTTACGGTTTCATCGAGACTGAGGACTCCGACGACGACGTGTTCTTCCACATGGAGGACGTTGGCGGCGAGGATCTGACCGAAGGAACCGAGATCGAATTCGACATCGAACAGGCCCCCAAGGGCCCCCGCGCGACGAACGTCGTTCGGCAGTAATCAGGCTCACCGCTGTCGCCGCCAGGCGATACTGTGTGCTTCGATTTTTCGCGACGCATACCGACCCAGAGTTCCGACGCCGTCGGTTCAGTAGTGGCGTCGATCACCCCGTGGAGTAATGGTCTCGAGCGGCGAATATCGCTGGACCGCACAGAAACTCATTCGAAGCCGAGTTTCGAATCATGGCGACCGTTCGCAACCTTCTTTATTCGGTCTGCTGACCACCCAAATAGCATGGCTGTACTCTGGCTGGACGAGATCAGCGCCGGCGACCTCGAGAAGGTCGGCGGCAAAGGTGCCTCCCTCGGGGAGCTTACCGGTGCGGGACTGCCCGTTCCGCCCGGATTCGTGGTCACGGCCGGGACCTACCGATCGTTCATCGAGGAAGCGGGAATCGACGAGGAGCTGTTCGCGGCCGTCGACGTCGACGTCGAGGACTCGAGCGCCCTCGCCGACGCCGCCGACCGCGCGCAGGAACTGATCCTCGAGACGCCGTTCCCCGAGGAGCTTCGCGAGGAGATCCTCGAGTCCTACCACGAGGTGGGTGACGGGGAGGCGTTCGTCGCGGTCCGCTCGTCCGCGACCGCGGAGGACCTTCCGGACGCCTCCTTCGCCGGCCAGCAGGAGACGTTCCTCAACGTCACCGAGGAGGCCCTGCTCGATCGCGTCCGGGAGTGTTGGGCCTCGCTCTTTACGCAGCGGGCGATCTACTACCGCCAGGAGCAGGGGTTCGACCACTCCGCGGTGAACATCGCCGTCGTCGTCCAGCAGATGGTCGACGCCGACAAATCCGGCGTGATGTTCACCAGCCACCCCTCGACGGGCGACCCGACGATGATCATCGAGGCCGCCTGGGGGCTGGGCGAAGCGGTCGTCTCCGGGGCCGTCTCGCCGGACAACTACGTCGTTCCCCGCGACGGCGGCGACCTCGAAGTGACCGTCGCCGAGAAGAAGGTGATGCACGTCAAAGACGAGGAGACCGGCGAGACCGTCGAGCGCGATGTGCCGGAGGGGAAGCGAAACGCGCGTGTCATCGCCGACGACGAGATCGACGCCCTCGTCGAACTCGGCGAGCGCGTCGAGGACCACTACGACAACCCACAGGACGTCGAGTGGGCGATCGCCGACGGTGAGGTCTACATGCTGCAGTCGCGCCCGATCACGACGATCAGCGAGGGCGAGACCGGGGCCGGAGACGTCGCGGATCCGACCGAGGCGGGCATCGACCCGACGAAGGGCGTCACCGACGGCAGCGGCGCGAAAGCCGCCCAGAGCCGGGCCGACTCCGGAGCCGCGAGCAACGACGAGACCGGGGACGTCATCGTCGACGGCCTGGGCTCGAGCCCGGGTACCGTCAGCGGTGCCGCCCGGATCGTCGAGAAGTTGGACGACCTCGACAGGGTCGGCGAGGGCGACGTCATCGTCACCGAAATGACGATGCCCGACATGGTGCCGGCGATGAAACGCGCCTCGGGGATCGTCACCGACGAGGGCGGCATGACCAGCCATGCCGCGATCGTCTCCCGCGAACTCGGCGTGCCCGCGATCGTCGGCACGACCAACGCCACGACCGTCCTCGAGGACGGCCAGGTCGTCACGCTCGACGGCGACAAAGGACAGGTCCTCGAGGGCGAGGTCGTCGAACCCGAGGAGGAGACCGAACCCGTCGAGGAGGTCCGGCCGCAGTCGCCGGTCAAGCCGATGACCGCGACGGAGGTGAAGGTCAACGTCTCCATCCCCGAGGCGGCCGAACGCGCCGCCGCGACGGGGGCTGACGGCGTCGGCCTGCTCCGGATGGAACATATGATCCTCTCGCTGAACCGCACGCCCGCGAAGTTCATCGAGGAGGAGGGCGAGGACGCCTACATCACGCAACTCGTCGAGGGGATCCGGGGCGTCGCCGACGAGTTCTACCCGCGGCCAGTCCGCACGCGCACCCTCGATGCGCCGACCGACGAGTTCCGCCAGCTCGAGGGCGGCGAGGACGAACCCGACGAGCACAACCCGATGCTTGGCTATCGGGGGATCCGCCGATCGCTCGACCGGCCGGACGTCTTCGCCCACGAACTCGAGGCGTTCCGCCGGCTCTACGAGATGGGCTACGACAACGTCGAGATCATGTTCCCGCTGGTCAACGACGCGGAGGACGTCTACCGCGCGAAGTCGCTCATGCGGGAGGCGGGTATCGACCCCGAGAAGCGCAAGTGGGGCGTGATGATCGAGACGCCGGCCTCGGCGCTGGCCGTCGAGGAGATGGCCGACGCCGGCATCGACTTCGCCTCCTTCGGGACGAACGATCTGACCCAGTACACCCTGGCGGTCGACCGCAACAACGAGAACGTCGCCGACCGGTTCGACGAGTTGCACCCCTCCGTGCTGCGGCTGATCGGCGACGTCATCGAGACCTGCCGCGAGCACGGCGTCGACACGAGCATCTGCGGCCAGGCCGGGTCCAAACCGGAGATGGTCCAGTACCTCGTCAACGAGGGGATCAGCTCTATTTCGGCGAACATCGACGCGGTGCGGGACGTCCAGCACGAGGTCAAGCGCGTCGAGCAGAAACTGCTGCTCGATTCGGTTCGCTGAAATCTCGAGCAGCGGACCCGATCCCGAATCCGAACCCGAATCCGAACCCGGACCCGAACACGACCGCACTCCGCTCCCACGGACTGGGACCACTCCCTCCCCGTTTCCGGACGTTTCGTAGGGTCTCGAAACGCAACGAATATCCGACCGATTCCCGTCTACGATAATATGCGCGCCGAGCCACAGTCGTTCGACCGGGTGCTCTCCTCGATGTGTACCGAACCGCACCCGGCAGCCCGCGAGGCCGCAGAACGGTTCCTCGCGACGAATCCCGGCGACCCCGGCACGTATCAAACCGCCGCCGCCCTCGAGGACCGGGCCGTCGCCATGCTCGGAGAGATCGTCGGCCTCGAGATCGATACGGCCGACGCCATCGGAGCCGCTGACGAGGACGGGTCCGGGGGGCCGACCGGCTACGTCACCAGCGGCGGGACCGAGGCGAACGTCCAGGCCGTGCGAATCGCCCGCGAGCGTGCCGCCCGTGGCACTGATCGCCCGTCCGTCGTCGTCCCCGAATCGGCGCACTTCAGCTTCCGGAAGGCCGCGGACCTCCTGCAGGTCGACCTCGAGGTCGTTCCCACGGCCTCGGATCACCGCGTGGACCTCGACGCCGTCCGCGCCGCGGTCGACGAGGATACCGCGGCCGTGGTCGGCGTCGCGGGGTCGACCGAGTACGGCCGGGTCGATCCGATCCCCGAACTCGGCGAAATCGCCACGTCGGTCGACGCCCTGTTGCACGTCGACGCCGCCTGGGGCGGGTTCGCCCTGCCCTTTACCGACCGCGAGTGGCACTTCGGCCACGCCGCGGTCGACACGATGGCGATCGACCCGCACAAGATGGGCCAGGCCGCCGTCCCGGCCGGTGGGTTGCTCGTGCGCTCGGCCGACCTGCTCGACGAACTCGCCGTCGACACGCCCTACCTCGAGTCGACCTCGCAGGCGACGCTCACCGGAACGAGATCGGGCGCGGGCGTCGCCAGCGCGGTCGCGGCGATGGAGGAACTGTGGCCCGACGGCTACCGCGACCAGTACGTCCGCTCACAGCACAACGCCGAGTGGCTCGCCGATCAACTCGAGTCCCGGGGGTACGACGTCGTCGAGCCTGTCCTGCCGCTGGTCGCGGCGTCGATCCCGACTTGGCTGTTCGAGTCGCTCCGGGCGGAAGGGTGGCGTCTCTCCCGGACCGGCGACGACGAGCGGGTTCGGTTCGTCTGCATGCCCCACGTCACCCGCGAGATGCTCGAGTCGTTCCTCGCGGACCTGGATCGACTCGAGTCCCGGGCCGCGCGGGCGGTTCCGAGTCCCGGCGAGTGACGGCGCGGATCGGTTCGCGCCGGGCGGTAGCGTTCGTGTTCAGCGTTCGACGTACAGTATTCGACGATCGTACCACACCTATTATCGACCGTCGCGCCGAACCGTGTGGTATGGAAACGAACGTCTGTTCGATCGATCGGACCGTTCGGCTCTCGCTGGGTGCCGTCCTCGCAGCCGTCGGAATCGCCGCTCTCGGCGGTGTTCTGGCGACCGCGCCCGTCGTCGGCGCCGTCGCGCTCGTCGTCGGCGTCGTGTTGCTGGGGACGGGGGCGACGCAGCTCTGTCCGGTGTACCGACTGCTGGGAATCAATACCTGCGGCGACTGATCCGTCGCCGTTCGAACTCCCGAGTTCGCTCGAGTCGCGGCCGGGATCGACGGCCGGAACCGATACACGTTTTGTCGCTGCGCCGGGAGTAGCGCCCGATGGATCGACTGGACGCGGTCGCCGTCATCGGCTCCCTCGTGCTCGTTGCCACCGCGGCGGCGCTCTCGCTCGAGCCCGTCCTGGTTGCGGCCGCGTTCGGCGGCTTTCTGCTGTCGCTGTCGCTGTGGCGGCTGTACGGCGGCCGCCCCTGGGAGGCGCTGGGCTGGTTCGTCTGGGTCTGGACCGCCGCGGTCGTCGTCCTCGAGTTGCCGACGGCGACGTTCGCGGTGGCGTTCGTCGGTACGGGCGTCCTCGGCGCGATGTTGTTGCTCGGCGGCCGGTACGACGTGCTGGCGGACGTCTGGACGATTGACCGCTGAGTTGCCGTCGCATGGCAACCGTTATACACGTTCGGCCGTAACCTGGACTCGAGAATGACGGATCTCCCGCCCGTCGACTCGTTCTACTCGATGCCGATGTAGCCGTCGCTGTCCTCGGGGGGAGCGTCGCCATGGATCGATACCGAGCCCGATCATACGGGTGCGGGCAACGCGAAACCCGACGCGTGCGGTCCGACCGATAGCGGCATCGCTTGCGAAATCGACCGAAAACCGGCGGGTTTTACGCCCGCCACCGAGAGAGTACGTACATGAGCACCGGACCCGACGAGTTTCCGACGGACCGTCCCGCGGTGGTGACCTGCGGCCTCCCGTACGCGAACGGGGACCTGCATATCGGTCACCTCCGGGGGTACATCGGCGCAGACGCTTACAACCGCGCGCTGGGGACCCTGGGCCAGCAATCCGTCTACGTTTGCGGCTCGGACATGCACGGCACGCCCGTCGCCGTCAACGCCGAGCAGCAGGGCGTCGACCCCGAAGACTTCGCGCTGGAATGGCACGAACAGTACGAGGAGACGTTCCCGAAGTTCAACGTCGAGTTCGACAACTACGGACACACCCACGACGAGACCAACACCGAACTCACCCAGGACATCGTCCGCACCCTCGACGAGGAAGGGTACGTCTACGAGAAGGAGATCCAGGTCGCCTACGACCCCGACGCCGACCAGTACCTCCCCGACCGCTACGTCGAGGGGACCTGCCCCTACTGTGGCGCGAAAGCCCGCGGCGACGAGTGCGACGAGGGCTGTCAGCGCCACCTGGAGCCCGGTGAGGTCGAGGACCCGACCAGTACGATCACGGGCAACCCCGCGGAGTACCGCGACCGAACCCACAAGTTCTTCGAGGTCTCGGAGTTCGCTGAGTTCCTGACGGACTTCCTCGACGACCTCGAGGGCACCTCGAACGCGCGCAACCAGCCGCGACAGTGGATCGAAGACGGCCTGCAGGACTGGTGTATCACGCGGGACATGGACTGGGGGATCGACTACCCCGGGACCGATGGCGAAGACGGTGAGGACCTCGTCCTCTACGTCTGGGTCGACGCCCCGATCGAGTACATCTCCTCGACCAAGCAGTACTCCGAGCGCGTCGGCAGCGACGAGTACGACTGGGAACAGGTCTGGCGGGAGGAAGGCGACATCGTCCACTTCATCGGCCGCGACATCATCCAGCACCACACCATCTTCTGGCCCGCGATGCTCGAGGGTGCCGGTTACAACAAACCGCGGGGCGTCGCCGCGACCGGTTTCATCACTATCAACGGCAAGGGCCTCTCGACCAGCCGGAATCGTGCGGTCTGGGCCAGGGAGTACCTCGAGGAAGGGTTCCACCCCGACCTGCTGCGGTACTACCTCACCACGACCGGCGGCCTCCAGCAGGACGTCGACTTCTCCTGGGACGCCTTCCAGGAGAAGGTCAACGGCGAGCTCGTGGGGACCGTCGGCAACTTCTGGTACCGCTCGCTGCTCTTTGCCTACCGCAACTACGAGGGGACGCCCAAAGCGGACGTCTCCGAGGACGTCGAGAACCGGATCAACGGCGCGATCGAGGACGTCCGCGAGGCGGTCAACGACTACTCGCTGCGCGGCGTCGGCGCGGCGGCCAGGGAACTGGCCCAGTTCGGCAACGAGTACATCCAGCGCAACGAGCCCTGGAAGCTCACCGACGACGATCCCGAGCAGGCCGCACAGGTCATCCGCGACTGCGTCCAGATCGCCAAGGCCGTCGCCGTCCTCCTCGAGCCCATTGCCCCCGACAAGGCCCAGAGACTGTGGGAGCAACTGGGCGAGGACGGCGAAATCGCCGACGCCCACCTCGAGCACGCCCTCGAGGCCCCGCCGCGGACCTTCGAGGAGCCCGGCGAACTCTTCGAGAAGATCGAGGACGACCGGGTCGCGGAACTCAACGAGAAACTCGAGGAGCGGGTGGCTGCCGCGGCGGACGACGGGGAAGAGGAAGACGAAGGCGACGAGGAAACCGAAAACGACGACACCACCGGGGACGAAGCCGACGACATGGCAGACGTAGACGACCTCGAGCCGCTGGCCGAGGATCGTATCGGCTTCGAGGAGTTCCAGGACGTCGACATGCGCGTCGGCCGCATCGAGACCGCCGAAGGCATCGAGGGAGCGGACGACCTCGCGCGCCTCGAGGTCGACATCGGCTTCGAGACCCGCCAGGTCGTCGCGGGTATCAAGCAACTCCACGACCTCGACGAACTCCCTGGCGAGAAGTGCATCCTGCTTGCGAACATGGAGCCCGCCGAACTGTTCGGCGTCGAGTCCAACGGGATGATCCTCGCCGCGGGCGACGAGGCGGACCTGTTGACGACTCACGGGGACGCTGAAGTCGGCGAGAAGGTGCAGTAATCGGTACAGCGTCCCGCCCACAGTGAGGCGGGTGCCCCACTGTTTTCCGTCTAGAACAGCCCCGTCACCGTCCCGTCCGCTTCGAGGTCCATCTCGAGCGCGGCCGGATCGGACGGCAGCCCCGGCATCGTGAGCACGTCGCCGGTGAGCGCGACGACGAAGCCTGCGCCCGCCGACGGGCGCAGTTCGCGTACCGTCAGTTCCCACCCCTCCGGCGCGCCGTTTTTCGACGGATCGTCGCTGAAGGAGTAGGGCGTCTTCGAGAGACAGACCGGCGCTCGCTCGAGGTCGACCCGCTCGAGGCGCTCGAGGTCGTCGCGGGCGTCCGACGTGAAGGTGACGCCGTCGGCGCCGTACACCTCGGTCGCGACGGTTCGGATCTTCTCCTCGACTGGGGCGTCCCGGTCGTATAGCGGCGCGAACTCGCCGTCGTGGTCCGCGACGGCAGCGTCGACGGCCTTCGCGAGGCCGACCCCGCCCTCGCCGCCGTCCCGGTAGACGGTCGATTCGGCCGCCCGGACGCCGAGGTCCTCCCGGCAGTGCTCAAGGATCGCGTCGACCTCCTCGTCGGTATCGCCGGGGAACCGGTTGACCACGACGACGACGGGGACGCCGTACTTCTGCAGAACCGAGACGTGCCGGTCGAGGTTCTCGAAGCCAGCACGGACCGCGTCGACGTCGGGTTCCTCGAGGTCGTCGAACTCGACCGGCCACATGTCCTTCCCGTGGTACTTCAGCGCGCGGACGGAGACGACGAGCGTCGCGGCCGCGGGTTCGATGTCGGCGGCGGGCGCGACGATGTCGAAGAACTTCTCGGCGCCGAGGTCGGCGCCGAAGCCGGCCTCGGTGACGACGTAGTCGGCCAGCGCGCCGCCGACCGCGTCGGCGACGATCGAGTTCGTTCCGTGGGCGATGTTCGCGAACGGACCGCCGTGGACGAACGCCGGGGTGCCCTCGATGGTGCCGACGACGTTAGGCTGGAACGCGTCCTTGAGCAGGACGGCGACCGCGCCGGTGACGCCGAGGTCGTCGACCGTCACGGGCTCGTCGTCGGCGTCGTAGGCGACGACGATGCGGCCGATCCGCGCTTTGAGGTCGGCGACGCCGTCCGCGAGACAGAGGACGGCCATCAGTTCCGAGGCCGCGGTCAGGACGAACCCGCCCTCGCGGGGCGGGCCGTTCGTCGAGCCGCCGAGGCCGACGACGGTCTCGCGTAGCGCCCGGTCGTTGGCGTCGATCGCCCGCGGCCAGACGACCTCGGTGACGTCGATCCCCGCGTCGTTGCCCTGGTGGACGTGGTTGTCCAGCGTCGCCGAGATGAGGTTGTGCGCCGACGTGATCGCGTGCAGATCGCCCGTGAAGTGGAGGTTGATGTCCTCCATCGGGAGCACCTGCGAGTAGCCGCCGCCCGCTGCGCCGCCCTTGATGCCGAAGACGGGGCCCAGTGACGGCTCCCGGACCGCCGCGACCGCCGTCTTCCCGAGGCGATCGAACGCCTGGGCGAGCCCGACGTTCGTCACCGTCTTCCCCTCGCCGCGGGGTGTCGGTGTCATCCCGGTAACGAGTACGTACCGCGCGTCGCGCTCCCGGTCGGCGAGCCTGGCCGTCGTCTCCGGGGAGAGTTTGGCGACGTGGTCGCCGTACGTCTCGAGGTCCGCGGGCTCGAGGCCGAGCGGTGCGACGACCTCCTCGATCGGCCGTTTCGTCGCGTTTCGGGCGATCTCCGCGTCCGATGGGATCGTCTGCTCCGGCGGTGGCGTTGACATACGAGTCGCTTCGCCGCGCTCGGAGTCAAATACTCCACCTGATTACCACGGCATGGGAACACGTGTGTCGTCTTGTGGGCCGTTCAGCGAACGTGTACATCGCCGAACGGTCCTGGTCGTTCCTCGTGGGTCGGCCCGCGCCGGTCCCACCGACCCCGCCCTTGTCCGCGTTGTCGCCCGCTCGGAATCGGAGGTACACTTAACCGCGATTCCGCCCGAACGACCGCGTATGGGAACCGCCGACGATCCGCCGAGTCCGTTCCTGGGGTCGGACCCGGACCCCCCGGAGTTCGAGTCCAGCAAGAGCGTCTGCCCGTTCTGCGGGGTCGGCTGCGGGATCGAACACGCGAACGGCGACAAGGCGACCGGCTGGAAGGGGTCGGTCAACCAGCGCGGCGAGGTCTGTCCGAAAGGCGTCGCCGCCTTCGAACCCGTCCGCCACGAGAAGCGCCTCGTCCGACCGCTCGTCCGCGAGTCCGGCACCCACGTCGTCGCGCCGTGGGAGGAAGCACTCGAGCGAATCGAAGCCGGCGTCCGCGAGGTCGTCGACGAACACGGCCCGGAGTCGGTCGCGTTCTTCGCATCCTCGAGTTGCACCAACGAGGAGAACTACCTGGTCCAGAAGATCGCTCGCGCGCTGGGCACGAACAACGTCGACAACTGCGCGCGGCTCTGTCACTCTTCGACGGTGGCGGCGATGGTCGAACGATTCGGAGCCGGCGCGATGACCAACACGCTCGAGGACGTCGGCGAGGCCGACGCCTTCCTCGTCTGTGGCGCGAACCCGGCCGAACAGCACCCGATCGCGTTCCAGTCGTACCTCTCCCCGGCGGTCGACGACGGCACGACGCTGATCCACGTCGATCCCCGCGAGAACGCGACGACCGCGGAGGCCGACGTCCACCTGCCGGTCACGCCCGGCTACGACATCCCGCTGTTGAACGCGATGGCGAAGGTCGTCGTCGAGGAGGAACTGGTCGACGAGGCGTTCCTCGACGAGCGCGCCGAGGGCCGGGCGGCGTTCGAGGCCCACCTCGAGGACGTCGACGTCGAGGCCAACGCACGCGAGGCGGGCGTCGATCCGGACGACCTGCGGGCGGCGGCACGAGCATACGGCGAGGCCGACCGCGCGGCCGCGTTCACGGGGATGGGAATGAGCCAGCACCACTGCGGGACGGACAACGTCCACGCGCTGATCAACCTCGCCGTCCTCACCGGCAACGTCGGGAAGCCGGGGACCGGGATCAACCCGTTGCGGGGCCAGAACAACGTCCAGGGGGCCAACGACGTCGGCGCACGACCGGGCGACCTTCCGGGATATGACCCCGTCACCGACGCCGATGCCCGGGATCGCTGCGCCGAGGTCTGGGGGTTCGAACCGCCAGCCGAACCCGGTCGAACCCAGGTCGAGTGGGCCCGCTCGGTCGGCGACGACGGGGTCCGTGCGGCCGTCGTCTTCGGCGAGAACCCCGCCGTCACCGAACCGAACGCGAACGAGGTCGCCGACGCGCTCGCCGACCTCGACTTCCTCGCCGTCATCGACCTCTTCGAGACCGAGACCGCAGAGCTCGCGGACGTCGTCCTCCCGGGTAGCTCGTGGGCTGAAAAGGCGGGCACGGTCACGAACACCGATCGCCGGGTCCAGCGGATGCGGCCGAGCGCCGACCCGCCCGGCGAGGCGCGTCGCGACCTCGAGATCCTGCAGGAGGTCGGCCGGCGGCTCACCGGCCCCGACCTCGCGTTCGACTACGACGGTCCCGCGGACGTCTTCGCGGAACTGACCGAGGTGACGCCGATCTACGGCGGTATGTCCTACGGGGAGATCGGCGAGGGCTACCAGCGATGGCCGTTCCCGGCCGGGGCCGAGTCGGGAACCGACGTGCTCCACGAAGGGGAGTTCGCGAGCGGCGACCGGCGGACGGAGCTGGCCCCCGTCGACCACGTCCCGCCGGCCGACGACCTCGCGGACGACCAGCTGGTGCTCACGACGGGCCGGGTGCTCCAGCACTTCAACAGCGGCGCGCTCACCCGCCGCTCGGGGACCCTGATGCGACTGCGCGGCGAGGACGTCGTCCAGCTCCACCCCGACGACGCCGACGCGCGGGGGATCGAGGACGGCGACGAGGTACGCCTCTCGAACGAACGCGGAGCCGTGACGGTCGCGGCGGAGGTGACGCCGTCGATCACGCGGGGGACAGTCTTCACCACGTTCCACTACGCGGAGCCGTTGATCAACGTCCTCACCGGCGACGCGCTCGATCCGGTGGCGAAGATCCCGGAATACAAACACAGCGCGGTGACGGTCGAGCGGGTCTGAGTTCGTCGTCGCCCGCCCGAGAGTTCGAGGCGGACACCCGATCACCCTCGAGCCGCCGTCGGTCCGGCTCCGGTCGCGAGAGCTAGATCTCGTCGACCAGGTGCGAGAAGTCGTCAGTGTCGACGATCTCCATCGTCTCGCCGGCGAGCCCGTGCCGGCGAAGCGTCAGCGCCGACTTGAACGCCGACTCGTGGTCGTCCGCGTCGAAGATCACCAGGAAGTCGTGTTGCCCGAGGATGGCGTAGGAGTCCACGAGTTCGGCCTCGTGTTGCTCGAACTCCGTCCGAATCTCGCCCCAGATCGAGGCGAGTTCCTGCGTGTTCTGGACCTCGCGATCGGTGACGTCGATGAGGGACACGTACGTGGGCACGTTCGTTCGCAACACCGGTCGACGGAAAACGGTTCACGTGGCACAGGACGGCAGAAATCCGAACTCGAGACCGAGTAAAGAAGAGGCTTTTTGGGGGTGCTCGCGCTATTTCGGCCCATGAGAAACGCGAAGATCGTCTGTACCCTGGGGCCGGCCTCGAGCGACCGGCGCACGATCCGGGACCTCGCCGAAGCCGGCATGTCGGTCGCCCGGCTGAACGCGAGCCACGGCAGCCGCGAGGATCGGGCCGACCTCATCGACCGCGTCCGCAGCGTCGACGAGAAGCGCGACGAACCGGTCGCCGTCATGCTCGACATGCAGGGCCCCGAGATCCGCACCGCACCCCTCACGGAGGGCGAGACCGTCACCCTCGAGACCGACTCCGAGATCCGCTTCGTCGAGGGCGACGAGGTGGCTCCGGATACGGTCGGGCTCTCGCTTCCGATCGACGCCGTCGAGCCCGGGGACCGCATCCTGCTCGACGACGGGCTGATCGAGACAACCGTCGTCGACACGGACCTGGAGAGCGAGGAGCGACACGCTTCGAACTCCTCGAGCGAACGGGACTCGCGAGAGCGCGAGGACGCCGTCCTCGCCCGCGTCGACACCGGCGGCGAACTGGGCGGCCGGAAGGGGGTCAACGTCCCCGGCGTCGACCTCGACCTCGACGTCGTCACCGAGAGCGACCGGAAGGATCTCGAACTCGCCGCCGAGAAGGAGGTCGACTTCGTGGCCGCGAGTTTCGTCCGGGACGCCGAGGACGTCTACGCGGTCAACGAGGTCCTCGATGAGTTAGGCGCCGACATCCCGATCGTCGCCAAGATCGAGCGGGCGGGCGCGGTCGAGAACCTGGACGAGATCATCGAGGCCGCCTACGGCGTGATGGTCGCCCGCGGCGACCTGGGCGTCGAGTGTCCGATGGAGGACGTCCCCATGATCCAGAAGCGGATCATCCGCAAGTGTCGGGAGGCCGGATCGCCCGTCATCACCGCCACGGAGATGCTCGACTCGATGGTCACGGCTCGCCGCCCGACGCGGGCCGAGGCGTCGGACGTGGCGAATGCCGTCCTCGACGGCACCGACGCCGTGATGCTCTCGGGCGAGACCGCGATCGGCGACCACCCCGTCGCCGTCGTCGATGCGATGGACAGCATCGTCCGCCAGGTCGAGAACTCCGAGGAGTACGAGGAACTGCTCGAGCAGCGCGTCCCGACCGCAGGGGAGGCCCGGACGGACGCGCTCGCGCGCTCGGCCCGCTTTCTCGCCCGCGACGTCGGCGCGGAGGCCGTCGTCGCGGCCACCGAGTCCGGCTACACGGCCCTGAAGACGGCCAAGTATCGGCCCGGCGTCCCCGTCGTCGCCTCCACACAGAACCACGAGGTGCGCCGTCGGCTCGCGCTCTCGTGGGGCGTCACCCCGCTGTACGCCCGGGTTTCCGACCAGGGGGCCGACGCCGTCGTCGAGAAGGCAGTCCAGGCCGCGCTCGACGCCGGCGTCGCCGACAGCGGCGATACGGTCGTCGTCCTCTGTGGCATGATGACCGACCTCGAGGGTGCGAGCACGACGAACATGATGAAGGTCCACGTCGCCGCGGAGGCGCTGACGACCGGTCGGGTCGTCGTCGACGGCCGGGCAACGGGGCCGATCGCACGCACGACGGACGGCGACCTCTCCGAGGTCCCCGAGGGCGCTATCCTCGCACTCCCGGCGGACTTCGACGAGGAGTTCGACGGCGACGTGAGCAAGATCGGCGGTATCCTCAACGCCCAGCGCGGGATGACCGGCTACCCCGCGCTGGTCGCTCGCGAGATGGATATCCCGATGATCAGCGACGCGGAGGTCTCCGAGACCGACGTCGGGACGACGGTGACGCTCGACGCCGAGCGCGGGGTCGTCTACCGCGGCGAAATCGGCGACCGAACGGAACGCACCTGAAGCGATCCCGACCTGCGTCCCACGGGTTTTTGACTGCAGGTCTATTACGAACGTGCATGGCAGACGACGGGACCGGAACGGATGGCCGCGGGGGAGACGGCGAGAACCGACCCGACCGGCCGCCCTCTCATCCGTCGGACGCGGGTGTGGATCCGAATTCGGGTTCGAACGTAACCGAGAACGGGAACGTAACCGAGAACGGGAACGGGAACACGAGCACGAATCGGAACTCGGACGCGAACGTACCACGCTCGAGCCCCGATGGGATCGACGGCGATCATGATCATGATCCTGATCCTGATCGTGAGCGCGCCCACGACCGGATCCGCATGGACCTCTCGAGTGACGAGGAATCGGCTCGCGACCCCGCCGAGGACGAACCCGACGACCAGTACACGCCCGAACCGGGCTCGACCCCGATCGAAGCCGGCGATCCCGACCTCGAGAACGCGGTGTTCGTCGTCCTCGGTGCGCTCGCGATGATGCTCGTGATCGCTCGGCTGGTCGCGTTACCGCTCTGACTCGTACCGCTTTGATCCGGTCCGTCCGATTCGTGCCTAACGGCTCGAACGGCTATCGAATCGACACAACAGCTATAGGTACACCGTGTGATGTGTCGAAACGAACCGATGTCCGTCCAGTCGGCCCTCGACCGGTACGCCGCGGACGTTCCCTACGAGAGCCTCTCGCGGGCGTTCCTCGAGCACGATCGCTGGACCGGCGACGACCCCCGTCTGCTGCTTGCGGAGGCGGCCGCCTCGACGACCGGACAGGGGTTCCGCGCCGGGATCTACCCGACCGTCGAACGGTTCCGCGAGGCGTTCGTCGAAACCGGCCGGGTCCGCTCGTTCGCCGACCTCGCGGCCATCGACCTCGAGAACGAGGAACTCGTGGCGGCGTTCGGCGCACAGCGGAAACGCCGGGTATTGCTCGAGGCCGCGGCCACACTCGCCGACCGCCCCGAGGACGACGACCTCGCCGCACTCGAGGCGTGGGCGGCCGAGGCCGACCACTACCGGTACGCCGAGGATCCGATCGGATCGATCTCCGGCGTCGGCCCCGCGACCTTCCAGTACCTCAGACAGTTCGCGGGCGTCGACGCGGTGCGGCCGGATCCGACCGTCGTCGCCTTCCTCGAGGACCTCGACGCCGACCTCGAGTCCTCGCCGATCGATACGAGCGAGCCACGCCGGACGATCGCCTCCTGCGAGTGGCTATCCGTCGTCTCGACGTACCGGCCGATCGACCTCGATCGCATCGCGTGGTGGCACGGGACCGACGAGGACGAGCGCCGTGCGGTCCTCGCGATCCGGGAACCCGGCGGCCTCGAGTCGGAGTGAGCGGCAGCCGCTGGCGTGAACCCCGAGGCCGGGTCGACTTACAGGGATAGATCCTGGAGTCGCTCGAGCCCGTTTTCGGCTTCCGTCTTCGTCGTCTCGAGCGGTTCGACGACCTCGCTAGGGAGGTCGGTTCGCTGCGCGAGTGTCAACAGCGTCTCGAGTTTGCTGATCTCGAGGCGTTCGATCGAACGTCCCAGTTCCGCCTCGACGAGGTCGCCCAAGTTGGGGTCTTGCAGATCGTCGACGAGGTCCTCGCGCTCTCCGGAGTCCGTCGAGGGATGGGCTCTCGACAGGACCTGGTTCGACCTCCACCTCGATGGCGTCGAATCTCGGCTCGAGCCGGCCGACCTGCTCCGTCGTCCGCTCGCCGTGAGCCATGTAGAACTCCTCCAGTTCCTCGTCGGTCGCGGCCTCCGCGAGTGCCGGCTGGAACTCCTCGAGTTCCCGTTCCAGGTGGTACAGTTCCTCGAGCGTCCGGACGAAGAGGTCGCGTTCGTTGTCGAGCATCCGGTGGACGTCTCCACTCGGAAGCGCAAGGGGGTTGGCCCGTCGCCTGAAACGCCTCGGGTTCCGCGCGTGGCTGCCGGTCAGGCGTCCTCGAGTCGTGCGTCCGTAATCCGCAGTCGGCCGCGAGTCCCCTCCCACTCCGTCTCGTACTCGAGGTCGATCCGCCGATCCATGTGTGGGGCGTCCACGACCAGCGTCTCGAACTCGCCGCCTTCCCCTAGCACGTGGACGCCGTACTCCTCGTTGAGGCGCTCGAGGTCCGCAAGCGCCGCCCGATCGAGGGTGCGGCCGAGCCAGGACTCGTCCAGGCCGTGGGCCGCGACCTGGATGATCTCGATCTCGAAACCGGCCTCGAGCATCGCGTTGGCCAACTTGCGGGGATCTTCCTGCCAGAGCGGGGCGAACAGCTCACAGCCCAGCCGGTCGCACATTCCCTCGATCCGACTCGTCTGGTACTCGCTCTCGACTGCGCCCGCCGTGACGCCGGCGATACCCCCCTCGAGGTCGTCGTCGAGATCCTGCAGTGCGGCCTCGAGCGGTTCGAGTTCGTCGTCGCCCTGCACGCTCGAGTCGGTCGCCGCGTCGGCCTCGAAGTCGTCGGGCTCGACCTCGAGGAGTTCGATGCCGATGCTCTCGGCCGCCAGGGCGGCAAGATCAGTCGCCGGGACGTGGTACATGTAGGAGTCGCCGTCGGGGTGGACGGTGACGAGCCGTCGCACGTCGAGTCCCTCCTCCAGCGCCCGGTACAGCGCCCACGAGGAGTCCTTGCCGCCCGAGAAGAGGCTCACCCACGCGCCGTTGTCGCTCATGCTCGAGGGTTGGGGGCCGAGGGTAAAGGGATGACGAGTCGTCGGTTATCGGGAGTCGTCGCCTTCGCTTTCCCTCTCGCCCTCCGGATCGGTCTCGTCGCCCTGCACGCTCGAGTCAGGTTCGACGTCGGCGTTGGAGTCGGACCTCGATGGCTCCGTCTCCGTCTCCGTCTCCGTCTCCGTCTCCGTTTCTGTTTCCGGACGGGGCTCGGGGCGTCCGTCGGCTTCTGTCCCAGTTCCGGTATCGACACCGGAACCGGAACCGGAACCGGAACTGCCTCCACGAACCGTCTCGACGCCTCCGTCGGCGTTCGGACCCACCGGCTCCGGACCGCCGTCCGTCAGCCCCGACTCCACATCGGCCTCCGCTTCCGCGTTCGACCCGCTCTCCTCGCTCACCTCGAGGTCGTCCGTGCCGCTCAGCGACGAGGCGACTCGGGCCCCGACGAGGCTCACCGCGATCGCAGTCGCGACGTACAGCACCAGCCGTTCCTCCACTGCCAGCGCAAACCCTTCGATGGCCAGCGGGCCGTAGACGGCCGACGGTACCTCGAGCGATCCGATCACCCCCTGTTGCTCGAGGAAGTACGCCGAGAACCCGCGAAGCACCAGCGCGACCGCAAGCAAGATAAACGGGAGGTTGAGGTAGGACTGCCGGACCGGTTCCTCACTGATCACCTCGTCCAGCAGGCGGCCGGCGCTGGCCGTGATCCCGGCCATCGCGAGCCACGGCACGCTGTCGAAGAGGAACTGCATCGTCAGCACGACTACGCTCTGGGGATCCCCGAGGTTCGAGACCCCGAGTGCGCCGGCGAACAGCCCGACCAGCGTCAGCCCGGCGGCGACGACGTAGGTGACGACCGACACCTGGCCGGAGTACAGCGCCTCCCGGGCCTGGTGGGCGACGCCGGTCACGATCTCGTCGACGTTGAACCCCTTGTACAGCAGGAAAAGGCCGATGACGGTCGTGATCGCGGCTGCGCCCTCGGCCGGACCGACGACGGTCGCGAGCATCGGGAACACGAGCAGGGTCAGCCCGAGCGGGACGAGGATCGTCTGGCGTAGCTCCTCGTCGGCGAGAAACTGCTTCAGCAGGTAGTAGGTGGACTCGATGTCCCGGGCCTGGCGAACGACCACTCGATCGACGGAGTCGACCTGAACGCGGCTCTCGACGATCGGGACCAGCCGTTCGTCTTCCGCGCTGTCGATGACGACCACCGCCGAGTCGGGATCGTGCTCGGCGATGAGTTCGTCGAGTTGGCGAGCGACTGCTCTGTCGGCCGACACCATCGACTCCCGATCCCCCGAGACAACCGCGACGACGGTGTCCTCGTTCTCGTCGCGCAGGTCCTGGGCGACCCGTAGCGTCTCGAGCAGGGAGTTGACTCCCGAATCCTCCGGATCCGCGAGCCCGATATCCGTCACGAGCGCGCGAACTGCCTCCCAGCCGACGATAGGGGACCGGAGTCCGGTCTTGCGGCCCACGTCGTCGGTCCGGTCGAGACAGACGACCAGCGTTGACACGGTAGTCGTTCCTTGCTGTGTGACGATAAAACCCACTTACTCGTTCGACCCGAGCGCCGTGCCGGACCGAGGCCTGAACCGGGTTCGACCCCCTCGAGACGCCAGAGAAGAAACGTGTACCAGCGGTTCGGCCAACCTTCGCACGTCTAGCAGTCGTCGGGACGCGGCCGCCTGAAAACGATACGACGCGATCGGCGCCGCCCGCGTCACCGTGGGTTCGATGACGACCCGGTCACGTTCGCAGTCTGAACTCCCGCTCCGCCGCGATTCCCGCGAGACCGGCACCGAACGCGTAAGCGACCGTCCGGGCACCCGCACCGACGCGTGCCATCAGCGGCCGCTCGGGTTCGAACTCCTCGATCGCCACCTCGTCGGTCTCGAGGCGGTCCGCCAGTTCCTCCTCGATCTCGCGGCGCGTTCCCAGTTCGTCGACCAGACCCAGTTCGTGGGCGGATTCGCCGAGGTAGATCCGCGCTTCCGTGTCCCGGACGAACTCCGGTTCGAGGTCACGCCCCTCGCTGACCCGCTCGACGAACGTGTCGTAGTAGTCGTCGATAAGCCCCTGGAGGTACTCGCGTTCGTCCTCCTCGAGGTCCTTCAGCGGAGTGCCGGCGTCTTTGTACTCGCCGGCGGCGAACCGTTCGTAGGAGAGGCCGACCTTGTCGGCGAGTTCGCTCGCGTTCACTCTCGAGCCGATGACGCCGATCGAGCCGACGATCGACCCGTCGCGGGCCCACAGTTCGTCACAGCCGCTGGCGATCCAGTAGCCGCCGCTCGCACAGACGTCGGTCGCGTAGGCGATCGTTGGCCCGTCGAACCGCTCGGCCGCGAGCCGGATGTCGTCGCTGGGGACGACCTCGCCGCCCGGCGTGTTCAGTTTCAACAAGAGCGCGTCCACGTTCTCGTCCTCGTCAGCCCGGTCGATCTGTTCGACGATGTCGTCGGCCGGTGTCCCCCGCGGACTCTGCGGGAGCGGGCCGCTACCCCCGTCGCGGGTGATCGGTCCCTCGACGGCGACCTCGGCCACGTCGTAGTCGGGAAACAGCGACGCGGCGACGTTGCCCGCGATCCGGAGCCCGGCGAGGACGACGACGATCGCGAACGCGATCCCGAACAGGTCCGTGAGCGTCTCGGGGTAGACGACGAACAGGCCGACGCCGGCGGCGGCGAACAGCACTGCCCCCAGCGTGACGACGGCAAGCCGTCCGACGTCTGCCGTACTAACCACGGTAGTCACCTCTGTTCATAGCGTCAGGTCCGTGTGCTGACCTGTTAACCGTTGTCGTCGCGGCTCGTCCGCTCACGAGCGTCGGCCGCGTCGCTACTGGACTCTCGACTCTCGATCTCACGTTCTCCGTCCCCGGAACGACCGGAAATCACGGCCACGAACGGACCCGGACCACGACCTCCCGCACTCGAGACGGGACGCAGGTGCCAGCGTACGCTGCTGGTCGTCCTCGGTCGGCCGAAAATCGCGACGACCCCTATCACTACCACTACCACTATCACTACGACCGTGACCGCGAACACGAACCCAAATCAGATGCGAACGCCGGACCCGCGACCCGAACGCGGGGACGAATCGAACCTGGGGACGACCTTAGAGCAGCCCCGTCTTCTGGAGCTTCATCAGGTCCTCGGTGTCGAGGGTTTCGCCTTCTTTGAACTTCTGATAGATTTCTTCGGCCTCTTCCTTGGCCTCCTCTTTCTTCTTGTCGCGCTCGGACTTGCGCTCCTCTTCTTCCTGCTTGTCGAGTTCGCGCAGACGCTTCTGAACGCGGACGAAGTCCTCGTGGTGACGGTCGGCCGCCTCCTGGGCCTCGACGAACTTCTCGTGCATCTCGTCGGCCTCGTCACGGATGTCGTCGGCCTCGCGGTAGGCCTCGATCATCTGGTTGTGATGTTCCTGGGCCTTGTCCGCGAGTTCCGTGACCTTCTGGTGGTGCTGGGAGGCTTCCGATCGTACTTCCTCTGCCTCCTCGACGAGTTCCTCTAAGTCCTCGTTCTGATCGAGTTTCTGCTTGCGCTCCTCGTACTCCTCGCGCTTGGACTCGATCTTCTCGATGAGCTCCTGCTCTTCCTCGCTCGAGAGGACCTCGGTCTGCTGTTTGAACTCGAGTTCTTCGATCTCTTCCTCGAGTTCCTCGAGGTCCTTCCCCTCGTCGAGCTCCATGTCCGACTTGAGCTCCTCGACTTTGTCGAAGAGTTCGTTAGCCTCCGCGTTGAGCTCGTTGCGCTTTTCCTTGTGCTCCTGGACCTGCTCGTTGAGCTCGTCGCGCTTCTCGCGGTGCTCCTGGGCCTCGTCGACCTTCTCCCGAGTCTTCGCGTTCAGGTCGTCGCGTTTGGAGGCCCGTTCGGAGGCCATCTGGTTGAGCTCGTTTCGCCGGTCTCGGAGCTGTCCGGCCTTCTTGATAAGCTCGCCTTTCGATTTGTTTTCTAGGTCGTCCTCTGTCAGTTCGATGTTTTTCGATCCGTCTACCATAATTATTCAAGCCTCTGTGCCATACCCGCGCCGGGAACGCGGCCGGACGGGAGCGGAGGTCGGCAACCCCGGCGACCGTCGTTCGCCGGAAACCGGCGATTCGGCGGTGCCGCGGTCGCGTTTCTCGTCCCGTTCGGCCGCACGGAGCGTACGCTGACGATCTGCGAAACCTCGGTGAATAAGATTCCCTGTCATCGATCGTCGAGCTATACGCGCCCCGGCGGCGTTCTGGTACCGATAGCTACTGTCGCCTCCAATTTAAAAGTACCGGTCACGAAAGGTGCGAAAACCGTTAGCAGGGGCCGCATAACGCCGGGTCACACCCTGTCACAGAATCCCATGACCCTATAAACTGTAGCGGTTCGTCGCCGATCGACTGCCGGCCTCGACGGCAAGTTCGACTGCGCTGGCGTCGGTCGGAACGGTCAGCGATCCCACGGGGGTCGTCTCGAGCGCACCGACCGGTACCGTCGTCTCGCCCGTTTCGTCGCCGGCCCGCCAGCCGACCGCCGCCTCGAGCGATCGGTCGGTGTCGTTACAGAGGGTGATGCCGACCGAGTCGCCGGGCGTCGGCGGGTCGTCCAGTACCGCCTGAACGGGCTCGAGCGAGTCCGAGACGGCCTCGTAGGCGGGCTTCGGCTCGCCCTCGGCAGTCGTCACACCCATGCCGCCGCCCGCCGCGGCGTCGCAGATCGGCGGCCCGGCGAAGATTCCACACTCCCGGCGGCGAAGCGTCTCGACGAGCGTCTTCAGCGTTCGGGCCTGATACTCCCGGGAAGCCGCCGGCTCCCCGGCCCGGCGGGCGTAGGCGTCCGCGTCGAGCCCGGGCACCGACGCCGGATCGACCCCGTCCGCGAGCGTGCCCGCACCGAACCCGCCGACGACCTCGCCGAGCGAGGGATAGGTCTCGAGCAGCCACGACAGGTCCGTCGCCTCGAGGTACTGCCAGCCCGGAAAGAGGTGGGCCGCGTCGGGATCGGTACCGGGCTGGCCGGCGACCGGCAGGACGGGGACCTCGTCGGGGAAGGCCTCGGCGATCGCCTCGGCGGGAGCACGGTCGATCGCGGTCCGCCACGCGCGGTATCGGACCGCGAGTTTCCCGGTGAACCCGCTCCCCACGGGGTCGTCGAAGGGGGTCGCCGGCTCGTCCTGGACTCCGTAGCAGGCGATGGAGGGGTGGTGGCCGTACTCGTCGGCGAGGGCGGTCGCCAGGCGACGGCCGCGTTCGACCATCCGGTCGCTACTGTCGCCGTCCGAAAGCCGCGCGGCGAACTCTGGACCGCTGGCCGGGAGATCCTGCCAGACCAGCAATCCGGCCTCGTCACACGCCTCGTGCAGTGCCTGGGAGGGAACGTGTCCACGCGCGCGTACGAGCGTCGCGTTCGCCTCGAGCGCCCGCCGAACGTCGGCCTCGGGGTCGCCGCCCGGCAGCCTGGTGAACCCCCGCGCCCGGACCCGCGTTCCGTTGACGAGAAAGCCGTCGGCGTCGCGTTCGACTCGCCGGAAGCCGATGGTCCGCTCGGCGGCGTCGGCCCCGAGTTTTGCCCGGACGGCGTACCGGTGTTGCGGGCCGTACCCACGGGGCCACCACAGCGAGGGGTCTCGAACCTCGACCGTCCGCGAGACGGTCGTCCGCTCGCCCGCCTCGGCGGTCACCGGAATCCGTTCCATGGTCGCCCCGCCGCCGCGTTCCTCGGGCCGCACGGAGAGGGTAATCGCGTCGTCCACCGCGGTTCCCGCGTCGATTTCGATCTCGACATCGATCTCCCCCCGCGGGTCGTCGGTTCCCTCGCCGCGCTCGCCGCGCTCGAGGCGCGGGTGGGCTTTCACTCGCCGCAGGAACGTCGCGGGACGGGGCTCGAGGTCGACGTCCCACCGGACGCCGGGCGTCGCGAACGAGGCCGGCATCTCGTCCGTCGCGCGGATACCGGCGAACGCGTCCGGCCGCTCGCAGGCGACGACCAGTTCGTTCGTCGGCTCCGGGTCGACGGTGTATCGTGCGGGAACGAAGTGTGGGTCCGACTCGCCGAGTTTCGTCCCGTTGAACCAGACCGCCATCCGGCCGTAGCCGCCACGGATCTCGAGCAGCGCCCGTTCGTCGGCGCGGTCGCTCGAGCGCGGGTCCGCCAGGGTGGTCCGGTACGCGACGGCCTCGAGGTCGGGTCCCGGCTCCTCGTCCCCATCGCGGCCGAACTCCGGTCGCTGAGCCGGGACCGCGACCGGCCGCCACTCCGCGACGGTCGGCGGCCCCTCGGTGTCTGCCTCCCCCCAGTCGACGATGCGCCCGCCGGTCCACTCGTCGGTCATTACCCTGGCCACGTGGCCAGAAATTAAAAGTAGTTCCGACGGTTCACGACCGTTGGCCCGATCGGAGAAACGGTTGAGTCAACGACTCAAAAGAGGTTCTCGAGCCGGTCGTCGGTGAGTTCTTCGGCGGGATCGGTTCGCTCGCCCTCCGCGGCCCGTTTGGCCTCCCGGGCGCGTTCCATGAACTCCTCGATGCGGCTGGATCGCTCCGCGCCGCCCAGCAGGACCAGCGCACCGAGGCGGTCGCTGTCCAGCGGGAAGTCGCCGCCCCGGACCTGCATGCTCTCGGTCTCGTCCTCGAGCCAGCGACGGGCCTTCTCGACGCCCTTTCGCGGGATGGTGTCGGGTTCCCCGGCGATCACGAGCAAGGCGGAGTCGGCCGTCGTCGCGTCCGGGAGGCTCGTCCCGGTCAGCAGGGCCTGCCTGGCGACGGTCATCACGGTGCGGACGTTCTGGGCGCTGTCGTCGCTTGCCACCTCGCTTGCGTACCCCAGCGTAGCGATGCCGCCCGACCGGAGCGTGTTGATGACCTCGCTCGAGTCGACGACGCTCTCGCCGACGCCCTCGACGGCCTCGCCGGACGCGAACAGCAGGCCGACCCGCTGGGCGATCTTGCCGTTGATCGTCTCGAAGGCACCCTCGACGCTCTCGCCCTGTTCGTGCCAGGCGTCGTTGTCGATCAGCAGGGTCGCGTCGGCCTCGCGGGCGAGCGTCTTCAGCGAGCGGCCGGCGTTGGCCTGGTAGAGCGCGCCCTCGTTGCGCCCGGGGAGGACGCCGAGCGCGTAGACGGGGACGTCGTAGACTCGCTGGAGTTCGTGGACGAGCACCGGCGCGCCGCCGCTGCCGGTCCCGCCGCCGAGGCCGGCGACGACGAAGATCGCCTCGGACTTCGAGGTGATTCGCCCGTCGAGGCCGCTCAGGACCTGCTGGGCGTCGGACTGCATGATCTCGGCACCGAGTTCGTTGTCGCCGCCGACGCCGTGGCCGTTGACGCGGTCGGCACCGATCAACTGGGTGTCGACGAACTCGAGGGACTGGAGGTCGGGTTCTGCGGAGTTGACGGCCAGGGCACCTTGAACGGCGTCGAAGCCCATGTCCGCGTCGAACCGGGCGAGCCGTTCGGTTACCTTCCCACCGGCCTGACCGACTCCGATCAGGGCAACTTTCATGCGGCTATCATATGAGGGTAACTTGTTTAACGTTCCGATGAATTTCCCGGTCGGAGTACGCGTATTTTCGACCGTCCGGCGTCGACGGGACGACTCCGGCGATAGCAACGCACTTGAGGCAGTCCGCTGTGGATTCCCGTATGTTCCACGAACAGCGGACGACCGTTCCCGAGACCCCCGCCGAACTCCGCGCCGAGTACCGCGACGAACTCGCCGCCGTCGTCGACGACCGCGGCCTCGAGACCGCCGCCGAGGAGACGACCCTCCCACGCGAAGCGCTCGAGGCGCTCGCCGACCGCGACGGCGACGGCGACCTGCCCGACATTTCACTCGAGGAGGCGGCCGAGGTCCTCGCGCTCGAGGACGGCGTCCGGGACCCCGAGACCGTCGTGACGATGGCCACTGAGCACCTGCTGATGGGCATGTCCACGGCCGTCATGGACGTCGAAGCCGTCGAGAGCGAACTCGAGATCGAGATGGACGCCAAGGAGGTGCAACAGAAGATCGAACGGCGTGCGCCGATGTCGTTCGAGGAGTACGTCCACCTCCAGCACGTTATCGTGGACAACATTCCCTGATACGGTTTACTGGAAGCCAGCTTTGCACGTTGAAATAGGTACATGACATAGGAGGTGGCAAGGACGAATGATGTCGACTACAATGTCGTGTACGCGTGTGTTCGACGAGTTCGAGTCGCTGTCTCCAGATCAATGGTATCACGCTAAAACCTACGCTACAGTCTTGTTACGGCCAGCAACAAGACTGTGGCGGGAATCGTACGCGAAGTCCTTCCAGCCAATAGCAAACGCGCTCTCAACAAGTCCTTCACCTAATACAATTGGGCTAAGCAGCAATTCAATCACGAACGTCTTGAAGGACTTTAGAAGTACGATCTCGCCCGCGAGATCGGCACCGAACTCGTAGAAGAGGAAGGTGTACCTGCGGAGATCTACCTTTTCGACTCGGGGTTTTCCCACGGTTCTGACCTTCCCGAACTCATCGAACCCTACGGCAAGGACTTGAGCGGTCCGCTCTGGAACAATCGGCAGGTAACTTACGATGGAGAAAATATCCCCATCGATGCGCTCGAAAGCGAATCGAAACAGCTGAGCGTAATATCGAAGACGAGATCTACCATACCTAGAGGAGAGGCTTCCTGTCTCCCAACTGGGGCACGTAAAGCTGGTTATCGCCGAGAAAGGAACCGACGAAGACGAAGAGAATCCGTTCAAGTGTCTTGCCACAAACAAGATCGACGCACCGACCGAGCACATTATTTGTTCCTACGGAATGCGCTGGCGCATCGAAACGTTCTTCGAGGACTCGAAGCAGGATCTCTGCGTAGGAGACTACGAGATACAGGCCGATGAAGGTGCCAGTCGGTACTGGCACCTTCTGATAGCTGCCTACAGCCTCGTTCGTCTTAACCCTGATTCGACCGCTTTGGGCACAGTCTGATTGAAGGTATCATCACTTCGAGTGAATCTTGAACATTCTCTGAAAGAAGCCGACTACAACATTCTCTCTTAGGTCCGGGACAACGAAGATCGCGGCGTTAATGACTTGATGGCCGAGATCGATTACCTCCTCATCACTCAGCCGCTGACGCTAACGTACAAAGCTGAGTGGTTACTCAGATAGGTGTTGCTACGATCTCGTCGTCATTATACGACGAAGAAGTAACCGAGAAGAGCCGTAACTACAGTACGGAAATCATTCTATAACACTTACTTTTTCTGAATATAATTTCCTGTTTTCACACATTCTTATCTATAATTATTTAATACATAAATGAATGGTCATTGTGTACATATATCTTTCTTTTATATTCTCAGTTAGAATTTAGAGTCAACTAATACACCTACTCTGCAATTACTGTTAGATGCAGATGAAAGAAATTGCTGATGGTGACGACTCAAGGCGAACAGTTTTGAAAGCGATTACCAGCGGTTCGGTTGCTTTGGTTAGCGTCACTGGTAATGCTACTGCTGCCGGTTTTAGATTCGCTGGGTTGGCATATGACACTCTAACTCATCAGACCGCAGGCGCAGTCTCGGGGAATGTGAATTCTAGTAATAACGAACTCAGTGGATCAATTAGAATTGCAGGTTACACGCTACCACTTAGTGAAGTTGACAAAAATGTTAACTCAATTAGAGATGAATATATTGGAATATTTGATGATGAAGAATACTTGCGAGAATATGCGGATAGAGAGTATCCTCTTAAATTGAACCTGATTAGACTAACTGAACCCGAACGGTTTGCCGGAACTCTAAGTCGGCCATCTTCAAAATGGGGCGAGATTGGATTCTACTTGATACCACAAGAAGATTTCAAATATGACAAGACAGTTAGAATGCATAGCCGTCGACAAGATTGGGAAGAAAGTGAATTGAATTTCACAATTCCAGATGAAGGCCTCCCAACAGATACTGGATCAAAACGGTTCGTAGATGACCTCGAGCCCGTCCGGCCTGGCGTCAATAAATATCCCAATAGCCAAAAAGTTGAATTAGAAGAATCAAAGAGCGAAAAGATAACCTCTCAGGCTGAATATGTTGATACTGGGATTTTAGATGAAAAGCCATGGGACGGTGAAGTAGATAACAGAGAGTGCAGTTATCAAGAACCATCTTGGAAATTGGCTGCTGGAGTAACGGGTAGAGGGACTGAAGAAGAAGACTACTATCAAATTGAGGACGGTAATTCAGCAATCTGGGAGTTCCACATGCATTTCACTCAACGTCCAGATGGACATCTTATTGCAGACAATTGTAGCGCTGATCCAGAGCCCCCATATGGAAAGCCTAAAACATATCAATTCCATATTGAAATTGGAGACAATGAGGTTAGAGATAACCTGTACTTCGAAGATCCTGTACCAAACGATAACGATGGTGAAAGCGGCAATGATCTGTTGGGTCTTGGGTTTGAATTCACAGATGCTGTATACGGTAACATCTACACAAGTCTTGGATCAGCCCTATATGATTTAAACCAGAGTGGCGGAGCAGATGTCGATAAGAGGAATCAGGGAGAAGAAATGTACTTCGATATACCGTTAGATCAGGATCCCGATAACCTACCTACTGGAGACACTGATGAAGAGGTTGCTAGCGTTCAACTGAGAGTCAACAATGAGTACGACTCGGGTACACACTCTGTGGTAGTGCATCCGAGTTTTGGGTTCACCCTTCCGGGAACGCCCAACGGGGGTGGACTTTGCTACTGTGAGTATAATTCTCCAATTGGATTTAATACAGCACCGAAGGAGCCACTTGAAGTAGAATACGAAGTTAAATCCTAATAAAGTTTTGTAATTCAATTAATAATAAATTACAAAATAAGAATATAATATATCCGAATATGGACGGAGATCACCATCGAAGAAGAGTTATTTACTTTTTTCCTATATTAATCGGAGTATTGTCCGGATGTGGAGGTGTATTCGGAAGTGACCGGTCTGTTGCGTTCGGTGTTATAAATCACACAGACAGGTATCTCGAAGTGGAACTAATAGCCTACAAATCTAATAATAAGATTCTAGAACAGAGCTTAGACGTACCCAGTGAACACCCAGATCCAGATCGTATTAATACATCGTCTCTTGCACAATTGCATTCGACTGATTTGAATAAAGGGGATGAAATTGAAGTTGAAATCACGATCAATGACAGACCAACCATAAGAACTAGCTTCTCACTTGACTGTAGTATTGATGAGCCAGTCATTGGTGATATACTAACTTTTAGAGTTCGTGAAGATTATGTCGAAGAAGGCACCTCGTGTCTAACTGAATCCATATAAATAATCTATTTCTAATATTAAGAGATGAATATAAAAGTCACTCTCTAACTACAACAAACTACGTCTAATTCGAGAAGTACGACGTCATTTCGTGGCGAATCGTAAAGTCCCACGACACTGCCTCGGTCGATTCGAATAAGTGTTCGTACGAATCGTCGGTTTCGCGTTTGGCGACCGGGACTCCGTGGTCGGTCAGCAGCATCCCGAGCGCGGCCGTCGGCGTCGCGTTATCGGGAAACATCGCTGTCGGGGCTTGGAAGACAAGGGTTACCGGCTCGCCAGGATCGTTATCGAAGCCAACTGAGAACTGACAGTCGGTCAACGACCGCATGAGCGTATCTTCGAAATACACGCCATCGCTTCGAGTGAACTTGGAACCTTCTCTGAACGAAGCCGTTTACAACCTTCTCTCGTAGACAACGATGATCGCGGTGTCGATGACTTGATGACCGTGATCGACTACCTTTTGGTTCACTCAGCCGCTGACGCTAACGTGCAAAGCTGAGCTGTAAGTCAGTTCTGGCGCAACCGCGTCCCGGGCAGCGGTTGCGCTGGGACATCGGTACAGCATTCCGGATATGTCTCCGGGACTCTGACTCTCAGAGTCGGTTTCCGGACGCCCTCGGGGATCGGAGGTCGCAGATATCGCTCTTCCTATCCGACGCTCGGCTCCGTCGGTCGCGCCGCGGTCGACGGAGTCGCGCCCGTCACACCACCGCGTCGACCCAGTCCGCGGTGACGAACTTGTACCGACACCCCTCACAGAGCGGCAACTCGAGTACCTCCGCCGACGAGAGGTGGACGTGGTACCGCCGGGCCGGCACCCTGCTCCCGCAGTTGGCACACGTTTCGGACATGCTCGTTCGTAATAGTACGTTAACACGAACCATATCGCTTTGCCCCGGTTCGCGATGTGACGGGACGGCATCGGGCGATCCCCTCGCGACCGGGAGGGCCGATACGGCGGCGGCGAGCGGTGCACCTATGTGACGTCCGCCGCGAATTCGGGTATGCACGTCGCTATTCTGGGCTGTGGGTACGTCGGCCTCGAGCTCGGGAACCAGCTCGTCGAGCGGGGCCACGACGC
This sequence comes from Halobiforma lacisalsi AJ5, assembly GCF_000226975.2. Lineage (NCBI taxonomy): Archaea > Methanobacteriati > Methanobacteriota > Halobacteria > Halobacteriales > Natrialbaceae > Natronobacterium > Natronobacterium lacisalsi. The sequence continues at coordinate 102,548 of NZ_CP019285.1, read as the reverse complement.
GGTCGGCGTCCGCCGCTCCGACGCGGGGATCGACGCGATCGAATCGGCCGGCTTCGAGGCCGTTCGGGCGGACATCACCGATCCCGAGGGGCTCGAGTCGGTTCCGGACGTCGACGCCGTCGTCTTCGCCGCGAGCAGCGGCGGCCGCGGCCCCGACGCCGCCCGCGAGATCTACGTCGAGGGGTTGCGGACCGCGATCGAGGTATTCGGGGAGCGCGAGAACGCGCCAGAGCGGCTCGTCTACACCTCCTCGACGGGCGTCCTCGGGGATCACGAGGGCGACTGGGTCGACGAGGGGACGGCGATCGAGCCGACCACCGAGAAGACCGAGGTGCTCGCCGAGGCCGAGCGGATCGCCCGCGAACTGCCGCCCGAACACGGCTTCGAGGGGACCGTCGCCCGCTACGCCGGCCTCTACGGTCCCGACCGGTACCGCCTCGAGCGCTACCTCGAGGGCCCCGTCACGGAGGGATACCTGAACATGGTCCACCGCGACGACGCCGCGGGCGCGGTCCGCTACCTGCTCGAGGAGGATCGGGCCCGCGGCGAGGTCGTCCAGGTCGTCGACGACGAACCCGTCGAGAAGTGGACGTTCGCGGACTGGCTGGCCGAGCAGTGCGGTCGGTCGGAGCCGCCCAAACGGACGAAAGACGAGCGGCTGGCGGAGAACGACCTCTCGGCGGCCGCGCGACGGCGCATCCTGACGAGCAAGCGCTGTGACAACGCGAAACTGCGCGCGCTGGGTTACGAGTTCGCGTACCCGACCTTCAGGGAGGGATATCGGGCGGCGATCGAGGACTATCGGAGCGAGTGAGTCCCGAGGGACCTCGAGCCCCCCAGTCGAACCGGTAAATCGGCGGAAAATTCTTTGTGGTTCGATTTGAGTGTCCGGTATGAGCTACCGCGACGCCTCGAGGCCCTCGTTCGTCGGCGTCGATGCCGACTTGAGCGTGGACGGCGGGCTCGAGGCGGACGTGCTGGTCGTCGACGCAGTCGTCGACTCGCTGCGAGCGCTCGATCCGCTCGTCCTCTCGCTGCTGGTGTTGCTCGTCGCGGGGGTCGTCCTCGGTGGGTGGTGGGCCGTCCGCTGGTTCCGTCGCCCACCCGGCTCCCACCTCCAGCGTGTACTCGAGGAGTACGACGACGTGGCCGTACTAATGCATCCGAACCCGGATCCCGATGCGATGGCGTGTGCGATGGGCGTCGAGGCCATCGCCGACTCCGTCGACACGGAGACGACGCTGCAGTTCTCCGGCGAGATCCGCCATCAGGAAAACCGTGCGTTCCGCACCGTGCTCGGCCTCGACCTCGAGAGTATCGAATCCAGTTCGGAGCTGGCCGCCGACACGGTCGTCCTGGTCGATCACAACACGCCTCGCGGGTTCACCGGCGCACAGAACGTCGAACCCGTCGCGGTGATCGACCACCATCCCGGCAACGGTACCGGAACGCGGTTCACCGACGTCCGCACGGAGTACGGGGCGGCGTCGACGATCTTCGTCGAATACCTCGAGGAACTCGGCGCGGCGACGGGCGAGGACGATGGAACGGCCCTCGAACTCACGCCCGAACTCGCGACGGGCCTGCTCTACGGGATCCAGTCCGACACCAATCACCTGACGAACGGCTGTTCGAAGGCCGAGTTCGACGCCGCCGCGTACCTCTTCGACGAGATCGACGAGGACCTGCTCGAGCGTATCGCCAATCCGCAGGTCAGCGACGACGTGTTACAGGTCAAGGCGACCGCGATCACCGAGAAGCGGGTCGAGGGCCCCTTCGCGGTCTGTGACGTGGGGACCATCTCGAACGTCGACGCGATCCCGCAGGCGGCGGACGAACTCATGCACCTCGAGGGAGTGACCGCGGTCGTGGTCTACGGCGAGAACGACGGGACGATCCACCTGTCGGGCCGGTCCCGGGACGACCGCGTGCACATGGGGGAGACGCTCCGCCACGCCGTCAGCGACATTCCGATGGCAAATGCGGGCGGCCACGCCCGGATGGGTGGCGGACAGGTGTCGGTCGATCACATGCAGGGACTCGGTCCCTCGGACGGGATCGGCCGGGAGGAGTTCGAGGAACGGCTCTTTTCGGCGATGGCGGGCGAGCGGTCGTAAGCCCGTCGCGATGGCCCGACGGACCCGAGACGCCATTCTCGAGGCGGATACGCACCCGAAAAACGTCCGTGTCCTGCGGTGTCCGGTGGGCCGATGCCCCGCTGGGCCCCCGCCCGCCCGTCGACTCCGTCTTCGACTATCTGATCTCCTTCCACTCCTGGTCGCAGTCCGGACAGATCCGCACCGTCTTGATCTGGTCCGGGTCGTTCTCGGTCTTCAGCGGCTTTTCGCACTCGCCACAGACGAGTCGATCGTAGGTGTCCTTGTCGAGTTCCCCGTCACGGAGTGCCTTCCGGACTGATTTCATGTGCATTCGTTACGAAGGTAGGGAAGAAAAAGACCGGGGCTTCGGCGGCCGCCGTCGACGTTCGCCCGATACCGCCGGAGTAGATCGGTAGTCGCCGTCTCGATCCGGATTTCCCTCGCAGATCGAGACAGTCCCGGATACCAACTTGTGCTCGCGACGCTCCGAACGGGGCCGGGCGCGCTTCCGAACTATGGCCTCCGTCGCGTTAGTCGGCCGAACCGCGTCGATCCAGCGCCGAACGGACGGTCTCGAGGATCGGTGCGAGCGGCTCGCGGTCGCGGTCGTCGACACCGCCGTCGGCGTCCGCGTCGGCGACGGCGTCGCGTAGTTCGCCCGTGGTGCCGACGAGAAGAGCGTCAGCGCCCGGATCGATCGCCAGGGCGAGGCTGTGGCGGTCAGCCCACGTTCGGAGGGCGGCTTCGGTCGCCTCGTCGAGGCCGTCGACCTGGAAGCACAGCGTCGAGGACGGCTCCCGCCCGGTCGCGTTTTCGCGCAGGGAGAGGGTCCGCCCGAGTTCGCGCTCCGAGACGTTGCGGAGTTCGACGACCCGCGGTTCGTCGTCGCGGATCGAGCGCTCGTCGCCCAGCGCGTGGGCCACCTGGACCACGTCTTTGGTCGCGGCGACGTCGTGGGTGCGGATGATGTGAGCGCCGCGCTCGACCTCCATCGTGGCAGCGGCCAGGCTGACGGGTAACTGGTCTTCGGTCTCGGGGCGGCCGGCCAGGTCGCCGAGGAAGTCCTCGCGGTTGGTCGCGGTGAGGATCGGGCGGCCGAATGCGCGGAACTCCCGCAGGCGGCGGAACATCTCCCAGTTGTCCTCGTAGGTGCGCTCGTCGTACCAGCCGCCGAACGCGGGGTCGATGATCGTCTTGTCGGTGAACCCGCCCCGCTCCAGGGCCTCGAAGATATCGTCGATGCTCTTCAGGTGACCCGGCTTTTTGATGTCCGGGGGGCTGGCCATCTTGACGACGGGGACGTCGTACTCCTCGCAGACCTTGGGCATCTCGGGGTCGGCGAAGCCACAGACGTCGTTGACGAGATCGAAGCCGCCCTGGATCGCCTCCTCGGCGACCCCCGCGTACCGCGTCTCGATCGAGAAGGCGACGTCGGCGTCGACCTCGTCGACGACGGCAAGCGCCTTCGCGAGGCGGTCGCGTTCGACCTCCTCGGGGAGCCAGTCGTTTTTCGGGTTCGCCGACTGCAACCCGATGTCGATGATGTCGGCTCCCTCGGGGACCATCTCCTCCTCGACGTGGCGGACGGCCTCGGAGACGCCGCCGTGGACGCTGGGGTCGTAGTTCGACTCGACGCTCATGTTCAACACACCCATCACTCGCGGCGGATGGCCGTCTCCGACTGGCATATCGCCGATCTCGACGGTACGCATACCGCGGGGTTAGGAAGTAGCTCGAAAAACGTTGCCGGTTCAGTACGACGCTGCCGGCTTCCCGTCGGGGACGAAAGGATGATTACTCGCGACTCCTCAGCCGTAGCCAGTGCCCGAGTCTCCATCGTCCCGCCCGGCCTGGACGCTGTCGGCGTCGTCGCCGCTGCGGAAGCGCGATCTCGTCGTCGTCTCGAACCGCGAGCCGTACGTCCACTCGAGAACCGACGACGGGATCGCGGTCGAACGCTCGGCGGGCGGGCTCACGACGGCTCTCGATCCCGTCCTGCGACGGCTCGGCGGCACCTGGGTCGCGTGGGGGAGCGGCGACGCCGACGCGGCCGTCGCCGACGACGGGACCGTGCGGGTGCCGCCGGAGGAACCAGCCTACGACCTCGAGCGCGTCTTCCTCGCGGAGTCGACGGTCGAGGACTACTACTACGGCTACAGCAACTCGACGCTCTGGCCGCTCTGTCACGGCGACCTGGGACGGATCCGCTCGGAACCGTCCCACTGGCCGGCCTACGAACGGGCGAACGAGCGGTTCGCGGACGCGGTCGTCGAGGGTGTCGAGGGGGGCGACCCCGACCCGATCGTCTGGATCCAGGACTACCACTTCGCCCTGCTTTCCGACCGGCTTCGATCCCGCTCGGGGCTGCCCGACGCGGCGACGATCGCTCAGTTCTGGCACGTCCCCTGGCCCTCGCCCGACGCCGTCCGCGTCTCGCCCCACGCCCGCGAGCTACTCGAGGGCCTGCTCGGGAACGACCTGCTGGGCTTTCACCTCCCGGCGTACCGACGGAACTTCCTCGAGACGGTCGATCGGTTGCTGCCGGGTGCGTCGGTCGACCGGGAGGCGGGGATCGTCCGTTCCGAGGGTACCGGTTCGTCCGAACCGGAGCGAACCCGCGTCTACGCCCGGCCGATCGGGATCGACGTCTCGAGCGCGCGGCGAGCGGAGTCGACCGAGGAGCCGTCGTCCGTCTTCGAGGACTACGAGCTCGATCCCGGCCGTTCGCTCCTGCTGGGCGTCGAGCGACTGGACTACGCGAAGGGGATCCGCGAGCGGTTGCGGGCGTTCGAACACCTCCTCGAGACCGAACCCCGGTGGCGGGAGTCGGTCACGCACCTGATGGTAGCGGGCCCGACGCGGGAGCAGGTTCCCGAGTACCGGCGGTATCAACGGCGCGTCCGCGAGCAGGTCGCGGCGATCAACGCCCGGTTCGGGACCGACGACTGGACGCCGGTCCGCCACGTCGAGGCTGCCGTCGACTGGGAGCGCCTGCTGGCGCTCTACCGGGCGGCCGACGCGCTCGTCGTCTCCTCGCGGCGGGACGGCCTGAACCTGGTCGCGATGGAGTACGTCGCCGCGAACGCGGGCGGGACCGGGACGCTGGTCCTGAGCGAACTCGCCGGCGCGAGCGAGATCCTCGAGGGGGCGATCGAGATCAACCCCTACGACGTGGCCGGGACGGCGGCGGCGATCGACCGCGCGCTCTCGCTCGAGATCGACGAGGCCGACGAGGCCCAAGAACGCCTCGAGTCCCTGTCGGAGTCCGTCCGCCGACACGACGTCGGCGAGTGGGTTCGAAGCTTCGACCGGGAGGTCAGGGCCCTCGCGACCGACGCTGCGGCCCGCGGGGACGCCGGCGCCGGGTGCGATTCCGGTTGATTAATCTTTCAGGCGAGCGTTGACGGCGCTATGGACGCGACCGCCGACGAACTGGCCGGTATCGTCGACCTGTTCGGCGGATTGACCCGCGCCGAACTCGAGCGGGCGCTCTCGGAGGCGGCCTTCCGCGCCGACGGACAGTCGATCGAGGAGGCGGCGGTCGAGACGGCGATCGAGGAGGCAATCGAGGGGTTCGCGCTCGTCCGGTACCGGGATGACGGCGCCGACGGCCCCCTGCTGGTCGCCGGCCCAACCGCGTTCCCGTCGGTACCGACGTACGCGGAGGACGTCCCTCACATCCTCGATATCGAGCGTCGCCGTCCGGACCGCGAGGCGCTCGGCGAGGCGGTTCGCGAACGGTTCCGGTCGGAGCTCGAGGCGGCGATCGACGACGGGGACGAGGATCGGCTCCACGAACTGCTCGACGTGAGCTACGACGTCGAATCCTGGGCTCCGGTCGAGTTGGCCGACGAACGGCGACGACTCGAGGAGGCGCTCGAGTAACGCATGGCTCGGCGGACGCTCACCCTCGAGCCGGTCGCGGCACACGAACCCGAAGCGATCGACGACCAGAAGTACGACGCCGCGGTCCTCGCACCGATCGTCGAACGCGACGGCGAGGACTACCTGCTGTTTACCCGCCGCGCGGACCACCTCGGGGAACACCCGGGCCAGATGAGCTTCCCCGGCGGCGGCGCCGAACCCGAGGACGATTCGATCCTCGAGACGGCGCTGCGGGAGGCAAACGAGGAGATCGGCCTGGAACCCGACGAGGCCGAGGTCGTCGGCCGCCTGGACGACATCCGGACCGTGACCGAGTACGCCGTCACGCCGTTCGTCGCCCGTGTGCCCGACCGGGAGTACGAGCGCGACGACGACGAGGTCGCCGAGATCGTCCCCCTCCCGCTATCGGGGCTGCTCGATCCCGAGAACTACGAGTACGAGCGCAGGGACCACCCCTACTACGGCGACATCGTCATCCACTACTTCCACGTCGACGGCTACACCGTCTGGGGCGCGACCGGCCGCATTCTGGTCCAGTTGCTCGAACTGGCGACGGAGTTCGAAGCGCCCGAGCGGATCGACCGGCCGGGCGGCACCGAGGGGGACGCCGACGCCCTCGAGTAGCGCGAATTGGGCGGGTGCAAAAACTCGATGGAGCGTCAGGCTTTTGGACTCGCGCCGCCCAGCACGCCTATGGTCGCACAGACGATGGATCGAGTTCCGCACCGACTGTAACCGTCTCTCCTTTGTCCTGCGAGGTGATCGTAGATGCTAACGACGAGTACCGTAGCCCGTACTGGCCTCGACGCGATCGCGCTGAAACCGACCGAGTGTGACGTCACTGCCGCGACGTCGATCCCGGCCGACGCCTTCGCCATCGACTACGAGGGCCGCGAGCACGTTCCCGACCCGGGAACGCTCGAGGCGCTGGCCGACGACGCCGAGGTCCGTGTCACGACCCCCGTCCGCGCCGACGGCTACGACCCCCTCGGCGACGACTCGCTGCTTGCGGACCTGCCCGAATCGGTCGGCCGCGTCGTCGTCGCGGGTCACCCCGCCTACCTCTCCGACGAGGAACGAGGGCGGGCCGTCGCGCCCCGTCTCGGCGCGGCGCTCGAGACTGCACCCGAGGCCTGGGTGGGCACCGAGAGCGTCGAACGGATCGCGATGGCGACGGGCGCGACCCAGTACGACCTGCTCTCGCGCTCGACGGAGCGCGAACTCCGGGCGCTGCGAGCCGCGGGGTTCGAGGGTGAGATCGCCGTCTACGCGCCGACGGTCCTCTCCGACGACGAGGACGCGGTCCTCGAGGGGGTCGGCGACTACGTCGCGCGCCGACGGCCCGTCGCCTCGGCCCTGCCCGACGACGACCCCGACGCGGACGCCAGCGCGACCGGCCGCACCCGCGAGGTCCTGCTTGCAGCGGCCGAGGACTACGCGCTCGTCGGCACCGAAGACGACGTTCGCGCACAGACGGAGGCGCTCCGCGAGGCTGGCGCGACGACCGTCGTCGGCTACCCCGCGCGGGGACTCGAGCGCTTCCGGGAGTAACGCGTCGTCACCCCCGGTTTCTTCAACCGTCCCTTCCCGGGATTATAAGCCACTCCGGGAACCACGGGCAGGTATAGGTATGACGCTGCTCGCCGAACGAACGACGACCGCGGCCGCCGACGCCCTCGAGGCGGCCGACGTCGCTGTACTCCCGACGGGAAGCACCGAACAGCACGGGCCGGCGCTCCCGCTCGGGATGGACCACATGGCCGCCCGGGCGTTCGCCCGGAGGGCCGTCGAGCGAACGAACGAGTCCCACGACGGCGCGACCGCCGTCGTCCTCCCGACCGTGCCGGTCGGGGTCAGCGTCCACCACCGCCAGTTCGACGGCACGCTGTACGTCTCCGAGGAGACGTTCGAGCGGTACGTCGCGGAGACGCTCTCGAGTCTCGCCGAACACGGCCTCGGGAAGGCCGTCGTCGTCAACGGCCACGGGGGCAACGGCGCTGCCCTGCGGCGGGCGGCCCGCCGACTCCGGGACGACCGCACCGCGTTCGCCCCGCCGTGGAACTGGTGGGACGCCGTCGACGACCTCGCCGACGACCTGTTCGACGAGGAGGGCGGCCACGCCGACGCGATGGAGTCGAGCCTGCTGTGGCACCTCCGCGAGGACCTCGTCGTCCCCGACGAACTCGAGGCCGCCGAGGAGGGGGCCAGCGAGGGCTGGGGCGAGACGGTCCAGGGCGCGCCCACCGGGTTCGACACGATCGACTTCTCCGAGAGCGGCGCGGTCGGACGGCCGACCCAGGCCGACCCCGAGAAAGGCCGCGAACTGTTCGAGACCGGCTGCGATCGGCTGGTGACGCTGTTTGACTGGCTCGCCGAGCGACCGCTCGAGGACTGCTGGCCGCGAGCCCACAAATGAGCGAGGGGATCGACCCCGACGGCGACTCGGACCTCGAACTCGCCGTCGGCGCGGACGCCTTCGTCGACGAGGGCGCTGGCATGGAGGTCGCCGTCGTCGGTGCGGGAGCCGTCGGCGCGACCGCGGCCTACGACATGGCTCGGGCCGGCGCGGACGTCACCCTCTACGACCGCGAGGGGATCGCAAGCGGCGCGAGCGGCCGCGCCGCGGGGATCTGCTACGACGCCTACGCGGACCCGCTGGACGCCGAAATCGCGGGCGACGCCATCGAACGCTTCCGGCGGCTCTCCGGCGACGACACCTTCCAGTTCGTCGAGTGTCCCTACGTCTGGCTCGCCCGCGAGGGCGACGAGCAACGGGCCGAGGCGATCCGCCGACAGGTGAGCCTGATGCAGGACCACGGAGTCGTCGCCCTCGAGATGGACGGCGACGCGCTGGCCGACCGGTTCCCGGCACTGTGGACGGACGACGTCGCGGTCGCCGGAATCGCGGGCGCGGCCGGCTACACCGATCCCGCCCGCTACACGGCCTGTCTCGCAGCCGCGGCGGACGGCGCGGGCGCGACGCTCGCGCCGGAGACGGCGGTCGAGGTCCGAACCGACCCCGCACGGGTCGTCGAACCCGATGGCACGGAACGCGAGGTCGACGCCGTCCTCGTTGCGGCGGGCGCGCGAACGAAGACAGTGCTCGCCGACGCCGGCGTGCCGATCGCGATGAAACCCTATCGCGTCCAGGCGCTGGTCGCCGACTGCGACCTCGAGGAGCCGACCTGGTACGACGCAAGCGAGGGATTCTACGTCCGTCCGCACCCCGACGGGCTCCTTGCCGGCGACGGCACCGAGGAGCGCGAGGCCGACCCGGACGACTACGACCGGGACGCAAACGACGGGTTCGCCGCGGACCTCCTCGAGCGCGTTTCCGGCCGGCTGGACGTCGAACTCGGACCGGACGACCTCGAGCGAGCCTGGGCCGGGCTCTGTACGGCGACGCCTGACCGCGATCCGCTGATCGGCGAACTCCGGGACGGGATCTACGTCGCGACAGGGTTCCAGGGCCACGGCTTCATGCGCGCGCCGGCGATCGGCGAGCGGATCGCGACCGAGATCGTCGGCGGCGAGGGAATCGACGCCTTCGATCCGACGCGGTTCGACGGGGACGAGGAGTTCGCAGTGGAAGAAGGGATGCGTATCGACGGGGAGTGACGGAGACGGGTCAGTCGTCGGCGTCGGGGTTGGGATTCGGGTTCGGATTCGGATTTGCGTTCGCTTTCGTCTCGGCACTCGAGTCGTCCGTTTCCTCGATCGTCTCGTCGTCGGTAGCCGAGGGCGAACCCGACGTATCCTTCGGAATTTCGACGCTCAGTGTGCCCGTCTCCGTAAGCGTCGCGGTGCCCGCGTCGGGGTCGACGATCGCGTCGGGCGGCAACTCGGCTTCACCGCCCAGTTCCATCCCTCGGCCGGGGAACCGCATCTCGAAGCGCTCGCGATACCGGCGGAACCGTTCGATCCTGATCCTGACGTTGCCGCCGAGGTATCGCACCTGAACGTCGTCCGGTTCGGCCCCGGGCGCGTCGAAGACCACGAGATAGGACGTATCGTCCTCGAGCACGTCGACGGGGAGCGATCGATAACTCTGAGCGCGCCCGTTCGCGCGCCCGACCTGTCGGTAGAGGAAGCGGCCGACGGATTCGACGAGGTCGCGGGGGCTCACTCCCGGTCACCTCCGGCGGCGCAGGGCGCGCTCGCCGGGGTTCGGGACGATCCGAGGGAGGGTGAGAACGGGGACGAAGCCGCGGATACGGACGCGGTCGGGACGGGACGCCCGTCCGAACCTGCGACCGGCCCGACTCGACGGCCGGAAGCGGACGCCTGGGTCTGGCAGTACGGGTAAGACATGGCCGGACCGGAACCTATGACGACCACGCTATTATTGATTTTGATACACGAGGTCGCCCGGCGCGTCGGCCGGCGGCCGTCCCCTCCTCGGTAACGGTCACCTCGGAGCGCTCGGTCGCTCAAAGCTCGACCGGCTCGAGACAGTCCGTGCCGCCACAGACCGGACACGAGAGCTCTGAGACGTCGAACTCCTCGGGGACGTCGTACGTGTAGTGGTTCTCGAACAGGTCGAGAAAACAGTCCTCCGCGGTACAGACGATTTCTTCCGTCGGTGGCATTTCGGTCGGTACTCCGGGTGCCGAACTAATCAACATTCGGCTCCCGGACCATCGTCGAGGAACCGGTCCCGTTTGGACGCGTTTGTCCATACCGCTTTCAACCCGATCGTCGACGAGCAGATACATGACCGACGATAGCGTGTTCGAGCCGACCATCCGCCGGAACGCCGAGACCGGGACCATCCACGTTCAGTGTGACTGGTCGGATCCACGGCCGATATCGACCTGTATCGTCGCCGTCGTTCGAACGGTCCCCGAACTCGAGTTCGCCGACGACCAGCGCCTGTTCGACGCCGTCGATTCGGAGGCACTCGACGCCCCGTTCGAACCGACGTCCGGCGACTGCCGGCGATCCGGCGGCGTCCGGATCGGATTCCGCCGGTTCTCGCTGACCGTCTACGGTGACGGCGAACTCGTCTTCGATCCGCAGGCAGCGAACGGATCGGCGGAGCCGTTCCGGTTCGGCTCAAGCGACGAAAACGGGAGCAGCGGGGAGGGGAACGACCGTAATCCGACTGTGAATCGAGCCACGTACTGGCACTGGCCAACCCGGCGAGCCTGCTGCCGGTCAGTCGGCCGGCTCTGCCCGCTCGAGTGCGGGTTCGACCTCGGGCGCGACCCGGTTAACGATCGCCGGCCCGTCGCGCTCCCGGACGACGAGCCCGTCCTCCTCCAGCGACGAGAGGTGGTGCGAGACCGTGCTCGGGTCCAGCTCGCCCGTGGACCAGCCCGGAGTCGGCACTCGCCGCTGCTGTCCCCGCAACGGGCGTGCTCGAAAGCACGAGGAGGGCAACCGCACAGACGAGCCGTCGTCGACCGGTACGTCCGCTCATGATCTCGAGTGGGATCGATCGCGGCCCAAACGGGACACCATCGGCGGCGTCCGCGCGATCGGTACGCCCGTTTACGTTGAACTATCGGATCCTTAAATCTACTCGAGCGTAGCCGAGTTTTTCGGGTTGTTCTCAGTCGTTCGAGACGGCCCGTGTAGTCACCGTTTTATCACTCGAGGCGCTATCGGCCCCTATGACCGACCCCGAACGGCTCTCCGTGACCATCGTCGACGGCTACGTCGACGAGCCCGCACACTTCGGGGTGCCGCCGTACGTTTCGACGTATCCGCGCTACACCGCGGGCGCGCTCGTCGACGCGGGCGTCCCGCGAGACCGAATTACGTACCACACGATCGACGGCCTCCGGGACGAACCCGACCGCTGGCGCGACGTCGACGAGGCCGATCTCATGATCTATCTGGGCGGAATGACGGTCCCCGGGAAGTACGTCGGCGGCACGCCCGCCGAACCCGACGAGGTCCGCAAACTCGCCTGGACCGCCAACGGGACGAGCCTGATGGGCGGCCCCGTCAAGTTCGGCGTCGGCGACGAGAACGCCGGCGCCACGGAAACGGAGCGCCAGGACCTGGACTTTGATTTCGTCGCGAAAGGCGACGTCGAAGCAGCCGTCCACGACCTCGTCGAGAGCGGCCTCGAGGGGTTCAACAACCGGATGCGCGACGTCGACGAGGTCTCGCGGTGGGCACGCGAGGGCGCGTTCATCGTCGAGCAACACCCCAACCACCCCGAGTACCTCATCGCCGAACTCGAGACCTCCCGGGGCTGTGCGTACCGGTGTTCGTTCTGTACCGAACCCCTCTACGGCAATCCCGAGTTTCGACCGGCACCGACCGTCGTCGGCGAGGTCGACGCGCTCTCTGACCACGGCGTTCGTCACTTCCGGCTGGGTCGACAGGCCGACATCCTCGCCTATGGCGGCGACGGCGAAGCGCCCAACCCCGACGCGCTGCGGCAACTGTACAGCGGCATCCGCGAGGTCGCGCCCGACCTCGAGACGCTCCACCTGGACAACATGAACCCCATCACGATCGTCGAGTGGCCCGAGAAGAGCCGCGAGGGGATCCGGATCATCGCCAAGCACAACACGCCCGGCGACACGGCCGCGTTCGGACTCGAGTCCGCCGATCCCGTCGTCCAGGAGGAGAACAACCTGAACGTCACCGCCGAGGAGTGTTTCGAGGCGGTCAAGATCGTCAACGAGGAGGCTGGGTGGAGACCCGGCGAGGATCCCGGGGACGGCCCCACCTTCGGCGACGACGCCCCTCGCCGGCTTCCGAAACTGCTGCCCGGCATCAACCTCCTGCACGGACTCAAAGGCGAGCGCGAGGAGACCTACGAGCGCAACATGGACTTTCTGCAGCGAGTCTACGACGAGGGGTACATGCTGCGGCGGGTCAACATCCGGCAGGTGATGTCCTTCGACGGCACCGACATGTCCGATACGGGTGCCGAGATCGCGAAGGAGCACAAGAAGCTGTTCAAAAGCTACAAACAACGGGTCCGCGAGGAGATCGACAACCCGATGCTCGAGCGGGTCGCCCCGCCCGGGACTGTCCTGCCGGACGTTCACCTCGAGTACCACCAGGACGGGAAGACGTTCGGCCGCCAGCTCGGAACCTATCCGCTGCTCGTCGGGGTTCCGGGCGAACGCGAACTCGGGCGAACGATCGACGTCGCGGTCGTCGATCACGGGTATCGCTCGGTAACCGGTGTCCCGTACCCGCTCGACATCAACGCCGCCTCGATGGACGAACTCACGGCGATTCCGGGGGTCGGCGACCGGACGGCGGGCGACATCGTCGTCAATCGGCCGTACGACCTCGAGGACGGGGACACGGACACGGACGCGGACGCGGCGTCCGCGCTCGGGATCGAAACCGAGACGGAGGCGGGCGTCGATCTCTCGCGGTTCGTGACGGCTCGAGCGGGCGAGTGGGCCGACTAGCCCGCCGTGACACTGTCTCTCGAGCGAGCTCGATACGGGGAGCGAGAGACGCGACACGGGGCGTCCGCGGTGGTCGGCGAAGCCGTTCGGTCGGTAGTTCTATTATGCAGGGGGAGTAGAGAAAGTGATGAGGGTCTACCTGTGGAAATATCTGAAAAACTCCTGTGTCTGTTCAGTACGGAGGTTTCGGCAGAGGAGGACCGATACGTCATCGAAGTGCCACGGCAAGAGGTGGAGACCGGCGACATCGATCCGGACGAAGTGTACCGCGTCGCGCTCATTTCTCGAGACGAGGCGGATACCGACGGGGAAGGGTCGTCTTCGACGCAGCCGGAGACTGCGCCCTCGGAACCCCAGCCGCCAGTCGACGTCGGCGAAACGCGCTACGTCGAAATCGAGGACATCGGCAAGCAGGGCGACGGGATCGCCCGCGTGGAACGGGGATACGTCATCATCGTTCCCGGTGCCGACGTCGGCGAACGCGTCAAGATCGAAGTCACCGAAGTGAAATCGAACTTCGCGGTCGGCGAGATCATCGAAGACACGTTCTGAAACCGATCGCCCGCACCCGGCATCTCGCGCGGCAGCGGGCCGCGTTCGAGGCCGGGTACACTCGAGCGTCGAACGAACCGCCGAGCGCGCCATGTTGCGCTCGGAGAGCGAAACGGGAAGCGCGTCGTATCCGACTCCCGACCGTTTTCGTCGACGACCGTCGATCGCGGGCTACCGACTATCGGGCCGGCCGCGGCGGCCACACCGCCTGACGACACTGCCCTACTCCGGGATCGTCTCCCGGAACGTCTCCGGATCGTCGTGGAAACAGTCGCCGACGACGATCGCGTCCGCGCCGGCCTCGAGTATCTCGGTCGCCTTCTCCCGGCTGTCGATCCCGCCGCCGTACAGCAGGGTCGTCTCCTCGAGGTACGGTGCTGCGGCCGCGACGTCCGCCGGCCCGCCGTAGGTTCCCGAGTACTCGACGTAGAAGACCGGGAACCCGTAGAACGACTCGGTCGCGAGCGCCGCGCCCGCGACCTGGTCCGGGGTGTAGGTCGTCTCGACGCGGGCGCGTTCGGCCGCGGCCGACTCGAGGTGCTGAACGACGTACCCCTCGCCGATCAGGTCCGCGGCGAGTTCGGCGACTGCTTCGCGGCCCTTCGACGCGATGAGGTCGCCGACCAGCGGGACGTTCGTGCCGAGCACCTCCTCGGGCTTGCGTCCGACCTCGGTGAACAGGTCGACGTGCTTGCCGACGAAGTGCTCGCGGTCGCCGTTGTAGACGGCCGGCACCGACAGGTGATCCGCCGCCTCGAGGGTCTCGCTCGAGACGTGCTCGGCGTTGTAGGGCTCCTGCCAGACCGGGAGATCGGGGAAGGCGTCCGCGACCGTCCGGATCGTCTCCAGAGTGTTCCCGGCAGTGACGCCGTCGGACCCACCGACGATCACCAGGTCGGTCCCCTCGAGGACGTCGAGGTCGTCCGGTAACGGTTCGGCCGGATCGACCTTCGTGACGTGCGTGACGCCGTCCCAGTCGGGTATCATGCGGACCCGTTCGAAGGGAGACGGTAATTTCCTACCGGTTTCGTGGTCAGACACGAGATGTGCGACGGGTGATCGGCCCGACTGGCCCCGTCCTCGTTACTCGCCCCGGTCCTCGAGCGGGCGGCCGTCGATCCCCTTCGCCCCCTCGGAGTCGTGGACGACGACCTCTCCGGGTGCCGGATCGGCGGGCGCGTAGTTGTCCCGGACGGCGATCGCCTCCTCGAGTTCCCTGACTGCCCGTTCTTTCAGCGCCGCCGCGAGTTCCTCGGCGTCGTCGCGCGAGATGTCCCGGCCGAGCCCCTCGCACTCGTGGGCGCGGACGACCCCTTCTTCATCGACCGCGTCGCCCATGGGCTGGCTGGTCCCGGCAAGCGCCACGCTGAACGGATAGGTTCGGCAGATCAGCGGCCGATCATCGTGGGCGGTACAGGCTCCAGTTCCGTCGGTTTCCTCGTAGAAGACGCAGTCGCCGCAGCCGTCGGTCTGGAGCGCCCACTCGAAGGTCTCGCCCTCGAGGCCCGCGTCGCCCTCCTCGAGGCCGTACGGCATCGGGCGGGCGACGTCGCGCCACTCGGGGTCGCTGTCGCCGTCGCCGTCGTCGTTGGCGTCGTCGCCGTTGGCGTCGGGTTCAGCGTCGGCTTCGGCGTCCTGCAGTTCCCGCACCTCGTCCGGGAACACCGTCGCCGTGTGTTCGTCCTCGCCGTGGCCCGTGCAACACGCGCCACAGCGGGTGCACTCGAAGCCGATCGACTCGATGGCGTCGGCCAGTTCGTCGACCGCGAGGTCGCGGGCGCGTTCGAGTTCCTCCTCGAGCGATTGCACGGCCGTACCTACGCCCCGACGGGGAAAAGTCAGTCGTTTGCGCGACCGGCCGGGCGCGCCCGCTCGCCGTCCCAGTCGACTCGCCCCTCGACGGCGAGTTTCTCCAGGTGGGCCTGGACGGTCGCCCTCGCGAGGTCGCGGACGCCGGTCAGGTCCTTCTCGTAGGCGCCCTCGAGGACCTCCTCGAGCGTCTTGGCCCCGTCCGCAACAGCGTCCCGAACCCGCCGCTCTCGCCGAAGCCGGTGCTCGAGCAGGCGCTCGAGGGTCTCCCGTGGCGCATCGATCGTCGGCCCGTGGCCTGGGTACAGCGTCGGCGGGTCGATCGCCCACAGTCGACGGAGGGTGGTCACGTACGCGCGCATGTCGCCCTCGGGCGCGCCGACGACGACGCTGCCCTCGCGGACGGCGCAGTCGCCACAGAGTATCGGCCCCTCGTGGCCGGCCTCGAACGCGACGTGGTCGGGGGCGTGGCCGGGGGCGTCGAGTACCCGCACGCGGTCGTCGCCAACCGGGAGCGTCGTTCCGGGCCGGAACGTTCGGTCGGGCTCACGGCCGGTCGCTTCCCGAAAGCGGTCGATCCGACCGGCCCGCGCCCAGACGGTCGCGCCGGTCTCCGCCCCGCAGCGTTCGACGCCGCCGACGTGGTCCGGGTGCGTGTGGGTGACCAGAACGTGATCGATCGTCCGGTCCTCGAGGAGGCCCGCGACCGCGTCGCCGTCGGGGGGATCGACGAGGGCAGTCTCGGAGCCGTGCGACAGCAGGTAGGCGTTCGTCTCGCCGGTCGGCGCGCGGGTCGCGGCCGGGAGACTGCGACGACGGACGTCCATACGTCGAGATACGGGCGCGGCACAAAGGGGATATGGGTACCGGCGCGTCGAGCCGGGCCCGGCCGTGGTCGGGCCTCTCGGGAGAGCACACCGGCGCAGGCCGTCGGGGCTCAGTGCTTCAGGAAGTAGACCTGCTTGCGCGCGTCGCGGAAACTGTATCGGGAGCCGACGAGGCCGACATCCTCGAGGCGATTCAGCGCGTAGCGGACGGTGCGGTCCGGCAGCAGCGATTCCTCGGCGAGCTGGCCCTGTGAGAGCGGGGAGTCGGTCTCGAGGACCTTGGCGACGAGTTTGGCGCTCGGGGGGAGATCGCGAAGGCGCTCGCGGTACTCCTCCTCGGAGAGGGTTGCTTCGGCCGCACCGCCGCCGTCCTCAGTGGTACTCATGCTCATGTCTCACGGAGCGGAGTCGTCGTTGGTAAACCTTCCCTATATGTAGATACGAATAATCCAGTTTGTATAAGGGGTAGGAATGATGTATTAACACAGTCCGAATACCGGGGTCCGAACCGCTGAACCGGGCCCGAACGGCGGCGCGGACTCGCGTCGCCGACTCCCGTTGGTCGATCGTCGGTCGACTAACTCCAGTATCGTTTTATTCCACGGCTACAGTAGTTGCGCCCAGTGTGAAAGGACAGGAGTGGTACCAGGCCGACGACGTCGCCCAGGAGTACGACGACAAGCGCTTCTCCAAGGGCGGTCAGCTGATCGACCGCCGGGAGAAGGAGGCGGTCCTCGAGGCCATCATGCCCGTCGAGGACCGGAGCGTCCTCGAGATCGCCTGTGGTACCGGGCGATTCACAGTGATGCTCGCCGAGCAAGGTGCGGACGTCGTCGGACTCGACATTTCGGCGGCGATGCTACAGCAGGGACGATCGAAAGCACGGCAGGCGGATCCGGACGGGACCCTCGAGTTCCTGCGGGGAGACGCCGGGCGACTGCCGTTCCCGGACGATCACTTCGACACCGTCATCGCGATGCGGTTCTTCCACCTCGCGGACGATCCGGAGGCGTTCCTGCGGGAGATGCGTCGCGTCTCCCGGGACCAGATCGTCTTCGACACGTTCAACCGCTTCAGCGCCCGCAGCGTCTACAACTGGGCGCTGCCGATGGGATCGCGACTCTACTCGAAAAGCGAGGTCAGCGAACTCCTTGCGAAGACGAACCTGACGCTCGTCGACGTCGAGGACGACTTCCTCGCGCCGTACGGGCTCTACCGGTCGATCCCCAACGCGCTCGCCTCACCGATCCGGGCACTCGACGAGGCGGTCGGCGGTCACCCGATCACCGATCACTTCGCCTCGGTTTCGTACTGGAATACGGAACTCCGGTGAGCTCAGGCGTCGCGACGGACGACGGAACCCGGACGGGTCGTTCGAGCCAGTCGACGCCGATCCGACGCGATCGCTCGCGTCGTTCGACCCCCTCGAGGCCCGAATCGTCGGTCGTCTTCCCGTCCCATTTTTAGTATCGGGGTGTGTACCCTGGCGTATGGAGCTCTCGGTAGTCGTCTCGACGCTCAACGACCGAGAGCAGTTGCTGTCGTGTCTCGACGCCCTCCACGACGCGACGCCGTCCTCGACCGAAATCGTCGTCGTCAACGGCCCGTCCTCGGACGGAACCACGGGAATGGTTCGCGACCGGGAGGACGTCGACGTTCTCGTCGAAATCTCCGAACGGAACCCGAACGTCTCCCGGAACGCCGGCCTGAGCGTCGCGACGGGTGACGTCGTCGCCTTCCTCGGCGGCGAGTACGCCGTCGAGCCGGGCTGGTACACCGCCGTCGAGCGTGCGATCCACGACGGCGCGGACGTCGTCACCGGCCCGATCACCGGCGAAGACCGGTTCGACGCCGGCGATCCAAGCGCGCCACGGACCGTCGCCGGGCGGGAGGTGACCCTGTTCGACGGCGACAACGTCGCGTTCGACCGGACCGTCCTCGAGGCGCTGGACGGGTTCGACGAGTACCTCGAGGGCGACGGGGCGCGGGACTGTGCCCACAGGGTCGCACGGCTCGGCTTCGACGTCGACTGGGCGATGGAGATGGCTGCCAGGCGTGAGGTCGGCACCGACGGCGGGAAGACCGAACCCGACTGGGGAGTTACCTACCGGGCGCTGGGGTACCGGCTGGCGAAGAACTACGGCCCGCGTCCGACGGTGTTCGCGCGGACGGTCGGCAGCGCGATCCGTGACGGCGCGGTTTCGGTACGTGGGATCGTTTCGGGCGATGCGACGCCGACGGACTGGCTGTCGAACGGAACGGACGTCGTCACCAACGCCGCGGTCGGGCTGCGCGACGGGGTTCGGGCCCGCTACTCGGACCGGTCGGCCCGCCGGAACCCGAACGGATTGTCGGTGCGCCACGATCGGGCGGTTCGAGTGTACGATCGACGGTAACTCGTCCCGGACCTCGTTTTTGAGCCGTCGACGAGCCGTTATTCCGGATCGAACCCGCCCGCGAGCCGATCCAGTCCGAACAGGACGACGACGCCGACGACGGCCCACGCGACCGTGAGCGCGACGACATCGCCCGTCCAGGCGTGGGTCTTGCCGATGTTGTGCAGCGGTGCCGGCACCGAGCCCGCGATGAGCCCGACCAGGAACAGCAGCGTCACCTCGCGGCGTCGATCCAGCGCCCGGCGGACGACCCTGGCGATCGTCACGAGTCCGACGAACCCGCCGAGGAGGAAAAGCACTACCGTCGTCCCGGGCTCGAGGACGGCCTCGAGGCTTCCGGCGCCAGAGACGAGCGAGCCGATCGACGACAGGAACGCCGTCAACTCGCCGGAGAGGAACACGTACTGTCCCAGCAGGATGAGGATCAGTGAGCCGGAGATGCCCGGTAGTATCATTGCGCTGACCGAAAGCGCACCGGAGAGGAGGATCAGGACCGCACCGCTGCCCGGCAGTTCGATCACGCCGCTCGCGACGAGGGCGGCGACGGCGGTCCCCGTAGCGGCGGCGACCGCGTGTTGCGCCGACGAGAACGGCAGACTCCGGAAGAGGACGACCGCCGACGCAGCGATCAGCCCCGTGAAGAACCCGAAGAGCGCGACCGGATGTGACTCCGCGAGCGCGGAGACGCTGCCGGCGATCAACGCGACCGCGGTCGCCATGCCGACGCCCAGCGGCAGGAGGAACTGCAGGTCCATCTCGAGCAGCGCCTCGCGCGCCCGGTCGCGGCGTGCGGGGCGGTAGCCTCGAAGCACGTCGAGGGCGCGACCGGGTGTCAGCGCCGTGATGGCCGCGATGAGCCGGCCGTAGAAGCCCAACAGGAGGGCGACGGTGCCGCCGGAGACCCCGGGGAGGGCGTCCGCGGTCCCCATACAGAGCCCGTAGGCGTAGGTACGGAGCAGTTCGAGCCGATCCACGGCCCAGCTCTCGAGGTTATACCCCATCGTTCGTGGCGGGGGCGTGGCGTCCGTCGGTCGACGAACTCGAGCGGTTCGGCGCCGGGGCGAGAGTGAGGGTGAGGGTGAGGGCGGGGGCAGGGGGAGATTCTGAGTCCGCGTCCATACCTACCGGATATCGGGGGAGTACCATAAATGAACAGACTCGCTGCAGCGGGCGAACCGGATGCCGCGAGTTAGCTTCGGCCGTGACGGTGGCCGTGGCCGCGACCGTTGAGGCGGGCGTCGGGCGCGAGCGCGTCGATGACGCGACAGGCGTTCTTCGAAAACACGCGTCGGAACATATCCTCGGAGACGTCGAGGGTCAGTGCCTCCATGACCGCGACGTTCGGGTGGCAGGTCGGCGCGCCGCTGCCGAACAGCACGCGGTCGGGGTGTTCCAGGATCGCCCGCTCCAGGGTGTCCCGGAACCGGACGAAGCTCGTCTCGAGATAGCAGTCGTCGTACTCCTCGAGGAGGTCGATCATCTCGTGCATGAGCGAGCGATCCAGGGGGTGGCCGCCGAAGTGAGCGACCACGACGGGGAACGAGCGGCCGAGCACGGCGTCCGCGAGCGCCTCCGGCGGCGCGTCGGTACCGCCGCGGACGATTACAGGGAGCCCGACGTCCTCGAGGGTCGCGAGGACGTCTTCGTCGGGGTAGTCGTCGACGGTGGGGTCGAGGACGAAGCCATGGAACCGGTCGTCGTAGGCGTACTTCTCGACGTCGTCGGGGGTCGTGTGGTGGTCCTCGCGGCGACTGACTGCGTTGCGCAGCCGGCCGCGGGCGGTGTGTTCCGGGTGTCGCGTGCCGTTGATCCGGGCGAAGGCGACGAAGGGGCGATCGACGCTGCGGCGCGCGACGCCGTTGTTCGCGGCCACGTAGCTCGTATCGGGCCTCGCCGGGGGAAAGACGACCGACCGGGTAATTCCCGCCTGATGCATCTCCCGCTCGAGTCTATCGCTCGTGATCGTGCGACCCCACGGTCCCGCCATTCCGTCCCCCTCGTCCGGCGTGAGTCGGGTGTAGACGTCGACGACGCGAAACCCGTGTTCCAGCTCCAGCATCCCATGACACCCTTTCGCGTCGATCCATATTTTGGTACCGACTTCGTTCACGCCCTGTGACCGGCCCGATGGAGGCGGTCGACGATCGGCCCGGTGTGGCGACGGTTGGCACGATAATCGCAAGACGCCGTGGCCCTGGTAGGGAAACGCTTATATAGAAGTGCTGACGACATAGTTACTGAGGATTCAACTATGGCACAACAGGGACGCATGGGCGGTCAGCCTATGTTCATCATGAGCGAGGACAGCCAGCGAACCCAGGGCCGGGACGCCCAGTCGTCCAACATTATGGCCGGCAAGGCGGTCGCCGAGTCGGTACGGACGACGCTCGGACCCCGCGGCATGGACAAGATGCTCGTCGACTCCGGCGGGGAGGTCGTCATCACGAACGACGGGGCGACCATCCTCGAGGAGATGGACATCGAGCACCCCGCGGCTCAGATGATCGTCGAGGTCGCCGACTCCCAGGAGGAGGAAGTCGGTGACGGCACGACGACCGCGGCCGTGATCGCTGGCAACCTGCTCGGCGAGGCCGAGGACCTCATCGAACAGGACGTCCATGCGACCACGATCGTCGAGGGCTACCACGAGGCCGCCGAGATCGCCCTCGAGGCGATCGCGGAGCAGGTTCAGGAAGCCGAGGTCGACGACGACGTCCTCAAGCAGGTCGCCGAGTCCAGCATGACCGGCAAGGGCACCGGCGGCCTGACCGCCGAGTCGCTGGCCGAGACGGTCGTCGAGGCCGTCCGCCACGTCGAGACCGACGACGGCGTCGCCCGCGACAACGTCACCGTCCACACCCAGATCGGCGCGTCCTCGAACGCAACCGAACTCGTCCCCGGCATCGTCGTCGACGAGGACCCCGCCCACGACGGCATGCCCGACGAGGTCGAGGACGCCTCGATCGCCATCCTCGACGTCGAACTCGACGTCCGTACCGGCGAGGTCGACGCCGAGTACGCCATCGACTCCATCGACCAGCTCAACGCCGCCATCGACGCCGAGGAAAGCGAACTCCGCGGCTACGCCGAGACCATCGCCGAGAGCGGCGCTGACGTCGTCTTCACCACCGACGACGTCGCCGACCGCGTCGCCTCCGCGCTCGCCAAGGAAGGCGTCCTCCTGTTCGACGACATCGGCAGCAGCGACGCCGCCGACATCGCCTCCGCGACCGGCGCCCGCCGCGTCGGCGACCTCGACGACCTCGAGACGGCAGACTTCGGCGAGGCCGACCGCGTCCGCTCCGAGAACTTCGGCGACGACGACCTCGCGTTCGTCGAGGGCGGCGCGGCCGCCGAGGCCGTCACCGTCTTCGTCCGCGGCGGTACCGAACACGTCGTCGACGAACTCGAGCGCGCCATCGGCGACGCGCTCGACGTCGCCGCGACGGCACTCGAGTCCGGCGAGGTCGTCCCCGGCGCCGGCGCGACCGAGATCGCCATCGCGGACAAGGTCCGACAGGAAGCCGCAGGCATCGAGGGCCGCAAGCAGCTGGCCGTCGACGCCTTCGCGGACGCCATCGACGTCGTCCCGCGCACGCTGGCGGCCAACACCGGCCGCGACCCCATCGACTCGCTCGTGGATCTCCGTGCCGCCCACGAGTCCGAGGGCCGTGCCGGCCTGGTCACCGACGGCGAAGAGGTCACGATCGCCGATCCGTTCGAACACGGCGTCGTCGACCCCGCCGACGTCAAGCGCGAAGCCGTCGAGAGCGCGACCGAGGCGGCGACGATGATCGCCCGCATCGACGACGTCATCGCGGCCGAATAACGCGACCACGGCCGCTCAAGACGGTCGTCCCGTTCGATTCTCGTATTTTTCGGCGACGGTGTCTCCTCCCCGACGAGCGGATCGGCCAGTAGTGTTAAGTGTTGACACACTTTCCCTTCGATTATATGTCCGGAACTCCCCCAACAGAGCGGCTGACTCCGTTCGACGACAGTACCGGACGGACAGTGTACTACGACTCCGCTAGCGGTACGTATCGGATCTGGTGCGTGGAGGGGGATTACGAGCCGGTGAGTACAGCCGTTCTCGTTGCCGTGGCATCGATCCGCGGCGTCGAACCGGACGAACTCGAGCCGCTGCCGTCGGCGGTCGATCCGGACGCCCTCAACTCGCTGGTCGAGCACTGGCACACCCACGACGGCGACGCGATGGGGTCGATCTCGTTTACCTTCGCCGACTGCGAGGTGACGGTCAGCGCCGACGGCGAGATCGAGATCGACGCGGCCGCGATGCCGGTTCGACCACGGACCTGACGAGTGCGGACTGGTCGTCTTTTCTCTCAGGGATTACCGGACGGACCGATTCTTCATTTCGACGAGCGTGAGCGTTTTGCCGTGATACTCGTGAACGTGGTCCGTCACGCGGGCGTATCCCTGTGCCTGGTAGAACGGGACGGCGTTGAGTGATGCCCACAACCCGAGCGACGTAATGCCCGCTCGAACGGCCCGTGCTTCTAACTCGTCGTAAATGCGTGTCCCGATGCCGTTACGAGCTACTGTCGGATGGACGTAGATCGCCGTAATCTCCCCATCGATATCCGCCCGGAAGTAGTCGTCTGCGTTGGGCTTCATCCAGCCGAAGCCGACGATTTCTTCGTCGTGTTCGGCGACGAGAAACACGGTTTTCTCGGAGTCGATCGGGTACTGTTCCGGGTCACGGTCGTGTGCCCACGCTCGAATCTGCTCATCAGTGTACGCCTGTCCAGCTAGCCCTTCGATCGACGTCAGATGAACGTCGCGAACGTCGTGGGCATCGCCAGCGACCGCCTCACGCACGGCCAGTTCCATGTCGACTGTCCAATACGTCCGACTGACAAATAACTGTTAGGACTCGAGCCCTTCGAGAACGACCCGGTCGCCGACCGCGAGGCCGAACGCCTCGTCGCCGCGACCCTGGTTGACGTCCAGTTCGACGTAGCCGTGGCTGCCGACCGTCGCCAGCCGCTCGCCGACGCCCACCGCGGCGAACGTGTCGCCGACGGGCACGATCTCGTCGTCCGCCGCGATCCGGTCCCGACCCTCGAGGAAGCTGCCGGGCACGTTCGTGATCACGTTGCCGAAGTCGTCGACGACCAGCACCTCGCCGGTCGCGCGGTCCACCGAGACGGTCGGCTCCGGGAACTCGAGGTCGACCCACTCGTCGGTGGGGGAAAGGAACTCGACCGTCTCCAGGGCGTCCGGCTCGAGGCCGTGGACGTCGGCCGCCGCGGGGGCGAAGACGTCGCGGCCGTGAAAGGTGTTGCTCGCGGGGCCGACGGGGCCCGCGTCGGCAGTCGGCACCGTCGCCGCACCGCTGGCCGGGTCGGGCGACTCGAGGACGGTTTCGTCGACGACGTAGGCCTCGATTTCGCCCTCCGGGCCCAGCCGGCGCGCCGGCGGTCGGAGCACGCCGTTGTCCGGCCCGACGAGGACGTGGTCGCCGGCCCGCACGACGAGCGCGTTCCGGTCGGTACCGACACCGGGATCGACGACGACCAGATGGGTCGCCGGCGGATAGTACGGGAGCACTTCGCGGAGCCAGAACGCGGCCGCCCGCACGTCCTGCCGGGGGAAGTCGTGCCCGATGTCGACGAGCCGCGGTTCTGATGCGGTTCGCTGCAGGACGACGCCTTTCATCGCCGCGGGATACGGCGTCCCGAAGTCCGACGTGAGCGTAATCATACACGACTCATCGGGTGCGGCGATCAAAGTCGATGCGGTACGCGGCGGTCGAACTGCGCGTGCGCTGCCGGCGTCAGTGGCCGTTCGAATCCGAATCGCTGACCATCTGGATGCGCTCGATCCCCCCGATCTCGTCGACGACCTCGACGACCGGGGCCGGGACCAGCGACTCCCAGTCCCCGTCGTTTATCATCCGCTCGCGCACCTCCGAGCCCTCGAGGACTTCGCGGTTGAACATCGGCGACTGGCGGATCTCGATACCCGCCTCCCGGAACAGCTGGATGACCAGCGGATTGTTCGAGTACGCGACGTCGAAGTCCGGACTCATGCTCTGGACGTGGCTCACCCACACGGAGTTACGCTCGAGGTCCTCGATGGGGACGGCGTAGGTGACCAGATCCATGTCGACCAGCGACTTGGTGATCATCATGATCCGTTCGCCCGCCGTAAACGGGTTACGAACGGTATGAGAGTTGTCGGCACTCCCGATGCCGAGTACGAGTTCGTCGACGTCCTCAGCGATCCGTTCGACCATATTGCGGTGGCCGTTGTGAAACGGCTGAAATCGGCCGATGTAGAACCCCCGGGTCATGACGGACAGTGCAAGAGCGCGGCGCTTAAGCGTGGCGAGTTCCGGCTCGCCGCCGGCGTGGCGTCCCACCGACTGATCGTCCGCGCCAGCCGAAGGTTAGGTCTCTGGACGGTCCGATCCGCTGTCACAGATCAGCGTTTTCGAGGCCTGAGGGCGTCGTTTTAGGCAATCGACACCATGCTCCGCATGGAGAAAGTATATCAGTCGCAATCCCTTCGAAACAGGTACCGAACAGAGTTCTATGAGCAACGATACGAACGTTGACGATCCTCCCGAAGACGCCTCCGAGCCCGCGGCCGACTCCGACGAGGAACGGCCCCAACAGGGAGACCGTTCCGAGGCGGACGGCAGGGAGCAAGACCGCGGCGCTGACAGCGACCGCGAGTCGGAGCGTCAGGGAGCACGGTCGCCGCTCGAAGAGGACGGTGACCGGGCCGACGAGGACTCGACCGACATCGTCGAGTCAGGAACGAGGTCGACGCTCGAGTCGGAGTCTCCGACCGACGACGGCGGCGACGACGATATCGAGACCGTCGAGGACCTCGGTAGCGAGGTCGACGTCGATCCGGGCGTCGAGATCGACGAGGAGAACGCCGAAGACGATCTTCTCGGCGGGCTCCAGATCGATACGACGGACGACATCGAGGTTCCCGACCGGCTCGTCGACCAGGTCATCGGTCAGGACGAAGCACGAGATATCATCATCAAGGCAGCGAAGCAGCGTCGCCACGTCATGATGATCGGCTCGCCCGGGACGGGCAAGTCGATGCTGGCGAAGGCGATGAGCCAACTGCTGCCTCAGGAGGACCTGCAGGACGTCCTCGTCTACCACAACCCCGACGACGGGAACGCGCCGAAGGTGCGGACCGTCCCCGCGGGGAAGGGCGAACAGATCATCGACGCCCACAAGGAGGAAGCCCGCAAGCGTAACCAGATGCGATCGATCCTGATGTGGATCATCATCGCGATCGTCATCGGGTACGCGCTCCTGACGGCGAACATCCTGCTTGGCATCCTCGCGGCCGGTATCATCTGGCTGATCTTCCGGTACACCTCCCGCGGTACGGACGCGATGGTGCCCAACATGATCGTCGACAACGGCGACAAGCGCCAGGCCCCCTTCGAGGACGCGACCGGCGCTCACGCCGGTGCCTTGCTGGGCGACGTCCGGCACGACCCCTTCCAGTCCGGCGGCATGGAAACGCCGAGCCACGACCGCGTGGAACCGGGTTCCATCCACAAGGCCAACAAGGGCGTGCTGTTCGTCGACGAGATCAACACCCTCGATATCCGCACCCAGCAGAAGCTGATGACGGCCATCCAGGAGGGCGAGTTCTCCATTACGGGCCAGTCCGAGCGCTCCTCGGGCGCGATGGTCCAGACCGAGCCCGTCCCCTGTGACTTCGTCATGATCGCGGCGGGGAACCTCGACGCGATGGAGAACATGCACCCGGCGCTCCGGAACCGTATCAAGGGGTACGGGTACGAGGTCTACATGGACGATACCATCGAGGACACCCCCGAGATGCGCCGGAAGTACGCCCGGTTCGTCGCCCAGGAAGTCGAGCGCGACGGCCGCCTTCCCCACTTCACGGACGACGCCGTCGAGGAGCTCATCCTCGAGGCCAAGCGCCGCTCGGGCCGGAAGAACCACCTCACGCTGCACTTCCGCAGCCTCGGTGGCCTGGTCCGCGTCGCCGGCGACATCGCCCGCGCCGAGGATCGGGAGTACACTACCCGCGACGACGTGTTGCAGGCCAAGGAGCGTTCGCGCTCGATCGAACAGCAACTCGCCGACGACTACATCGAGCGTCGCAAGGACTACGAGTTGCAGGTCACCGACGACGGCGTCGAGGGCCGCGTCAACGGGCTCGCCGTCATGGGTGAGGATTCGGGCATCATGCTCCCCGTCATGGCCGAGATCGCGCCCGCACAGGGCGGCGGTCAGGTGATCGCCACCGGCAAACTGCAGGAGATGGCCGAGGAGTCCGTCCAGAACGTCTCGGCGATCATCAAGAAGTTCTCCGACGTCGACCTCTCGGAGAAGGACATCCACATCCAGTTCGTCCAGGCCGGCCAGCAGGGCGTCGACGGCGACTCCGCCTCCATCACGGTGGCGACGGCCGTCATCTCCGCCCTCGAGGACATCCCGGTCGACCAGTCGGTCGCGATGACCGGCTCGCTGTCGGTCCGGGGCGACGTGCTCCCGGTCGGCGGAGTCACCCACAAGATCGAAGCGGCCGCCAAGGCCGGCTGTGAAACGGTCATCATCCCGAAGGCCAACGAGCAGGACGTGATGATCGAAGACGAGTACGAGGAGATGGTCGACATCGTCCCGTGTGCGAACATCAGCGAAGTGCTCGAGGTCGCCCTCCAGGGCGAACCGAAGAAGGACTCGCTGGTCGATCGGCTCAAGCAGATCACCGGAACGGCGCTGGACAAGCAACAGCCCGTCGGCGGATCGAACCCGAGCCCGCAGTAATCGATGGCAGACTGGACGACGTTCGCCGGGATAACGGGCGTCGTCCTCGTGTTGCTGCTCGTTTTATCGCATCTGACGCAGTCGACGTTTTCCGAGAGCGACGGCGACGACCCCTCCGAGGAACCGACCGACTCCCCCACTAGCGTCGACCTCGAGTCGGAGTCGATCGGCGTCCCGCGGGATTCGGGCTCGAGTCGGAACGGCCGTCGTGACGACGAGCGACGGGGCCGGAGACCTGACTCCGGTTCCGTCCCCGGTCCCGATCCCGGTTTCGACTCTGACTCCGAATCCAGCGTCGAACCCACTGACTCGAGTCCGGAACCCGAAGACCCGGACCTGCGTCCCGGCCGCGAGTCCCCCGCAAGCGACGCGTCCGACCCGCGCGACCGCCACGCTCGAGGCGAGTCCGGAGAGTCCGGTCGGCCGACCACGGACACCCCGGGATCGGAACCGCGAACGCGGACGCGCCCACCGGAGCGGCGCGGACGCCCCCGAATGCGGGAAGGAAGTGAACAGGGCGAGATCGATCCCGAATCGCTGTCGACCGGCGCGTTGCTCGCCAACGTCGCGCTCTCACAGGGGCTGTTCCTGTTCGTCCTGATCGGCGCGGTCGTCTACACGGGGATTCCGCTCGAGGCGCTGGGAATCGACCTCTCCGTCGCCTACCTCGAGACCGGATTGGTCGTGGGCCTCCTCGCGGGGCTCCCGCTGTACGTCGGCAACGAGATCGCCGCCGCCGCGGCCACGCGCTTTGGCTTCGACCACGACGAACGGCTCCGGGAACTGCTGGCGCCGGAGACGCTCCAGGGGTGGTTCGTTCTCCTGGTCGGCGTCCTGCCGGTCATCGCGGTCTTCGAGGAACTGCTCTTTCGAGCGGCACTGATCGGGGCGCTCTCGACCGGGTTCGGAATCGACCCCTGGCTGTTGGCCGTCCTCTCTTCGATCGCCTTCGGCGTCGGCCACGGGATGCAGGGCTCGGTCGGCGTCGTCGTCACCGGCCTGCTGGGATTCGTCCTCGCCGCGATATTCGTGGTTACCGGGAGCTTCCTGGTCGTCGTGATCGCTCACTATCTGATCAACGCCCTCGAGTTCTTCGTCCACGAGGGGCTTGGCCTCGAGTGGGCGGGTGCCGTCGTGGAGTAGTTGCCGTCGGCCCGGGCATTCGGTTCGGATACGCGACCCCATATAAAAGTGTGAACTGTTTGCCGCCGGGGGTTCCGGCCGAGGACCGCTATCCACGAACGGTGAGCCGACGATGGGAACATCAGACGACGAGCAACCGATCGAAGAGGACGCCGTCGGCGTCGATCCCGCGGTCTGGGAGGAGACTGCCGACGACCTCCTCGAGGAGAGTCCGTACGATACGGACCTCGGCAAGGAGATGAGCAGGGACGCCGTGCGGGTCAGCGCGGGTCGCATGTCGGAAGCGGAGTTCCACGAGAAATATCACGACGCCGTCCTCGAGGAGTTCGGCGTCGACGACCGGCCGCTCGAGGGGGGTGACGACGATGAGTAAGCAGGAAGAGCGGACTGAATCAGGAGTGAGCAGACGGTCCGTATTGCTTTCGGCTGGAGCAGCCGCCGGGGTGCTGGGGATCGGTGGCAACCGGTACCTGCAGTCGCTCCAGCAGGGAGACAGCTCACACGCCGTAGAGCAGTTTCTCGACGAGAACAGGGTCATCAGCAGTTACTGTTCGCCGAACTGTCGGGGCCACTGTCCGCTCGACGTCCACGTTCGGGACGGGCAGATCAGGAAAGTCGAACCGCAGGTCCCAGATAGAGAGGAGTTCAGGCGGGCCTGTACGCTGGGTCAGTCCCATCTCGAGCGGACGTACAATCCGAACCGGTTGAAGTATCCGATGGTGCGAAGCGACTGGTCGCCGGAGGAGCCGAACCCCGAAGGGCGCGGCCCGGACGCCGACTTCGAACAGGTGTCCTGGGACGAGGCGCTCGATTACG
Source organism: Halobiforma lacisalsi AJ5 (assembly GCF_000226975.2). Lineage (NCBI taxonomy): Archaea > Methanobacteriati > Methanobacteriota > Halobacteria > Halobacteriales > Natrialbaceae > Natronobacterium > Natronobacterium lacisalsi. The sequence goes on along the minus strand of NZ_CP019285.1, from coordinate 72,832 downwards.
TCGCCGACGGAATGGAACGGATCCGCGAGGAGTACGCTCCGGAGAGCGTCTACTTCGAACTCGGATCCGGCGGGAGCGGGATCAACGGGACCGTGTTTTCCCGTCTCGCCAATCTGTTCGGCGGCACGATGATGTCGTGGTCGATCGACATCAACCTCGGCTTGGGCTTCCGTCGTATCACCGGGGCCGGCTACTTCAATACGCCGACGAACATGCGGACCGACCTCAAGAACGCAAACACGGTCGTCATCTGGGGCGGAAACGTCTTCAGGAGCCGGCTGAACCCGGACGCCCGCTTCCTCCTCGATGCGATCGAAAACGGCGCGAAGGTCGTCGTGATCGATCCGGTTTACAATCAGACGGCGGCCAAGGCCGATCTGTGGCTGCCAGTGAAACCGGGGAAAGACGTCTACCTCGCGCTGGCAATGATCCACACCGTTCTCGAGGAGGAACTCGCCGACGAAGCGTTCCTGCGGGAACGGACGCTTGCGCCGGCGCTGGTTCGAGAGGATACTGGAGAACTCCTCAAAACGAGTGACGTGTTCGATGACGGCGACGACGAAACACCCGTCGCCCTCGACGAGGAGACCGGCGAGCCGGTTCCGCTCGAGCCCGAAACCCACGGAGAATACGCGCTCTTCGGAGAGTACGAGGTCGACGGATACGACGTGGCGACCGGACTGTCGGAGATCGAGGCCGTCGCGGCCGAGTACGCACCCGGGGCGATCGAAGACACGGCAGGAGTCAAGGCCGAGAACGTCCGGCGGACGGCTCGCTGGCTCGCCACTCGCGGACCTGGGGGAATAATGACCGGCCTCGGCATCGACCGGTATAAATACGGCCACATCTTCGGCCAGGCGTACGCAATCCTGCTGGCGCTGACCGGAGACTACGGCCGTAGCGGCTCGATCACCGGCGGCCGGTTCGCTGGCTCCGGCTACAACAGCGATTACGGCACAGTCGAAGGTAGCTCAGGGGTTCGCAGTCTCCAGCAGAAGGGGATCCTCTCGGCGATGGAGGGCGACGACGAGCATCCGATCAAGATGATGTACGCACAGTCGTCGAACTTCGTCGCCAACCAGATGCCGGACCGAACGCGGTGGCTCGAGGCGCTCGAGAACCTCGATCTGGTTGCAGTCGCCGACATCCACCATACGCCGACGGTTCAGCACGCCGACATCGTCTTGCCGGCATCCCACTGGACGGAGCGGGAGGACATCACCAGCGCCGGCGAACACCCCCACGTCATGTACCGCGAACCGGCCCACGAACCGCTGTGGGATTCGAAGAGCGACCACTGGATGCTCACGCGAATCGCGGAACGGTTGGGATACGGCGAGCACTTCGAGCGGGATCGGACGGAACTGCTGCGGACGATACTCGAGGCGGAGGATCGCTTCACCTTCGAGGAACTCCGCGAGAAAGGGACGGTCCACGTCGAGACGGACGAAGTCGTCTTCACCGACGAGTTCAACACGTCGACCGGCCGTCTCGAGATTTACGACGAGGACGCCCCCTCGGAAAAGGGCGTCTCGCTCGAGGTCCCGAAACCGGTCGAAGGCCTGTCCGCAGATGATCACGAACAGGCCGATGAGTATCCGCTGATGTTCATGCAGGGCCATAGCCGCTGGCGGATCCACTCGCAGTGGGCCGGCAATCCGACCCTGCGGGAACTCAACCCCGAACCCGAACTCGACATCAACCCGAAGGATGCCAGGGAACGTGGCATCTCTGACGGGGACTACGTCCGGGTCTACAACGACCGCGGGGAGATGGTCGTGAAAGCGAAGTACAACGACGCCTACCGGCCGGGAATGGTCAATACCGACCAGGGATGGTGGGCCGACGACTACGTCGCGGGCCACCACAACAACCTCACTCACACGGAGGTCAGCGAGACGATCGAGAACTTCGCCTTCTACGACACGCGCGTCGAGGTCGAACCCGTCTCGGCGGACGTGGATACGAGCCAGTACGACGATCCGGAATCGCCGGACTGGCTCGAGGAACTCCCGACTGGGGGTGATGCACAATGACGAACTACGGAATGGTAATCGATCAGGAGCGGTGTATCGGCTGTCACGCCTGTGCCGTGGCCTGCAAGAACGAGAACAACGTCTCGCTCGGCAACGCCTGGAACCGGATCCTCACCGTCGGCGGCGAGGGGATGGACACGCCGGAAGGCGAATACCCCGAAGAGGGCGGCGACGGCACGCTCTCGATGGAGTACCAGCCGACGGCCTGTCAGCACTGCCAGAACGCACCCTGCGTGAAGGTGTGCCCGGTCAACGCGACCTACAAGCGCGACGACGGCATCGTGGCGATCGACTACGACAAGTGCATGGGCTGTCGGTACTGTATGAGCGCTTGCCCGTACAACGCACGGGTATTCAACTACGACGAGCCGCAGTCGCCGGCTCCGGACGGGACGGGCAACGTCGAGCAGCGCGAACGGGGCGTCGTCGAGAAGTGTACGTTCTGTAGTCACCGGCTCGACGAGGGGCTCGATCCGGCCTGTACGATCGCGTGTCCCTCGAGCGCCCGGATCTTCGGCGACCTCGACGACCCCGACAGCACGGTCTCGCGGTACGTCCGGAAGTACGAATCGAAACAACTCCTCGAGGATCTCGAGACGGATCCGAACACCTACTACATCAGCGGGGAGATGACACCCGGCCGAAACCACCTGGGGAACGAGATGGAGAGCGAACTCGAGGATCCACCGGACCGGCGTGGGGAGATTACCTACGAGCCGCCGGGCGGAACCGAACAGAGGGAAGTCGGCAATCCTGACGGTGTCGCAACCGACGGAGGTGAGAGCGAATGAGCACCCAACGGGATTCCGGTGTCGTCGTCCCGCAGTTCGGTACCCGTGGCAAGGCGTGGCTCGCCGTTCTCGGCGTCCTCATCGTCGCCGGCCTCGCCGCCTGGGGCTACCAGCTTAGCCGTGGCCTCGCCGTCACCGGCATGGACAACGTCTTCTCTTGGGGGCTGTACATCATGCTGTTCGTCTTCTTCATCGGCCTCTCGGCCGGCGGCCTGATCATCTCGAGTGCGCCGAAGTTCTTCCACTCGAAGCGCTACGACAGCCTGGCCGCACTGGGCGTGTTGGTGAGCCTGGGCTGTATCGTCGTCGCCGGGCTGTTGATCCTGCCGGACCTGGGGAAGCCGAGTCGCGTCACCGGGTTCCTGACGTCGCCGGACTTCCGGTCGCCGATGGTCTGGGACTTCGGGATCGTGCTCCTCTATGGGCTGTTCAACGTGGGCTACCTCTGGCTGTTGACCCGGCGCGACCTCGCGAAGATGGGGTCGCAACTGGCGTTCGGCGTCGAGGATACTCCCGCAGGCCGCGAGCGCGACCGAAAGCTCGCCTTCTGGGCGGCCGCCGTCGCGATGCCGCTGGCGATCGCGTTGCACTCGGTGACGGGCTGGATCTTCGCGACCCAGATCGGCCGCGGCGACTGGTTCAACCCGCTGGTCGCGCCGATGTTCATCATGAAGGCGCTGGTGTCTGGACTGGCGCTGTTGCTGGTGACGGCGATCGTCGTCGACCGAGTCACGCGGTTCCGGATGCCTCGCGAACTGGTGCCGGAACTCGGGAAGGTGCTCGGCATCTTCGTCGCAGTCCACGTCGTCTACCTGGTGGCTGCCGAGCGGCTGCCCCACGCGTGGGCCGCGAACTTCGAGTTCTGGTCGATCACGAGCGCCTTTTTGGTCGGCGACACGGTCCACTTCTGGCTGTGGACGGTCGTCGGCGGCGCGGTGCCGATCGCCCTGCTTGCGGTGCCGTCCTGGCGGCGGAAGGTGGGCGTCGTCTTCGCGGCCAGCGTCGCGGCGATCGTGGGCATCCTCTTCGAGGGGGTGTACCTGATCTTCACGGGCTACCGTGACCTGAACATCGACGCCTCCCCCGGTGTTACGACCGGTACTGACTACACGGGCATCGGCTCCGACGTCTGGGCGACGGTCGGCAGCTACACGCCGACGCTGATCGAGTTGCTGGTGACGCTCGGCATCGTCGCTGTCGGTGCGCTGATCGTCACGCTCGGCCTGCGGTTCCTGCCCGTCCAGCCCGGCGGCCGCAAGCCCATGCCCGCCGCGCGAGACGAGGCGAGCGACCCCGACGCGGAAACACCGCCAGACGCGGCCGTCGCGGACGGCGGCTACGTCGCCGACGGAACGGACGGTGATCGCCGATGAGTGGCGTGCGTTCCGAACGGGCGGAAACGGAACCCGCGGCCGCGGAACTGGCCACCGGCTACGCGATGCTGGCCCGCTGCTGGCGGCAACCGACCGCTGACGTGGTCGACGCGGTGACGACCGAACTGCTCGAGGAGGTCGATCCAGCGGTCACGGAAGCCAACATCGAACGCCTCCGGACGGAACACGCACGACTGTTCGTCGGGCCCGGCGACCCGCCGTGTCCGCCCTACGAGAGCGTCTACCGCGACGACGGCGACGTGCTCGGGCCGACGACCCGCGCGGCCGTCGAGTGGTACCGGGCCTACGACCTCGGTCTCGACCCCGACTGGCCCGACCTGCCCGATCACATCGCGACCGAACTCGAGTTCGCCGCGCACCTGCTCGAGCGCGGGGAGGTCGACGCCTGTGAGCAGTTCCTCGACGAACACCTCCGGCAGTGGACCGGGGAGTTCCTCGAGGCTGTCAGAGCGGAGACGCGTGAGCCCTACTACGAGGCACTGGCGACGGCGACCGAGGCCGCGATCAGCGCGGAGCAGCGCTGATCCCACCCGTCGTCGGACGGGACCGCCCCTCGTCGATGGGGAGTCAAGGTCGGGCGGAGGCGAACTGCCGACAAAAATTACCATATGGAATATTTTGTCGGCACTTCCCAAATGATTGATCGCTAACATCGGGATTACAGTTACAGATTAACGGTCATTCCTGCTGCATAGGAGAGAGACGCGAAGCCTTATGGCGGGACTGCCGACTGTGCGATATGACGAGTAACGTGCGCGAAACGCAGCCTGCCGTCTCCGACGAAAGACAACGAGACCTTCGTGCGGAACTTCAGTTCGATCTCAGCGAGACCGGGTGTCCGATCGCCCACCACGACGAGGAAGCCCTCCTGGATCACCACGTGCACGGGGACACCTGCTACGTCGTCTCGTGTTGCGAGGACGACGACGGTGTCACCCAACTCGAGACCGACCTCTCGTCCCGCGAGCGGTGTGTTTGTTCGACGTTTCACCGGCACAGGTGCGTCCCCCACTTCAGTTCGGTCGACGACGGACGCGTCGTCGTGACGACGTTCCCCGCAGATCGGGAGACCCTCCGGGAACTGATCGCCGACCTCCGCGAGGTGGTCGGTCGCGTATCGCTGCGACGGCTGACGCGGTCGAACTCCCCGGAGTTTACCGACGTACGGACCGCCGACCTCTCGCTGCTGACCGCCCGCGAGGAGGAAGTACTCAGCGTCGCGATCGCTGCCGGCTACTACGACGAACCACGAACCATCGAGTTCGAGGCGCTCGCCGATCGCCTCGAGATGTCGAAGTCCGCGCTCTCACAGCGCCTGCGGTCCGCGGAGTCGAAGCTACTGATCGATCTGCTCGAGGAGTGAGCGCGCTGGGGAACCGAACGCGGTCACAGCCCCTCGAGCGAGCGGAGTTTCTGTTCGATGGCCGGCGGTGCGGCACTGGGACCGTCGCGTACCCGGTGATCGGGGATCAGGATCGGAGCGGGGTTCGCATCCAGTGCCGTCCGGACCTGGATTCGGTCGTCCTCGTCGTCCGAGTCGAGCCCCGGGGTCATCCGCGTCAGCGCCTCGACGCCGACCTGTTCGCCGTAGGGAATCTCGCGAACCTGCTCTAGGACGGCCCGCTGGTCGGTCGGCACGGTCAGTGCCACCTGTACGTCGTCGAACGTCACTTCCTCGAGGCCCTCGAGGTACTCGAAGATCCGATCGAGAACGGGCTGGTCCCCCTCCGCGGGTTCGGTGGCCTGCTCGTCGGGTTTCTCGGGGAACGAGACGCTCAGGACGCGCCCGCTGGCGGCGCCGAGTTGGACGTAACGGTCGAGATACGACGATTCCCGCGCGTAGATGCCGGCGTCGGTAACGTCCTCCATGCGCCGGGATACGGGGGACGGGCATGAATATTCGCCGGTCCCGCCGGCCGTTGGAACCGAGGATGCGCAAGGCTTTTGTACATATGAGTACGTCGATGTACAATAATGACCTCTAATACGGCGCTCGCTCCCGCGGTGGAGTCGATCCTCGAGGGTGCCCGGGAGCGGCCGGGCGGCGACGAGCGCATCGACGTCGATCCGCGCTCGCTGCCCGCAGCGCTCGAGCGCGCGGAGGCCGACGGGCGCGTCCCCGTCATCGCCGAAGTGAAGCCGACGAGCCCGACCGCCGAGGGGACTCGTGAGGCCGACCCCGTCGACCTCGCCGAGGCGATGGTCGACGGCGGCGCGGCGGCGATCTCGGTGCTCACTGAACCGTCCCACTTCGGCGGCACCCCCGACGCGCTCCGGCGTGTTCGCGAGGCGGTGGACGTCCCCGTTTTGCGCAAGGACTTCCTCCTTCGGGAAGCACACCTAGACGTCGTCGAGGCCGACCTCGTGTTGGTCATCGCACGGTTCGTCGACGACCTCGAGGGGCTCGTCTCGGCGGCCCGCGAGCGCGGGTTCCAGCCGCTCGTCGAGGTCCACGACCGCGGGGAACTCGAGGCCGCCCTCGAGGCCGGGGCCGAGATCATCGGGGTCAACAACCGGGACCTGGCACGACTGGAGGTCGATCTGGCGACCTTCGAGTCCGTCGCGCCACACGTGCCCGAGGACGTGACGTTGATCGCCGAGAGCGGCATCTCGAGTCCGGCGGACGTTCGCCGGATGCGGGCGGCCGGGGCCGACGCGTTGCTGGTCGGGAGCGCGATCATGGACCACGGCGCGGACGACGAGGTCGACGTCGCCGCGAACACGCGGCGGCTGACGACCGTGGAGCGGCGACCGGAAACGGAGACGGAGACGCAGACGACACACGACGAGAGTGAGAACGCATGAGCACGGGAGATCACGAACGGACGCACGAATCGAGCCGGGAGCGAGAGCGGGAACGGGAACGTAACGCCGACGCCACCTTCGGCGACGACTACGGCGGTCAGTACGTCCCCGAGGCGCTGATGCCCGCCCTACAGGAACTCGAGGACGCCTACGAACGCTACGTGCTCGAGAACGAGAACGGGTTCATGGACGAGTTCCGCGAGCGGATGCGGGACTTCGGTGGGCGACCGACGCCGCTGCAGCGCGCGGATCGATTGAGCGAACGATACGACCGCGAGATCTACCTCAAACGCGAGGATCTGCTTCACGGCGGCGCGCACAAACTGAACAACGCGCTCGGACAGGTCCTGCTGGCGAAGTACATGGGCAAAGAGCGCATCATCGCCGAGACCGGGGCCGGCCAGCACGGCACGGCGACGGCGATGGCCGCGGCCCACCTCGACATGCCCTGTGAGATCTACATGGGGCGAACGGACATCAACCGTCAGCGCCCGAACGTCTACCGGATGCGGATGAACGGTGCGGAGGTCAACCCCGTAACTGCGGGGTCGGGAACCCTGAAGGAGGCGATCAACGAGACGATGCGTGACTGGGCGACCACCGTCGAGCACACCCACTACGTCATCGGCTCGATCGTCGGCCCACACCCGTTCCCGAAACTCGTGCGGGACTTTCAGTCAGTCATCGGCGAGGAGGCACGACGGCAGGTACGGGAGCAAGCGGGACGGCTCCCCGACAGCGTCGTCGCCTGTGCGGGCGGTGGCTCGAACACGATGGGGACGTTCCACGCGTTCGTGCCCGATGAAGACGTGGATCTGGTCGCCGTCGAGGCCGGCGGCTCGAGCCTCGAGATCGACGCCGAGAAGGGACTCGCACCCAACTCCGCGACGCTCTCGACGGGGACCGACGGCGTCCTCCACGGCGCGATGACGAAACTCCTCCAGAGCGAGGACGGCCAGATCGTCGAATCCCACAGCGTCAGTGCGGGCCTGGACTACGCCGGCGTCGGCCCCGAACTCGCGCACCTCGTCGAGACCGGGCGGGTAACGCCGGTCAACGTCGACGACGACGCCGCGCTGAACGGCTTCCACCGGCTGTCGAACCTCGAGGGGATCATCCCGGCACTGGAGTCGAGTCACGCGCTGGGCTATCTCGAGCGCGCGGCGGGGGTCGCCGCGGATACGTCGAGCGGGCGGAGCCCGCGAGACGAGCGCACTGACGAACTCGGCGACCTCGTCGTCGTCAACGTCTCCGGCCGGGGCGACAAGGACCTCGAGACGGTGCTCGAGGAGACCGAGAAGCGCGATCTCGAGGCCGCGCCGGACGTGGAGGTGTTCGATGCATGAGTGACGCAGTACCCGAGAACGAGTACGACAGCGACGTGGAGGCCGCCATCCGGGAGAACCACCCCGCGCTCATCACCTACATCACCGCGGGCGATCCCTCGCTCGAGGACACCAGGGAGTACGTCGAGGCCCTGGATCGCGGCGGCTCGGACCTGATCGAACTCGGGCTTCCGTTCTCGGAGCCGATCGCCGAGGGGCCGACGATCCAGGCGGCGATCAACCGCGCGCTCGCGGCCGGCACGACACCCGAGGGCTTCTTCGAACTGGTCGACGACCTCGAGACGGAGGCGCCGCTGCTGGTGATGACGTACTACAATATGATCCTCCAGTATGGAGGAAGCGAGGCGCCACGCGCCTCGGACGGTCGAGCAGCGAAGCCGCGAGACAAGCCCGACGTTCGTCCCTTCGTCGAGCGTGCGGCCGATGCCGGCCTTTCGGGAATCATCGTCCCCGACCTCCCCGCGGAGGAGGCCGGCCCGTTACGGGACGCCTGCGACGACCACGGCCTCGATCTCGTCTTCATCATCGCGCCGACCACCGAGGGGCAGCGTCTCGACGACATCATGTCGCAGGTCTCGGGCTTCGCCTACGTTCAGGCCCGCCTCGGGACCACCGGCGCGCGGGCGAACGTCTCGTCGGCGACCCACGAGAGCCTCGCGCGCCTCGAGGAGTACGACGTCCCGAAGGCGGTCGGCTTCGGCGTCAGCGAGGGCGACCACGCGGCCGAGATCGTCGAAGCCGGGGCCGACGGCGTCATCGTCGGTAGCGCGCTGGTCGACATCATCGCGGAGCACGGCTCGGATACCGACGCGGCCGCCGAACGGCTCGAGGCCAAGGCCGCCGAGCTCGAGCGCGGCGCGCGTCGGGGCGCGGACTCCCTCACGGTCGATGGGGAAGATGCACCGGAACCAGAACAGCCATAACTACGAGCTTGCTACACTCTCGCAATGACTACCACAGGAACACAGGCACGACTCGAGCGGATCGGTACAGACGGTAACTACGTCATCGTCCCGATGGACCACGGCATCACGATGGGTGCGGTCCAGGGGCTGAAGGACATCGAATCGACGATCGACGGGGTCACCCGCGGCGGGGCCGACGCCGTTCTCACGCAGAAGGGGATCGCCCCCCGCGTCCACGAGAACAAGAACGGACAGGGGTACATCGTCCACCTGAACGGCTCGACGACGATCGGCCCGGACGAGCAGGACAAACGCATGACCGGGACCGTCGAGGAGGCGATCCGGGCCGGTGCCGACGCCGTCTCCTTCCACATCAACGTCGGCTCCGACCACGAGCCCGACCAGATCACCCAGCTCGCGGAGGTCACCGAGGCCGCCGACCGGTTCGGGATCCCCGTGCTGGCGATGGCCTACGCCCGCGGGCCCGGCGTCGATTCGGAGGACGCCGAGGCGCTGGGTCACGCCGTCCGACTCGCCGAGGAACTCGGCGCTGACCTCGTCAAGACCGGCTACAGCGGCGACGCCGAGAGCTTCCAGCACGTCGTCGAGTCGACCCGGTTGCCCGTGGTCATCGCCGGGGGCGCGAAGGGCACGGACCGCGAGACGATCGAGATGGTCCGGGGCGTGATGGACGCCGGCGGTTCCGGCGTCTCGATGGGCCGGTCGATCTTCCAGCACGAGAACCCCGAAGCCATCGCGACGGCCGTCTCCGGCGTCGTCCACGACGACCTCTCGGTCGACGAGGCGCTTCGGGAGGCCGGGCTGGCGCTCGAGGCCTGAGATCGGTTCCGTTTCCGGTTCCGTTCTCGTTTTTCCCGTTTCTCTTTTCCGTCCTGTCGTCCACCCGCCGGAGGTTCGTCACGAACCCGAACGGTCGTTCCGGGACTATTCATCTGCCGGTCCAAACTTCAACCGTCCGGCGGCTGTAGGGAGCGTAGCGTACAACGAGGGTTTCCATGACTGAGGATCACGATCACGATCACGACCACGACTACGACGCGATACCCGACGTCTCGAGCGACGCACCGAGCCCGATCGGGGATATCGACGCTGAGGAACCGATCGACGCAGTGACGTCGGCGGCACTCGGGGACCGGATCCCTCGAGGGGCGAACGCGGCGGCCGCAGCCGGGGGTGGGCTCCTGTTGCTCTCGGCGTTGCGGTCGCTGGGCCGCGGACAGCTCCGGGCCATCCCGAAAGCCGCCGGTGGCGCGGGACTGCTCGCCTACGGACTCGGACGAGCCGGGGAAAGAGAGGAGTCGGAATCGGGGTCGGGAACGTTCGAACCCGACCTCGGCGACGTCGACGACGGCACCGACGGCAAAGAGGTCTCGGATCAGGCTCACGCGGCGGGGACGCGTCCCGACCACGGACGCGGCCCCCGTTCCGAGAGCGACTCCCTGGCGAACGAGGATCCTGACACCGGGACCGACATCGAATTTACCGACGACGAGGGGGCAGAGCCACGTTCGAGGCCGGGCGGCGACGAAGGTCTGGATCCGCGCCGGACCGGGGACGACGAGAGCGTCGAGATCGACGTCTCGGATTCAGCCATGGCCGACGAAGCTTCCGAGGCGACCGGCCCGGACCCGGAGCAGGCACAGCCGGCCCAGACCGACGCGATCGAACCCGAGGAGACGCCCGACGAGGACGCTTCCCACATGAAGGTCGAGCCGGACGACGAGACCGAATCGAACGGAAACGACCGCGAGGAGGCCAGCGAAGACTGGACGGACGGGGACGACGCCGAGGACGAGGACGATGCGGAGGACGCCTGATCGACGCCTCCGCCGGCCGGCCGGGCCGCCGACCCTGCCCGTCTCGAACGGGAAGGGGTCGTGACCGACGACCGACACACTCGTTTTGCCGGTCTCCGGCGGTCGACACTCCGTCCGGGAACTTTACACGCGGTATTCTTTCCCGTCGCCGAACGACGCGAGTAGTTTCGAAATCCCGCCGCGGATGCCGTGAGCCGCGGTTATCCCGGCCGCTGAGGGGGTCCGAGACACTTATTCGCGTCGGTGACACTCTCCTCGAGCGCGGAAAACTCTCATTTCCGTGATAGCCGTACGGTGGCACGAACCGCGTCAACTGCTGGCACTGGCGCGTCGGCGAAAGACATGAGCGAGACACCACAGCGCGACCGGGAACGACCGAGCATCGACCCCGAGTACGACCATCGCCGCGAGGAGGGTGTCGACGAGCGCCGCCTCGAGGAGTTGCTGTCGGAGTACGCGCTCGGCCGGGACGACCACGAGAACGCGCCTGCGTTCGTGATCCGGCCCGACGACGTCCAGGAGGTGTTGACGCTGTTGCGCGAGGAGGCCGGCTTCGACCATCTGTCGTGTATCACGCCCCAGGAGTACGACGACCGCTACGAGTCGCTGTTGCACCTGACGAAGTACGACCGGCGCAGCCACGAGGTGACGCTGGTCGTCCAGTTGCCCACGGACGATCCGGTCTGTGGGAGCGCCGAACCGGTCTTCCGGACCGCGGACTGGCACGAGCGCGAGGCCTACGACCTCGTCGGCATCGAGTACGAGGGCCACCCGGATCTGCGGCGCATCCTGCTCCCGGAGTCCTGGCAGGGCCACCCGCTCTCGCTGGGATACGACCAACAGAAGCCCCAGATCATCCGGTACGCCGAACACCGGAACCCGCTGGAGGAGGATCACCGGGAATCGGGCGGAGAGTCGGACACGATGTTACTCAACATCGGTCCTCACCATCCCGCGACCCACGGCGTGCTCCACCTCAAGACGATCCTCGACGGCGAAACCGTCGCGGACGTCGATCCCGACATCGGATATCTGCATCGGTGTGAAGAGCAGATGTGCCAGCAGGGGACCTACCGGCACCAGATCATCCCCTACTCCAACCGCTGGGACTACACCGCGAACCTGCCCAACGAGTGGGCCGTCGCCCGCGCGATCGAGGACATCGCCGACATCGAGGTCCCCGAGTACGCACAGGTCCTGCGGACGATGGCCACCGAGTTCGGCCGGATGCTCGGGCACTTCCTCGCGCTCGGCACCTTCGCGCTGGACGTCTACGGCGAGTTCACCGCCATCTTCCAGTACGCCTTCCGCGACCGCGAGGTCGTCCAGGACATCCTCGAGGACCTGACGGGCCAGCGGATGATGTTCTACTACTTCCGGCTGGGCGGCGTCTGCTGGGACCTGCCCGAACCCCGCGAAGAGTTCGTCGAGAAGTGCCGGGACTTCCTCGACGAGTTGCCCGCGAAGATCAACGAGTACCACGACCTCATCGTCACGAACGAAATCTTCCGCGTCAGGACGGTTAACACCGGCATCTTGGAGCCCGAGGTGGCCAAGGACTACGGCTGTACGGGCCCCGTCGCCCGCGGCTCCGGCGTCGACTACGACGTTCGGCGGGACGATCCCTACGGCTACTACGAGCACCTCGACTGGGACGTCGTCACCCGGGACGGCTGTGACAATCACGCGCGAGTACTCTGTCGGATGGAGGAGGTCGAGGAATCGGCCAAGATCATCCAGCAGTGTCTCGACCTGCTCGAGGACTGGCCCGAGGACGAGCGAACCGTCCAGAGCAACGTGCCACGAACCCTCAAACCGGACGCGGACCTCGAGACCTACCGCGCGGTCGAGTCGGCGAAGGGCGAACTCGGGATCTACGTCCGGTCGGACGGCACGAACTCCCCGGCCCGGTTCAAGATCCGCAGTCCCTGCTTCCACAACCTCTCGGCGCTGCCGGAGATGGCCGAAGGCGAGTACGTACCGGACCTGATCGCCTCGCTGGGAAGCCTGGACATCGTGCTCGGGAGCGTCGACCGCTGATCCCCAGTTGCCTACGCGTCACTCTCCTCGAGGTACTCGAGACAGCGATCGCGCGCGACCAGGATGTGCTCGGCCGTCTCGCCCGACGCCTCCGTGGCCAGCCCGTCGAGTTTCTCCGCGATCTCGGCGATCCGGTCGTCCTTCGGTCCGGGCTCGGACTGGGTGAGGTGGCCGTCCTGCTCCTCGAACACGCCCGCTGTCAGCGACTCGAGTTGCGACTTCACCGTTCGGTCGGCGCCGTCGGTCGCCCGCTGGAGGCGTTCCCGGACGCGTTTGAGGTGTTCCTGGGGGTCGCGTTCGTACGCGGTGGCGTTTCCGTTTCACACTCGCGATCGTCGCCGTCGTCGGCCATACCGGCCGTACGCCGTCGACAGTGGTAGGCGTCCGGCCTGCCGGTGATGGTCCGCCGTCCCGCGTGACGGGGCGGATCGACAACCGTAAATACGCCACACCGGAGGCTCCGTACGAATGCCGATCGATCGATTGCGACTGTCCCTCGCGGCGGTACGCTCCCGGTGGCGGTCATTAGAGCGGGACTGGCGAAGCGTCGCCGTCGGCGCCGCGATCGTCACCGCGACCGTCGCGCTCGACCTTCAGATTCCCTGGTGAGCGTGAGACGCATGTCGCTTCGTCGCCTCCTCCCTGGATTCGCCGTCCTCGGACTCCTCGCGCTCGTCGCCCGGGCCGTCGGGATACTCACCGGCGTCAATCACCTCTTAATCGCCATCGGCGCGGGATTCCTGCTGACGAACGCGGTCGGCGTCCCCGAACAGCTCGCGCCCGGCATCGCGACCCACAAGCTCTGGCTCGGCGCCGGGATCGTCCTGATGGGCGCGTCGCTGACCCTCGAGCAGATCCTCGAGGTCGGCGGGGTCGTCCTCCTGGTAGTGGTCGGGGTGACGGCCACGACGCTGGTCGCGGTCGAACTCCTCTCGCGGACCGTCGCCGGAGCCGACCTCTCCGAACGGCTGGGCTCGCTGCTCGCTGCCGGCAGCAGCATCTGCGGCGTCTCGGCGATCGTCGCGGTCGCCGGCGCGATCCGCGCCAGGGAGAGCGAGATCGCGTACGCTGCGGCGACGATCCTGCTGTTCGATGCGATCACCGTGGTCGCCTACCCGATCGTCGGCGACCTGCTCGGGCTCTCCGACGTCGTCTTCGGCGTCTGGGCCGGCGTCAGCATGTTCTCGACGGGACCCGTGGTCGCGGTCGGATTTGCCCACTCCGAGGCGGCCGGCCAGTGGGCGACGATGACCAAACTCGCCCGCAACGCCCTCATCGGGCTCGTGGTCGTCGGCTACGCGAGCTACTACGCTCGAGCGGACGCCGACGGAGCCACGGCCGGCTTCTCCCCGCGGCTCCTCTGGGACGAGTTCCCGAAGTTCGTCCTCGGGTTCCTCGCGCTCGTCGCCCTCTCGAGTGCGGGCGTCTTCTCGCCCGCCCAGCAGGCCTCGATCGAGAACGCCTACAACTGGCTGTTCGTCCTCGCGTTCGTCGGCCTCGGGACGGAGATCGAACTCACCGAACTCCGGAGCACCGGCCTGACTCCCGTCCTCGTCGTCCTCGCGGCGCTCGTGCTCGCGAGCGCGCTCTCGCTCGCGGTGTTGGCCGCGCTGTTCTGAGGACCCGTCCTGTCACCGTCGCGTGCAAATTTTGTAACCGCCCTCGAGCCGTTGTCATCGTGACCCTCGGCGCCTCCGCTCGCGTCCCCCATCCCGTCGCACCCTCGTTCGTCGCGTACCGGCGTGTGCTCGCCGAGTGCGGTAGGCGCAGTGGGATCGAGACGGCGCCCGTTCCCGAGGGCATGGTCGGTCCCGGTTTCCACCCTCGGAGAGTCTTGCCCCTTTCGGGTTGAACGCCAAATAATTGCAGCGGGAGGAGATGATACAAGGATATCGCCAGTAGTGTGGGACAGTTCATGGACAGGAACTGTTCGCGTCGTTCCGTGCTTCGTCTCGCAGGCGTCGGTTCTCTTGCTTCGCTGGCGGGCTGTACCGGTTCGCTGGGCGGCGGCGGTACCACCGTCCGCATCTCCGGCGGCGTC
This sequence comes from Halobiforma lacisalsi AJ5, assembly GCF_000226975.2. Classification (NCBI taxonomy): domain Archaea; kingdom Methanobacteriati; phylum Methanobacteriota; class Halobacteria; order Halobacteriales; family Natrialbaceae; genus Natronobacterium; species Natronobacterium lacisalsi. The sequence goes on along the minus strand of NZ_CP019285.1, from coordinate 57,636 downwards.
GGGCCGCTGCCGATGGTCGAGGTCTGGGCGGACCTGTACGAGGACCGCTCGGACGCCTCGTTCGACATCTCCGGCGGCGGCACCGGCGTCGGCGTCTCCGACGTCCTCAACGGCCAGGTCGACATCGCGATGATGGGTCGGGAACCCGAACCCGAGGAGATCGACCAGGGCCTGTTCGCCGTCCCTATGCTCATCGACACCGTCGTCGCTACGGTCAACGTCGACAACCCCGTCCTCGAGGAGCTACAGGAAGACGGCCTGACCCGCGAGCAACTCGAGGCGGTCTTCACCAAGGAGATCACCAACTGGGGCGACCTGGTCGACGCGGACGTCGACGAGGAAATCACCGTCTACGGCCGTTCTGATGCCTCGGCCGCGTACAAGCAGTGGGGCGACTTCCTCGCCGGCGAGGACGGCGCGTACACCGAGTCGGAACTCGAGGAGCTGGCCGACGCCAACCACAACGGCGACCAGCCGGTCGCCGAGGCCGTCGGCAGCAACGAGAACGCCATCTCGCTGAACAACATCAACTACGTCTACGACCTCTCGAGCGGCGAACTCGAGGGGAACATCCGGCCCGTCCCGCTGGACCGGGACGGCGAGGGGCTCTCCGAGGACGAGGACTTCTACGAGACTCGCGACGAGTTCCTCGCCGCCGTCGAGGCGGGCGAGTACCCGGCCCCGCCGGCCCGCGAGATGTTCCTCGCCTCGAACGGCCCGTTCGAGGACGAGGCCTACGACTTCGTCGAGTGGGTCCTCACCGACGGTCAGGCATACGTCAGGGAGAACGGCTACGTGCCGCTCGAGGACGCGCGGCTCGAGGAGGCACAGGAGAACCTGGCCGAGGGGCCGTGAGCCCAGCGATGACGGGTTCGACCGAAACGGAATCGACGGCCGACGGCTCGAGCCGCCTGGGTCGACGGCTGCTCGCCGAGCGACTGAGCGGCTACTGGTTCGGCGGCGCCGGCTACTTCGCGGTCGCGCTGTTCGCCCTGATCGTCCTGACGCTGCTGTACCAGTCGCTGCCGTTGCTCGCCGAGTACTCGGTCGTCCAGGCGCTGACCTCGTCGAACTGGGATCCCGCGCAGAACGAGTTCGGGTTCCTGCCGGCGATCGTCGGCACGCTCTACGTCACGCTGCTTTCGATGGCGATGGGAACGCCGATCGCGATCCTCGCGGCGATCTACATCGCCGAGTACGCTGAAGGGCGAACCAAGACGCTCGTCTCGTCGTTCATCGACGTGCTCGCGGCGATCCCGAGCGTCATCTTCGGACTCGTCGCCCTGATCGTCGTCGTCCCGCTGGTGGGCGACTACATCGCGCCCGCGGTCGGCTCGGACGCGACCGGGCTCGGCATCTTCACGGTCAGTCTCGTGATGGCCATCGTCGTCACCCCCTTCATGATCTCGCTGGCCGTCGAGTCCCTCGAGGCGCTGCCGGACGAACTCCGGGAGTCGTCGCTGGGCGTCGGCGCGACGAAGTGGGAGACGATCCGTTCGGTCCTGTTGCGTGCCGCGGGGCCGGGGATCTTCTCGGCGGTTCTGCTCGGCTTCGGACGCGTCTTCGGTGCGACGATCGTGCCGGCGATGTTGATCGGCGGCCAGACCCAGCTTCCCGAGTCGCCGTTCGCGACGGGTCAGACGCTCCCGACGCTGATCGTCAACGACTTCGGCGAACTGATGAGCCTGCCGCTGACCCAGTCGGCGCTGATCTTCGTCGGACTGCTGCTCGTGGTCGTCGTCTGGCTGTTCAACTTCGGCGCGATGCTCGTCCGTCGCCGGCTCCGACGGAGGTGGCAGTACTGATGGACCTGGATCGATACGCCAGACAGCGCCTGTTCGGCTGGCTCGTCCGCGGCGCGGCCGCGCTCGTCGTCGCCGTGATGGTCATGGTCGTCGCCGTGACGATCTACCGGGGCGGTCGGGTGTTCATCACCGACCCCGCGATCGCGGTCACGCCGCCGGGGTCGCGGTACATGCTCGAGGCCGAGGGCGGCTTCTTCCACGCCGTGTTGGGAAGCGTCTTCATCGTCGGTCCGGCGACGGTCGTCTCGGCGATCCTGGCCGTTTCGACGGCGATCTACCTCCAGAGCGACTACTCGAGCGAGCAGTTCTCCGAGACGGTGAACATGTTCCTCAACGTGCTCTGGGGGACGCCGCCGATCGTCTACGGCGTGTTCGTGCTGACGGTGATCATCGCCGTCGGCGCCCAGACGAGCCTGTTCTTCGGGATCGTCGCCATCGCAATCTTCCAGTATCCGATCATGACGCGGTACACCGACGAGGCGCTGCGCGCTGCGCCCGACACCGTCCGCGAGGCGACCTACGGGCTCGGAGCGACGCGGTTCGAGACCTCGCTGATCACCGTTCGTGCCGCACTGCCGGGCATCGTCGCGGGGATCGTCATGGGCTTCGCCCGCGGCATCGGCGACGCAGCCACCGTGTTGTTCACCGCCGGCCGGAGCACGAACATGCCCGCCGGCCCGTTCGAACCGGCGACGACGCTGCCCGTGTTGATCTTCGACCAGGCGATGTCGTTCAACGCCGAGGTCCGGTCCCACGCCTACGCGGCGGCGTTCGTCCTCATCGTCGCCGTGCTGGGCCTGATCCTGGCGTCGAAACTGCTGGCCGGCCGCTACGCTCGATTCGCACCGGGAGGGAGACACTCGTAACGATACCGATGACGATGACATCACCCACGACGAACGCGACGCTCACTACCGACAACCTCGCCGTAACGTACACTGGAAACCGCGAAGTCGAGGCCGTCAAAGGCGTCAGCCTCGAGTTTTCCCCGAACAGGCTGACGGCCATCATCGGCCCGTCGGGCTGTGGGAAGTCGACGCTGTTGAAGTCGCTCAACCGTCTCCACGAGATCCAGCCGAACGTCGAGATAGACGGCGACGTCCGACTGAACGGGGAATCGATCTACGATGCCGACGAACCGGTCCCGGAGATCCGCAAGCGGATCGGCTACGTGCCCCAGGAGCCGACGCCGCTGCCGCTGTCGATCTACGAGAACGTCGCCTACGGCCTGCGGATCCACGGCGACTACGAGTCGAAGGCGGATCTCGACGAGCGCGTCGAGCGATACCTGCGGAAGGTCAACCTCTGGGAGGAAGTCGAGGACCGACTCGATGCACCGGGGGCGGAGCTCTCGACGGGCCAGATCCAGCGGCTCTGTCTCGCGCGCTCGCTGGCCGTCGATCCCGAAGTCCTGCTGTGTGACGAAGTCACCTCGGCGCTGGACCCCGTCTCCGCGGAGACCGTCGAGGAGACGCTGGCAGACCTGAAAGAAGAGTATACGATCGTCATGGTCACCCACAGTATGGACCAGGCACGGCGACTCGCCGACGACGTGGTCTTCCTCTACCTCGGCGAGGTCGTCGAAGCTAACGACGTGGACACGTTCTTCGAGAACCCGCACCACGAACGGACCCGGGCGTTCGTCGACGGTTCCGGCCTCCCGACGACGGGATCGGTCGACGGGGACGCGAACGGCGACGTCGACGGAAACGAACGAACCGCGACCACGGAAACCGAACCCGGCGAACCGGCCGTCGCGGAGCGGTAACCCAACTGGGTTCGTGACTCTCGGCGCTTCACCCGAACTCGAGGTGCCGAGTCAGGGTGCCGCCCACTCGAGACCGGACCCGGGGACCGGCGACGCGGTCGCGTCGGGCAGTGGGCTCACCAGCGGCAGTCGAGCGGATCCCGTACCGGCCAGCACTGGACGGACGCGATCGGCTTTCACTCTCTCGGACCGCGACCCGCGGAACTTACTTTACGGTGAACCGCCACACCCCAGGTATGTCCGACGGTGCACACGAGAAGGGGACGTTCGACGAATACGGGGGCCGACACGTTCCGGAACCGCTCGAGGAACCCCTCGAGCGACTGGCGACCGCCTACGACGACGTGGCGACCACCGAGGCGTTTCAGGCCGAGTTCCGGGACCACCTCGAGGAGTTCGCCGGCCGGCCGACGCCGCTGTACTACGCGGCCAACCTGAGCGACCGCTACGGGGCCGACATCTACCTCAAGCGTGAGGACCTCCTCCACGGCGGCGCACACAAGATCAACAACGTCCTCGGTCAGGCGCTGCTCGCCGAGCGGACGGGCCGGGACCGGCTGATCGCCGAGACCGGGGCCGGACAGCACGGCGTCGCGACCGCGATGGCCGGCGCGCTATTCGACCTCGAGACGGAGATCTACATGGGGAAGAAGGACGTGCAGCGCCAGGAGATGAACGTCTTCCGGATGCGCCTGATGGGCGCGGAGGTCAACGAGGTCACGCGCGGCGACGAGGGGCTGGCCGACGCCGTCGACGCCGCACTCGAGGACTTCGCGGAGAACGTCGAGAACACTCACTATCTGGTGGGCAGCGTCGTCGGCCCGGACCCGTTCCCGCGGATGGTCCGTGATTTCCAGTCGGTCATCGGCGAGGAAGCCCGCGAGCAGTTCCTCGAGCGGACCGGCGGCCTCCCGGACGCCGCGGTCGCCTGCGTCGGCGGCGGCTCGAACGCCATCGGCCTGTTCCACGCGTTCCGGGACGATCCCGTCGAGTTCTACGGCGCAGAGGGCGGCGGCGAAGGCTCGGACTCGAGCAAGCACGCCGCGCCCCTGGCCAGCGGCACGGACGACGTCATCCACGGGATGAAAACGCGCGTGATCGACGACGAGGTCGACGTCCACTCCGTCTCGGCCGGGCTGGACTACCCCGGCGTCGGCCCCGAACACGCCATGTTCCGCGCGGTCGGCCGCTGTGAGTACACCGGGATCACCGACGAGGCGGCGCTGGCCGCGTTCCGGGAACTCAGCGAGACCGAGGGGATCATCCCGGCCCTCGAGTCCAGCCACGCCGTCGCGCGGGCGATCCAGCTCGCGGAGGAGGGCGACCACGAGACGATTCTCGTCAACCTCTCGGGGCGTGGCGACAAGGACATGGAGACCGCGGCCGCGAAGTTCGACCTCTAACGCTTACGACGTCGGCGGCCGACGGCTATGGGCGGCCGTCATCGGTGTCGATCGCCGTCCGAACCACGGCGGCGAGCCGATCCGCCTCGTCCTCGCGGAGTTGATCCCGCGCGAGCGCCAGCGAGACGCCGTCGTCCTCGAACCGCGGCAGCAGGTGGACGTGTGCGTGGTCGACGCTCCCGACGAGCGGCCCGCTCGTGTGGAAGACGCTGAACCCCTCGGGCTCGAGGGCCTCCTCGAGTCCGGCGGCGACGATCCGGACCGTCCGGAAGACGCCGGACGCGTCGCCCGTCGTCAGCACTTCACCCTCGTGGGCGCGGGGAACGATCAGGCTGTGGCCGGTTACGGCGGGGTGGTCGTCGAGGAACGCGATCGTCGTCTCGTCTTCGTAGAGGACGTTCGCCGCCCGATCGCCGGCGACGATCTCGCAGAACTCGCAGTCGCGGTCGATGCTGTCGTCACCCATACTCAAGACATCTCACGGATCGACATATAAGTACCTCTACGTGTACGGCCCCGGAACGATTCGGATTCGACGTTCGGTTCCTGCCCGGTGATCAGAGCAGGCCGTTCGACTCCTGCAGCGACCGATAGATCGCCAGGTACCGGTCCCGAACGACGTCCCGGTCGTAGTCGGCGAACCGTTCGTCGAACTCGCGGCGCTCGAGATCGCCGGCCTCGAGGATGGCGTCGGCCAGTTCCTCCTCGCTGGTGGTCCGGAACCCACGGTCCCACCCCTCCACGAGTTCGTGGGCGCTCGAGTCGACGTGGTACTCGATGATCCCGACGCAGCCGGCCGCGAGCGCCCGCAGCATCTCCGTCGGGAAGACGCAGTGTTCGGCCGTCTGGGCGAAGACGTGGGCACCGCGATAGGCGGCGATCCGCTCCTCGAGCGAACACTCCCCGGCGAACGTGATCCGGTCGTCGATCCGGAGGTCGCTCGCCAGTTGCTCGTACTCCTCGCGTCGGGGGCCGTCGCCGACGACCGTCGCCGTCCACTCCCGGTCCCGGAGTTCGGCCAGACCGAGCAGGAGGCTCTCGAGGTTCGCCCCCTCGTCGAGTCGCCGTGCGTAGATCACGTCGACCGCGTCGCCCGCCGGGGTGTCCCGGATGCGGTCGACGTCGATCGGGTTCGGGACGATCTCGATGTCGTCGCCGTCGACACCCCGTTCCCGGGCCCAGGTCGCGACGAGTTCCGATGGGACGACGAGCCGATCGGCCCGCCGCGTCACCCAGTCGGTCCACCCGTCGCTCGCGGGCGCGTCGTCGCCGTACCACTCGAGGAGGACGGGCGCGCGGGCCAGGGTCGCGCCCCAACTCGCGGCGAGCACCTGGCTCGGCGGCCGCTCGCTCGCGTGGACGACGTCGGGGCCAAGGGAGGCGAGGGCGACCGGGAGCCGCGCGACGAACGAGTGCCGGGCGTCGACGTCCGCCGCGAGCCCGTGATAGGTTACGTCGTCGCGCTCGAACGTCCGGCCGTCGCCGTCCCAGAACCGTGCGCAGAAGACGTGGACGTCGTGGCCGGCGTCCCGAAGCAACTCGAGGACCGTCTGCAGTCGCCAGTTCGTCTCGGTATCGCGGTGGTGAACCGTTTCCAGCGAGACGACGGCGACGCGCATATGCCGCGGCACGTAGCGACGGGATAAAAAGTCACTTCTTTCGTGCAATGAGTCATTACGGCTCGTCGCCGCTTCGCCCCGTTTTCGTCTTCGGCCGTGACGGCTACAGCGGCGCTGTCCGCCGTATTGGCGGGGTCTCGGAACAGATCCGAGTCGACTTCGGGCGCTACGAAGCTCCCTACGCGGTCTACCGCTTTGCGAAAAACCGGGATCGACCGCGAGTTATCCGGTCGACGTCGATTCCTCGATTTCCTCCATCACGTCCTCGACGGTCTCCTGTGCTCTCTCGAGTTCCTCGTCGACGATCTCGTCGGCTTCGGGGACGGTCTCGAGTTCGTTGTCGTCGCCGTCCTCCGGGGACTTTTCGGCGTATTTACCTTCTTTTCCGTCCTTCTTATCGCCCTCGCCGTCTTTTTTCTCGCGGTTCTTGTCCTCGTCCGTCTTGTTGGCCTTCTCGGTCTTCTCCTCGGCAGACTCTTTCTCCTCGACTTTCGCCCTCGCCGTCTTTTTTCTCGCGGTTCTTGTCCTCGTCCGTCTTGTTGGCCTTCTCGGTCTTCTCCTCGGCAGGCTCTTTCTCCTCGACTTTCTCCTCGGCAGGCTCTTTCTCCTCGACTTTCTCCTCGGCAGACTCTTTCTTCTCGACTTTCTCCTCGGCAGACTTCTTGACGGGTTCTTTCTCGGTTTTCTTCTCAACCGGTTCTTTCTCGGTTTTCTTCTCAACCGGTTCTTTCTCGGTTTTCTTCTCGACGGGCCCCTTCTTCTCAGCAGCCTCCTTCTCAGCTTTCTCCTCGACAGGTTTCTCGTCGACCGGCCGATCTTCGGCAGTACTTTTCTCTTGATCTTTCCGCTCGCCGACGATCCCTTCGTCTTTCTTCCCCGTCTTACCCTCCTTTCCGTCCTCGACGACTTTCTCGAGCCCCGCGACAGCGTCATCGACGTCCAGTTTCTCGAGCGTGATGACGTACTTCGTGACGTGCTTCAGGTCCGAATCGGCCGACAGCACGAGGAACGAACCGTCGGACTCGACCGCTGCTATCTCGTCTTCGTACGCGTCGATTCCCTCGCTCACTGCGGGCGGTATCTCGACGTCGACGTCGATGTCGACGTTGACGTCGTCGGCTGCACGTTCCGTCTCGCTCCCGTCGTCGTCGACCGCCGTCTCGCACTCGAGTTCGACCTCGGTTCGCTCGAGCGTCGCGTCCTCGCTCTCCGTCGAGAACTCGTACGCCCCGTCCGGCAGGTCGACGAACAGCAGGTAGCCGTCGGCCGGAACGGTAAGCGTCAGCGTGTACGTCGTGCCCGTATCGTCGGTGTCGACGTCGGTCCGAAGCTGGGTCCGTGCCGCTTGCGCATCGGCTTCAGCACCCGCCTCCGAGAACCGTTCGCTCTCGACCTGGATCGAGGTCGCGTCGTCAGCGTTCCCCGTCCAGGCCGTGCTCACGTCTACGGCTTCGGTCGTCGGGTTCTCGAGGAGGAGATAGTTCGTCCCGTCGTCACACCACTCCGTCACCGGGAGGTCGTTTCCGACCTCTTGCTCGGTGGCCTGCGCGGCTCCCCCTGCCGCCACCCCAGCGGTCGCGGCGGTCATGCCCACGATCAGCATCGTCGTCACCAGCAGTAGCGACGGTTTCGGTAGCGCGGGTGTTGGTCCTCCCCGTTTCCTGTGCGATGGCTCTGTGTCTCTCATGATACCGAACGCCGGTACAATTCACAGTCGAGTTTCACTTTGTTATGGTCGGCAGACAGCACACTACCGACAACGATTTTATACAGATAGATCCGGCAGGAATAAAGTTCCAAGAAAGCGCACTCCCAAGTTCGGATTAGACGCGATGAAACGATACGGACCGTCGTTTAGCACCGTTACATGTCGGCGAACGGCCTGGAAATCCGTGATAGAGTCCTCGGCTCGAGGACGCGACCTCGCTTACAGTCACTCGAAGGTCTTGCAGCGAGCGCGAACGATGATCGATGCGATATTACTTCGAGGACAGCACGGACGGAATTTCGACTGGACCGGGAGGTGGGAAAGTTAGTCGTCCTGTTCGGCCTCCTCGAGGACGTCGTCGACGATGGAATCGAGGTCGTCGAAGACGGACTCTATGCCGTCGTCCTCGTCGCCGTCGTCTCCCCCGGTTGATTCGGGCGTCGAATCGGTTTCGTCGACGGTGTTGGCGTCGTTTTCGTTTTCATCTTCGTCTTCGTCCTCGTCCTCTCGCTCGTCTTCGTCCTCAGTATCACTTTCTTCCTGTTCGTCCTCGTCATCGGCTTCGTCCTCGTCCTCTTGCTCGTCTTCGGCTTCGTCTTCGTCCTCGTCCTCGTCATCGGCTTCGTCCCCTCTCTCGTCTTCCTCATCACCGTCCCGTTCGTCGTCGTCCGACGGTGTCTCGGTGTCCTCGCCGTCAGCGTCGGCATCGTCGACGTCATCGTCCGAACTCGAGTCCTCGCCACCTCCGTCGGCGTCCTCGTCGCTCTCTTCGTCGTCACTCTCGGAATCGGGGTCGTCGAAGTCGCTCTCATTCGTCGCGGACGACCCGGCGTCACTGGCCGGGTCGTCTGCGCCGATTTGCTCGACGTCTCCGTCCGTCGACGCGGTCGGATCGGTACTCGCGAACTCGGGTCCGACCACCGCAACCGTCGCGCCGAACGCGACCAGAACGACGACCACCGTCACCAGCACCGTCGCGACGTCGCGCGTTTCCAGGGCTGCGTTGGCGTTTCCCATCGGTCCGGAGTGTGCCCCGGGAGGGCTTTGTTAAGCACAGCAATGGCTCGGCGACCGCCGGAGCCCGTTCGCCACCGACGCGAGTAGCGTCGCCCCACAGCGGAGACCGATCGCCGTCGACGGACGTAGGTCCGGGTTACACTGCCGTATCGGTCGCTATCGGCGAGCGGACGGCGAACGGTCCGAACCGCCGGAACCCAAACGACTACCTCCTCGAGTCGATAGGGACCGGGTATGAGTTCGCGTTCCGACGCCGACGATTCCGAGTCGAAGGGCGACGCCGCCGGACCGTACGCCATCGAGCGCTACCTCAACGTTCGCAGCGCCTACGGCGCGTCGTTCGGGCCGGACGGCGATCGGCTCTCGTTCCTGATGAACACGACCGGGACGGCCCAGGTCTGGACGCTCGAGGGGCCCCGCGAGTGGCCCGAGCAGCGGACGTTCTACGAGGACGCCGTATCGTTCGCCTCGTGGTCGCCCGAGCGGCCGGAACTGATCTTCGGGATGGACGAGGGCGGCAACGAGCGCGCCCAGCTCTACCGGCTCGACGCCGAGACGGGCGAGATCGAGAACCTGACGGCGAAGCCCGAGGCTAAACACCGCTGGGGCGGCTGGAGCCACGACGGCGACCGGTTCGCGTTCGCCTCCAATCGTCGTGACGAGTCCGTCTTCGACATCTACGTACAGGGTCGCGACGAGACGTCTCCCGCTGACGCGCGACTCGTTTACGAGGGCGACGGCTGGCTCTCGCTTGCAGGCTGGAGCCCCGACGACTCCCGGCTGCTGGTCTCGCAGGCGTACTCCAACTTCGACCAGGACCTGTACGTGCTCGACCTCGAGACGGAGGAACTCGAGCACCTCACGCCCCACGACGGCGACGTCCGGTATCAGAGCGCCAGTTGGGCGCCCGACGGTGAGGGGATCTACCTCGTTACGGACCACGGCGACGCGGACACGCTCTATCTCGCCTACCTCGACCTCGAGACGAAGACCCTCGAGACGGTCGTCGAGGGCGAGGGGTGGAACGTCGACGGCATCGCGCTGGACGACGAGACGGGGCGGTTCGTCTACTCGCGGAACGTCGAGGGGTACACCGAGTTGACCGTCGGCGAGTTCGATGCCGACGACCCGACCGCGTTCGAGACGTTCCCCGAACCGGACCTGCCGGGCGGCGTCTCCGGCGGCGTGAGTTTCGACCCCGACGCCGAACGGTTCGCGGTGTCGACGACGGGCGATGCGGTCAACACGAACGTCTTCGTCGTCGATATCGAGACCGGCGAGACCGAACGCTGGACCGACGCGCCGACCGCCGGCATTCCGCGGGAGACCTTCGACGAGTCGGAACTGGTCCACGTCGAGAGCTTCGACGGGTTGGAGGTGCCCGGCTTCCTCACGCTTCCGGACGACCCCGCTGGGAACGGGGGCGACGGCGCGCCCGTCATCGTCGACATCCACGGCGGCCCCGAGAGCCAGCGCCGGCCCTCGTTCTCGAGCGTCAAGCAGTACTTCCTCGACCGTGGCTACGCCTACTTCGAACCGAACGTTCGCGGCTCCTCGGGCTACGGCGCCGACTACGCCGCCCTCGACGACGTCGAGAAGCGGATGGACTCGGTCGCCGACATCGAGGCCTGCGTCGAGTGGCTGGGGGACCACCCCGCGATCGATCCCGACCGGATCGCCGCCAAAGGGGGGTCCTACGGCGGCTTCATGGTGCTCGCCGCGCTGACCGAGTATCCGGACCTCTGGGCGGCCGGCGTCGACGTCGTCGGCATCGCCAACTTCGTCACCTTCCTCGAGAACACCGGCGACTGGCGCCGGGAACTCCGCGAGGCCGAGTACGGCAGCCTCGAGGACGACCGCGAGTTCCTGGAGGAGATTTCGCCGACGAACAACGTCGAGAACATCGAGGCCCCGCTGTTCGTTCTCCACGGCGAGAACGACCCCCGGGTGCCGGTCGGCGAGGCCGAGCAGATCGCCGAGCAGGCAGTGGAGCAGGGCGTTCCCGTCCGCAAATTGATCTTCGAGGACGAGGGCCACGGCTTCTCGAAACTCGAGAACCGCATCAAGGCCTACTCCGAGATCGCGGACTTCCTCGACGAACACCTCTGATCGCGTTCGCGGCGTCGGTCCGTTCCGGTCTGCCGGGGCATCGAGGGGGACGGCAGCGATCCGTCCGGACCGTCGGGGACCGATAGGGTGCTCCTTCCGGGCGAACCCTTATCAGCGGTTTTCTGGTAGCGGATCACATGCGAATGGAGCTTCGGGTCTGCAAGCACTGCTACGAGGGGGATCACGGCAACCCGCGGAAGACGGCGGTGACCAAGGACATGGTCGAGTGTGCGCGGACGATCCGGGAATACAAGGACCTGATCGAGATCGATTCCCTGTACGTGACGATGGTCGAGGAGGGCGACAGCGGCGGCGCGGAGGCGCTGTCGGTCTACGTCGCGGGCATCGGTGAGAACCAGGTCCAGATCAACGACACGCAACTCGTCATGGAGGACGACGACGACAACGTGCTCGTCTATCCCGAACCCGAGGACATCCTCGAGGTACTGACGCGGAACCTCGATCAGATCGCCGATCAGACGCGTCAGGACGTCTCGGTCGAACTCTCCCCGGAGACCGCGGAGATCCTCACCTGATACGTACCGGGTCGCCGGTCGCCCTCGAGACGGTCGGGGTTGCAACGGTAACGCCGACCGTTTTCAGGGCGGTCGGAGAAGGGTGCCCATGGGATTTCGAACCGCAGTCGAGCACAACCCCCTGGTCGCGTTCGGCCTCCTGTTCGCGGCGGTGTGGACCGGCGTCGTCGGGGCTCAGATCGTCAGCCAGATGCGTGGGGTCACGCCCGGTAGCTGGGTCGGCCAGCACGGCTTCGGCGGGCTGATGGGCCTGATCGTGATGGGCGCGTTCCTGGCGCTCGTCCTCGTCGCGTTCGCCGAACTCGGCGAGCCGGATCCCGCGCCGGGGGAGTGGCCGCCGGAGGAGTGATTCTCGATGTCCCCCGATCCACGCTCCGAACCGGCGACTCGCCGTTCCTGTTCGCTACGGGACGAACCACGCCGCTCGAGTGCGACGGACGGAGGTGCCGCGTCCGGATGACGTCTCCGATCGCCATCTCCGTCAGCGACCGGTTCCGTGATGCCGCGGCCGAGTGGGGCGACGACCGCCTCATGGACGTCGAGGACGCCCTCGAGGTCAAGGCCGAACAGGCCCTGCTCGAGATCGAACACCTCGTGGCCGGCGAGACCGACGTCACCTTCGAGGTCGACATCGACGGCGGGACGATCCGCCACGAGCCGAGCGACGACCTCGCCGCGTTCCTCGAGCGGCAGGCCGACGCACACGGCGTCGACCCCGCGGACGTCCTCGAGATGCACGTCGACCTGTTCGCGCGGGCGTTCCTCGAGGACGGGGGGACCGGTTCGGAATCGACGCCGGACGACCCCCGTCCCGGTCGATAGCACCACTCGAGCGGCGTCGAACCAGTCGCCGGCGATGAAATACGGGCGAACCGTCGATCAACTATTTCCGTGCGAGCGGCTCACACGTACACCATGGGTCACACGAACTGGGAGACGACCGCCGGCATCGACGAGAAGCGCAACAAGAAGGTCTGGACGCACACGGCACCCCACTACGTCAACGACGGCGAGTGCGACGGCGAGGTCTCGTTCTCCGAGGAGGTACTCGCCGGGTTCGTCGACGACGAGGAATCCGACGACGAGGCCGAAGAGACGGCGGCCGAGCGATAGTCCGGGTGCGACTCCCAACTCAGGCCATCCCGATCGCGATCTCCTCCTCGAACGCGACGTAGCCCTCGAGTAGGTCGGCGACCGCCTCGTAGAACGGTTCCTCGGTTCGTTCGCGGACGTCGTCGGCAAGGTCGTCGATCCACTCCGAGAGGTGTTCCTCGTGGAAGACCCGCTGGTAACCGAACGTTTCCTCGTAGCCCTCGCGTTGTCGCCGCACGAGATTCCGGAGGAAGGCCAGCTCTACGGCGACGTAATCGTTCTCCTCGGGGTAGTCCTCCGGCGGGGACCAGCCGGCGGCGCCGTAGCTTGCCTCGACCTCGGCCAGCCCCGCTCCGCGGAAGTCGGTGTCCTCGCGGTAGTAGGTCTCGTGGGGGAGGATCGGCGGCCGCGGCCCGACGAACAGCCGCGTGAACTCCCGCTCGAGGTCGTCCCGGACCGCCTCGACGTCGCGGTCCTCGTTGTTCTCCACGAACGCCTCGAGTCGCTCGAACCCACGATCGAGCGGCTCGCCGACGCTCCCGTCCGGAACGGTGATCTCGTCGTCCAGCAGCGTCTCGACGAACTCCCGGCTCGGCACGTCGGCGAACGCGTCGATCAGGAAGTTCACCAGTTCGAGCCGCGCCTCGTAGAGGGCCTCCTGGTCGACGCTCATCGGCCCTCACCTCCACCTCCGGCTTCGCCGCGATCGTACAGCAGCTGTGCGCGGCAGTCGTCGCAGTAGTCGAAGACGCTGCCCGATGCGGTCGGTGCGAGCCCGGCGACGACGTCCCCGACCTCGCCCTCGATCTTCTGCGCGGTCCCCTCGCTCGCGAACGGCTCGCCGCAGTGGATACACTCCCGCATCGAACCCTCGTAGACCGTCGTCCAGGGCTCGTCGTCGCGGCGTTCCGGAAGCAGGGAGAGGTGGAGCCCGTCGTGCATCGTGATGGCGTCCTCGACGCAGCCCTCCTCGCAGAGCCCGCAGTTGACGCAGCGTTCGTGGTTGAACTCGAGGGCTGCCTCGTCCTCGTTTCGACGGATCGCGTCGGTCGGGCAGATGGTCGAACACGTCGGCGTGAACGTACAGGCGTCGTCGACGGCCATCCGGCCGAAGTCCTTCAGTCCCCGGATCACGTCGCGCTCGGGGTCGACGTGCTCGAGGATCGCCCGCACGCTCTCTAACGTCCAGCCGTGGCTGTCGAAGGGAGGGTTCTCCCTGCCGGGATCAGTGTCGATCTCCCCGCTGGCCTCGTGCTCGCCCTCGGGAATCGGCGAGGGCTCGAGTTCGACGGCAAACGTCGAGATCGCTTCCACGAACGCGCCCGGGTCGGCCGCGTCGGGCGCGAAGAACGCGACCCGCTCGCCGATCCCGAGGTCCCGGGTCGCCCGGTTGAGTCCGTCGACGAGGTCGGCCTTCGGCTCCGGCCCGGAGTGTCGGCAGTCGCCGCCACAGCCGACGATCGCGACGCCGTCGGCCCCGCAGGCGAGCGCGTGCATCGCGTGGGCCTCGCCGACGGTGTCGGTACAGTTCACGCGCACCGGGAGGATCGGCGGGTACTCGACGTCGACCTTCCCCGCGGCCGAGAGGCGGCCGTACTCGGCGAGGGCGTCGTCGGCCTCCTCGGAGCAGACGAAGGCGACGATCGGGGCCTCGACGTCCGACTCGGACCGGCCCAGCAGCCAGCCGCCCTCCTCGTCGGTCGGCCGGCACAGCGCCTCGACCTCGCGGGCGATGCGCTCGTTCGATGGCTCGCGAAGCCGGGTCGCCCCGGTCGGACAGGAACTGGTACAGGCCCCGCAGTTCTGACACACGTCCTCGTGGAACTCGACCTCGTCGATCCGGGACCGCTCGACGGCGTCGTGGGGGCAGGCCTCGACGCACTCGTTGCAGCCCATCTGGCTCGAGTCGCCCGCGGCACAGACGTCCATCTCGAGGTCGAGGTGGGCGGGTGTCTCGATCCCGCCGAGGTGCTTTCGCACGGCCGAGATCGTCGCCGGATCGATGGGCGCGGTGTAGAACCCGATGCGGCCGCCCCGCGTGCGGCGGTCGGCGGCCGGGTAGACGATTTGGTCGAACTCGAGGTCCCGTTCGACGCCGTCCATCTCGATGGCGTCGGTGGGGCAGACGTCGGTCCACGCCCCGCCCGGCGCGTCGGGATCGATGTCGACGGGGTAGCGGGTGACCGCGCCGTCGGGCCCCTCGCGGACGCACTTCATACAGGAGATGCAGTCCTCGGTGACGCGGGACTCGAGGCGAACGGTGAACTCGCCGAAGCGGCCGTCCACGCCGACGACGCGGCCCCGTTCGATCGTCACGTCCCCGAGGTCGGCCCCGCTGTCGACGTACTCGCGGCCGTCGGCGATCAGCGTCACGTCGGCGTCGTCGGCCAGCGCGGCGGCCGTCTCGGGGTCGCCGACGACCGCGACGCTGTCGCCGGCGTCGCTCGTGATCGTCCGGGGAATCGACTCGGCCTCGAGGCCGGCCGTGCGGGCGTTGATCATGCGCGCAGTCTTTGCCGTCGCGCCCGCCTCGTCGTGGACCCAGCCCGCGCCCTCGCGCTGGTCGACGAACGAGACTGCGTCCGGGTGGACGCCCTGCTGCTCCGCGACGCGCTCGAGTTTCCGCTGGACGCCTTCCTCGGGGCAGGTGACGATCACCTCGTCCAGGTCGTACTCGTCGATCACCTCCTCCATCGCGGGCAACCCGTCGGTACACAGCAGGCTCGAACTCGCCGCGACGTCGACGTCCTCGATTCCCTCGCGTGCGGCCTCGAGATCGACCTCGCACGTGTCGGCACAGGAACAGACGAAACTCCCTACGTTCATCTCGTTGCGCTATACCATGGCACTGTAATAGCGTTGTGTCACTCGAGCGTGAAAATAACTCGTAGTTGAACTTATATTCCGTATTACTTTGCGTATTCCAGAGGACGTTCCAAATAATCCGCTACTACTGCGACCCTTGCACGCATTTCCCGTGTGAATATTCATAACCCTCGGTCCGGACGTTGGCGCTAGGTATGGGTCTCTATAACACGCCGGAACGAACGACGCGGGACGTAGCGATCGGGGGCGCGTTATGAGCGTGCAGGACGATCCGGTCACCATCGACCTCGACCGGCGCTCGTTCATGAAAGCCAGCGCCCTCGCGGGGGGGCTGTTCCTCGGCGGCGGCGCGTCCGGGCACGCGCTGGGCGGAACCCAGGAGTCGGACGCGAACGACGGCGTTTCGGGCGGCACCGAGACCGAGAAGGTTATCTGTAACTACTGTGCCGTCGGCTGTGGGTTCAAAGCGGTCAAGGACGGCAACTCCTTCGTCGGCCAGGAGCCGTGGTTCGAGAACCCGATCAACAACGGCTCGCTCTGTTCGAAGGGGGCGGGCATCCTCGAGACCGAACACTCGCCCAAGCGACTGAAACACCCGATGCGCAAGGTCGACGGCGAGTGGCGACGGGTCTCCTGGGGGGACGCATACGAGGAGATCGCGGACACGTGGGAGGAGACGATCGACGAGTACAGCCGCGAGAGCGTCATGCTGATGGGAAGCGCCCACCACTCGAACGAGGCGGCCTACGCCAGCCGCAAGTTCGCGGCGTTCATGGGGACGAACAACGTCGACCACCAGGCGCGGATCTGCCACTCGCCGACCGTCACCGGCCTCGCCAATACGTGGGGCTTCGGCGCGATGACGAACACGATCAACGACTACCGCAACTTCGATCTGCTCATCATCCTCGGACAGAACCCCGCCGAGTCCCACCCGATCGCGATGCAGCACATCCTCGAGGGGCAAGCCCGCGGCGGGACCATCGTCTCGATCGACCCCCGGTACACGAAGACCTCGGCCCACGCCGACTACTTCTACCGCCTCCGGCCGGGGACGGACGTCGCCTTGGTCTTCGGCCTGCTCAACTACGTCCGCGAGCAGGGCGAACTCGACGACGCGTTCCTCGAGGGCCGCGTGATGGGGTGGCCGGACGTCGAGTCGGAACTCGACCAGTACGACCTCGAGACGGTCTCCGATATCACCTGGATCGACGAGGGCGACTTGGCGGAGATCGGCGACCTGATCGTCGAGAACAGCCCCCACATCCAGGTCGAGTGGGCGATGGGCGGCACCCAGCACAACAACGGGACCCAGAACATCCGCGCGTACGCCATCTTCAGCCTCGCGACCGGGAGCGCGGCCCGATCCGGCGGCGGCCTGCAGGTGATGCGCGGCCACGCGAACGTGCAGGGTGCGACCGACATGGGCGTCGACGCGAGCATCCTGCCGGGCTACTACGGCGTCGACGCGCCGGGGTCGTGGGAGCACTGGGCCGACGTCTGGGACCGCAGCCCCTGGACCAGCGGGAGCACCTCCTTCGGGGAACTGTACGACCGGTTCGAGCGGATGCCCGACGAGATGTGGCAGGGTCTCGAGGTGCCGGCTCAGGTCGAGGAGGAGGAGTCCGACCCGGAAGACGAGGACGGTGAACCCGAAACCGAAGCCGAGGAGGAAGGCGAGGACAGCGGTCTCGACCAGGAGACGGCACTCGAGGAACCGGACCCGCGGTCGATGATGTTCCAGAAGGGGCTGACCGTCGCCCGCTGGTACGAGGCCGCACTCGGACAGGAAGATCGGCTACTCGAGTCGGAGCTCTATCAGCCCGATCCGCTGAAGATGGCGTTCTTCTGGGGGCACTCGGCGAACTCCATCTCCGAGATGGACCGAATGAAACAGGCGATGGAGGAACTCGACCTGCTGGTCGTCGTCGACGTCTTCCCCGCGGTCGCCGGTACCCTCCCCGACGACGCGGACGTCCTCCTGTTGCCGGCCTCGAGCCAGTACGAGCACGTGCGGTCGGTGACCAACTCCCACCGGTCGGTCCAGTGGAGCGAGGCGGTCGCGACGCCGGCACACAACTCGAAGCCGGACCTCCAGATCTTCCAGGAACTGGCCCAGTACATGGGCTTTGGCGAACACTTCGACTGGGGGACCGGGCAGGCGGTCCACAACGGCCGCAGTTCCTACGAGGACGCGCTCCGGGAGATCAACCTCGGCGTCCGATCGATCGGCTACCAGCAGTCACCCGAGAAGCTCCAGCAGCACCACGAGTACGACTGGGCGTTCAGTACCGAGGACCTGCGCGCCCAGAACACGGGGACCCCCGTGGACGGCGACTACTGGTCGCTGCCCTGGCCCTACTGGGGCGACGACCATCCCGGCTCGCCGATCATCTGGACGAAGGAGGCCGACCCCCGAGACGGCGGCCACGACTTCCGGGAGAACTGGGGGACACAGGCCCCGACGCCCGACGAGTGGGAGGAGATGAACGTCGACCAGGAGTACCCGATGCAGGAGACCTACGATCAGCGGGGGGAGGAGGGCCTCGACCTGATCGCCGACTCGTTCGAGGCGCCGTGGTGGGACGACCAGGAGATCGAGGGCGTCCCGTCGTATCCCGGCTACGCAACCTTGCTGCCGGACGACCTGACGGATCCGTCGACCCAGACGCTGCCGGTCGAGATGGCCCTCGACGAGGAGGAGTCGGTGTACGACGCGGCACAGGCGGTCGACGAGGAGTACGGCGACGAACTCGAGGTCGATCCCTCGGAGTACGAGGAGTACGACAACCCGCAACCGGATCCGCCGACCGGACGCGGCAAGGCGCGGGCCGTCGTCTGGAACTTCCTCGATACGGTGCCGGTCCACCGCGAACCCGTCGAGAGCCCCCGGCCGGACCTCGTCGAGGAGTGGCCGGCCAACGGCGAGCAGAACAACTTCTGGCGGCTCGACCAGAACAACGCCACCGTCCAGCAGCGGGCGACCGAAGCCGTCCACACGGAACTCGGTAGCGACGCCGAGAGCGGCCGGACGGTGATCCTCACCTCCGGCCGGCAGGTCGAACATCAGGGCGGCGGCGCCGAGACGCGAAACAACAAGTACACCGCCGACCGGCAGCCCCACATGTACGCGGAGATCAGCCCGAACCTGGCCGAGGAGTTAGACGTCGTCGGGGGCGAAGACCACGTCGTCGTCGAGTCCGCGGACAAGGGGACGATCCTCGTCAAGGCGAAGGTGACCAACCGCGTCAACGACGAGGAGATCTTCCTGCCGTACCACTGGGGCGGCGTCTTCCACGGCGAGGACCAGAGCGCGAACTGGCCCGAGGGAACCGAACCGCTCGCGATCGGCGAGAGCGCGAACATCATCACGCCGAGCGGGTTCGACGCCGAGACCCAGATGCAGGAGACGAAATCCGGCGTCGTCCACGTCCAGAAGGCGACCCAGGAGGTCGTCGAGGCCCACGACATGGCGTTCATCGACTATCCGCAGGACCAGAACGGGCTCGGCACACAGAAGCAGTACGACGTCCGCGAGTGGGACCTGTACGAAGGAGGCGAACGACTATGACCCAAGAACGGAGCGACCGGACCGGACAGGTGATGAGCGAGGGCGTGATGAGCACGGGCGAGGGGATGCGGATCTTCCCCGACGTCGAAGCCTGTATCGACTGCGGTGGCTGTGTCGTCGCCTGCAAACGCACCTGGGACCGCGAGATCGACAACCAGCGTATCGACATCATGACCATGGCCGAGGGGACCGCCGGCCCGCAGGGCGAAAACGCCGACAAAACGGGTCGCCTCGAGGCCGGCGAGAACCCCGGCGAGACGAGCCTGCCGATGCAGTGTTACCACTGCCACAACGCGCCCTGCGTCTCGGTCTGCCCGACGAACGCCCTCCAGAAAGAGGACGACGAGTTCGTGACCGTCCACGAGGACCTCTGTGTCGGCTGTCAGTACTGCCTGTCGGGGTGTCCGTTCGGCGCGCCGCAGTTCCCCGACAGCGACGACGGCTCGGCCCGGATCTTCGGCACCGGCGGCATCATGGACAAGTGTACCGGCTGTCGCCAGCGCCAGGACGTCGGGAAGGGGCCGGCCTGCGCCGAGGAGTGTGCGACCGACGCGATCCTTGTCGGCGGCGCGGGCGAGATCGCCGACGAACTCGAGTCCCGGGACAGCCAGCCGTTTTTCAACCGGGAGGCGATGGAGATCATCTTCGGCGAGGAGGGGGCGCAGTTCTTCGAGTCGGGTGATGCGGGATGAGCGACGATCGACCGCCCGAGGACCGCGACCGAACGGCGGACGCCACGGGCGACGCGCCGGCGGACGCCTCGAGTCCCGCCGACCGGGCCGACGGGCAGCGGCCCGACGGCGGCCGCGGCGAGGAACGACCACCGGAACAGGAGGAGACAGCGCCCGAGACGGACGAACGACCGGAACCGGAGCGCGAACCCGACCGCGCCAACGCCGCGTCCGGCGGCCGCTCCGATCGCATCGCGTTCTGGGTCAGCGCGCTGATCGGCCTGGCGCTTGCGGCCGGCTCCATCGCGTTCGTCTCCGGGTGGGCCCCCTTCTTCGAGGAGATCCTGCGGATCCGGCCGACCGTCGAGGGCGGTGGAATCGGGGCCGACTGGGTCGCCGGCAACACCGAAACCGTCCTCGAGTGGCTGATCGTGCTCGTCCACTTCGCGGACGTCGTAATGGGGATCTTCATCCTCCTGATGGTGTTCATCCACTGGGCGGCGTTCCGGCGGCTCGGAGCGCGGATGCAACCGCCGGGCGGGACCCGTACGCAGGAGGCCGCGGCGGCGACGGACGGCGGCGACCGGACCAAAAGCGACGACCGCGGCGACGGTCGAGAGTTCGGGGGTGATCGCTCGTGACAAACCTCGATCACGGCAAGTTCTCGCGGGTCACCACGACGTTCCACTCGCTGCTGGCGCTGACCGTGTTCGTCCTGTTCTTTACGGGGTACGCCATCGCGTTCAACACCGAACTGTGGTGGCTGGTGGAACTGATGGGCGGCAACGAGGGCGTGCTCTCGATCCACCGCGCGGCCGGCTTCGCGCTGATCGCCCTCACCGGGTTCTGGGTTCCGTTCATGCTGCTCCGGTCCTCGAGTAGGGGGAACTTCAGTGCGATCCTCCCCAGCCCGGACGACCTCTGGGCGTTCCTCCAGGACGTCAAGTTCGCCCTCGGAATGGCCGACGAGCGCCACCCCGCGGCACGCCAGTTCGCGGGGTTCAAGGCCGAAGAGACGCCGCTGATATCCTACATCGGGAAAGGCGTCATCTGGATCTTCACCGTGGAGCTGGTCCTGTTGATGGTCACCGGGTTGCTCATCTGGCGCAAGACCTGGCTGATCGACGTCTACAACTCCCAGTCGGCCGCGATGGCCTTCGTGGCGTTCCACGGCCTGCTCGGGATCATCATGCTGATGGGCGTGATGTTCCACACGTTCGAGCACGGGCTCCACCCCGCGTTCTACCCGGTCGAGATGAAGGCGTTCCTTCCGAAAGACCAGACACCGAACTTCCACGACGACCCCGACGAGTACGAGTCGACCGGCATCGAGCGGCTTCGCCGCCGCCCCTCCTGGCGGTGGGCGATGAACGTGACGGCCGTGTTGGTCGTCGTCGGCGTCGTCAGCGTGATGATGGCGAGCCTCGAGTACGGCGGCTATCCGGTCCCCGACAGGCTGGTGTTCGGTGAGGGCAGCGTCCTCCGGACGATCGGGATCAACGCCGGCATCTTCGTGTTGCTGCTCGGACTCGTGCTCTCGATGTACGGGAACGTGTTGCGGGCGCGGTACCTGCGCCAGCGACGGGAACGGGAACGGGAACGGGAACGACAGCCCTCGGGGACGGCCGCCGACGGCGGCGACCCTGGCGGAACGGCGCGATCCGACGGCGGCGAACCATCGGAACGGGACGAACGCGGCGACCCCGGTGACGGGGAGGACGGCACCAGCGACGGCTAACCCCCAACCCCGTTTTCGCCCGTCCGGCCTCGAGTGCCAGCGTCGGACCCTCACCTTGCCGGGCTGGGGTTTACGTGATCGGATACGGAAGGGTCCCCATGGCCAGCCTCCTGTACTCGATCTACGCCGTCGCGGTACTGATCGTGGCCGTCGTCGGACTCCTCGGCGTGGTCTTCGGAACCCCGACCGCAACCGAGGGGTCGGACTACCCGTCCAAGATAGTCGGCGTCCTCGGCGCGCTCTTCGTCGTCGCCCTCGTCGGGAGTTTTCTGCTGTAGGGCTCGAGGCAGGCGACCAACTCGCGCCGGAGGACGAATCGCTCTCGAGATGATGGGCCGCTGGGAAGACGGCCGACTCTCGCCTACTCTATAGTAACAACTGAAACGATTTACACACCGATCGCACAGCTGTCGTGCGATCGGGTGTGCATTGACTTTCAGTGGCTACTCTAGCTCCCAGTCCGCTTTCTCCGCGGCCGTCTCGAGCGGGACGAACTCCCAGTCGGCGGCGTCGGCGATCGCCTCGCCGCTGGAGTCGGGCCGATCGTCGTCGGCGTCCTCGAGGCCGACGACGACCATCCGCTCGGCGTAGAACATCGACGTCCGGTCGATCCCCCGGAGTCGCTCGGCCGGATCGGTGCCGCTGCCGGTGAAGAAGTCGGCGTCGACGCCGTGGGTTCGCTGGAACTTCGTGATACGGTGAGTCTCGACGTCGCCGACGATCCCGATCCAGTCGGCCCACCCCGATGCCGCCGCGAAGACCGCCGCAGGGTCGGCGAACCGCTCGAGCGCGTCGTACGTGAACGCCATCGTCATGTCGTCGACCCCGCCGCCGTGCGGGCCTTCCGCGGCCGAGCCGGCGGGGCGCGGTTCGCCGTTCGTTTCGTTTCCGGTGCCGACGTCGGTCTCGGTCCCGGTCCCGGTTCCAGCCACCGCACCCGCACCGGCTCCGCCATGCTCGGTCGGGATGCCGGCCGGTTTGCTCGCGTCGTCCCGTGGAACCCGGGGCGCTGGCTGGGAGTCCGACTCGGTCGCGTCCCCGTCGTCCCCGGAATCGGCCGTCTCCGGTTCCGTCGTGGCTCCTGCCGCGCGGGTCGGTTCCGGTTCCTCCTCCGGCGTTCCCTCGCCGCGCCAGATCCAGTCCCCCGGGTTCGCGTCGGTCTCCTCCTCGTCGGCGTCGGTCTCGAGGTCGTCGAGGTCGATCCGGTCGGTCACGAGCGGTCACCTCCTGGCTCTCCAGGGCCGATCGACTCCGGCACCGCGAGGTCCGCCAGCCCCAGTCGCTCGAGCGACGCCCGCGTTGGGCGCCCCTGCTCGTCCCAGCCGCGTCGCTCGTAGTAGCGATCGAGCATCGTCTCGAACGCGTCGGGATCGATCGCGGTCCCGTCGTTGGGGCCGCCCTCGAGCGGTTCGGTCAGCCGCTCGGGAAGGGCGTCGTCCGCGCGGGAGAACCCCTCGCGGACGTTGAACAGGCGGACGAGCGTCCAGACCCGCTCGCCGATACGCTCGAGGGCGGCGGGTTCACGCTCGCGGCCGACGGCCTCGAGCCACTCGGCGATGTGCTCGGGCGGGAGCGCCTCGGCGACGAAGTCGTCGGCGACGAGGCTCCAGCACAGCGCCCGTCGATCCTGCTCCTCGACGACCGCGGCGACGCGGTCGGCCGTCGTCCAGTCCGCGCCGGCGAGCGCTTCGGCTTCGACCGGGCGCGCCCGCCGGTGGCAGGCCCCGCGATCGCTCGTCGCGTACGCGAGCGCCATCGCCGACGCGCCGCGGGGATCGTAGGAGGAGAGGGCCATCCCCTTGACCGACGGGATCAGGTCCTCGCCGCCGTACTCCGCGGCCGCCGCCTCGACGCCGTCTGCGAGGGCGTCGCCGAGCGGGGTCGACCGTTCGGCGATCTCCTCGATGAGGTCGCGGGCCGCCGCCTCGTCGCCGAATTCGAGGTCGCGCTCGAGGTGTCCCTCCTGGCTCGCGCGGATCGCCCACGCGACCGCGTTGCCGCTCGAGATCACGTCCTGGGCCAGTCGGTCGCAGATCGAGCCGAGCGCCGCGACCGCGTCGAAGTCGTCGATTCCCAGCCCCGAGCCGAGGGAGATCGGAGTCGCGCCGCGGGGGACGGTCTCCTCGTCGGGTTCCCTGTCGATCCCGCTCGCGCTCTGGACGCGGAACCCGCCGGGCACCGGGTCGTCGCCCCGCTCCCGTCCGGACGCGGCGGCGCGGGCGGCCTCGATGCCCACGTCCTCCGCGCCGTCGAACGCGCCCTCCTGCCAGCCCCGCGTCGGGAGCACGCCGACCTCGTCCGCGAAGTCGACGGTCTCGAGCGTTTCGCGGGCGCCCTGCCAGCGTCCCGCGTCGTCGGCGGCGAACGCCGCCTCGTCCCGTCGCCGGAGCGCGCGGAGCTCCTCGGTCGGCGTCGGGGGTTCGTCGCGGGCCACAACGGCCTTCAGGCGCTTCGCGCCCATTACAGCGCCCGCACCGCCGCGGCCGGCGTGGTGGTCGCCGCCCTCGGACGCGATCGTCGCGTACGAGACGCGCCGCTCGCCGGCGGGGCCGATACACGCGACCGCCGCGTCCGGAAACCGCTCGTCGGTCTCGCGCGCGTCGAGCCCCCACAGGTCGGCGGCCGGTTCGACCGTCACCTCGCCGCCGGCGACCGAGAGGGCGACCGGCCGCTCCGCCCGCCCGGTCACGAGCACGCCGACGTGGTCCTCGAGCGAGCCCGCGAGCCGGCTCGCCATCTCCCCGCCCGCGTAGGAGTCGAGGAACGTGCCGGTCAGCGGTGACCGGGTGACGACGACGTACCGCTGTTCGCCCGGCAGGTAGCCCGTCAGCGGGCCGACGAGGAAAAGGAGGACGGCGTCGTCGCCGAACGGGTCGGTCCCCGGCTCGAGTTCCTCGTAGAGGTAGCGAGCGCCGAGCCCTTTCCCCCCGAGATACGACCGGAGCCACGTCTCGGGCACCGGCTCGCTCGTCGCGGACTCGTCGCCCAGGTCGACGCGGACGATCGCATCTCGCCGTGCCATGTGGTTCCAGGGGTCTAAACGGCGGCCGGCAATGAAGTATTCCCTGGCGGCGGCAAGCGCCCCGGGTCCCCGGCCAGTCGACTCAGTCGATGACGCCCGTCTTCCTCGCCACCTCGCGGGCGGCGCGCTCGTTCATGCCGTCGCCCAGGATGGTGTACCGGTCCCGGATCTCGTGGCAGGTCGTCAGCGCCTCGAGGAGCGTCTCCTCGTCGATCCCCAGTTCCGCGGCGGTCGTCGGCGCGTCGATGCTCTCCAGCGCCGACCGGATGTCCCGCCAGAAGCCACGTTCGCCGCCGTGAAGGTAGGCGGTCATGATCGAGCCGACGCCGACCTGGTGGCCGTGCAGCGCCGCGTTCGGGGCCAGCCGGTCGAGTTGATGGGAGAAGAGGTGTTCGGCCCCGCTCGCCGGTCGCGAGGAGCCGGCGATGCTCATCGCCACGCCGGAGGACATCAGCGCCTTCGTGACGATCCAGGCCGACTCCTCGAGGCCGGGCCGGATGAGGTCGGCGTTGTCGACCAGGATCTCCGCGGTCATCTCCGAGAGCGCGGCGGCGTACTCGGAGTGTTCGACGTCCTTGAGCCGCTTTGCCAGCCGCCAGTCCATCACGGCGGTGTAGTTCGAGATGATGTCGGCACAGCCGGCGGTCGTCAGTTCCCAGGGGGCGTCCGCGAGGATCTCGGTGTCGGCGACGACGGCCAGCGGCGGTTCGGCCGCGACGCTGTGGCGGGTGTCGCCGTCCGGGACCGAGCCGCGGTTGCTGACGATGCCGTCATGGCTCGCCGCGGTCGGGACCGAGAGAAAGCCCATCTCGAGGTGGTGACTCGCCATCTTCGCGATGTCGATGGCCTTGCCGCCGCCGATCCCGACGAGGTAGGAGACCTCCTCGGCCTCGGCGGTCTCGATGACCCGCTCGACGGCGTCGAAGGTCGCGGTCTCGACCGTGACGACCGCGGGGTCGACCCCGGCGGCCTCGAAGTCGGCGGCGATCGGGTCCGCGGCGACCTCCTTCGGGGTCGGACTCGTCACGAACAGCGGGCGTCCCTGCAGGTGGACGTCGTCGACGACGTCGACGACCTGGTCGACGACGCCGTGACCGACGACGACGTTTCGCGGGAGCCGAATCCACGTCGACTTGTCGAACATACCTTGACCGACTCACGCGGCGACCATACGTGTTTTTCCTCGTCGTGGCTCCGGACGGGACCCCGTTTCGAACCGTAATTTCCATGGCGACCCCCTCGAGAGTGATGGGCGTGCCGGATTCGAACGACGGAACGGCGGCGGGCGACTCGAGGCGATCCGCGAGGTCGGGGGAGTCGGCTGCGGGCACCGGGGACGGAACCCGACGACAGCTCTACGCGCTGTACCTGACCCGGTTCGCCGCGGGGTTCGGCCTGATGACGCTCGTGACGCTGTTGCCGACCTACGTCAACCGGTTCGACCCCTCCGGACTCGTCCTCGGGCTGTTCGTCAGCGCGGTGACGATCGCCAAGACGGGCGCGATCGTCCCGATCGCGTGGGCGGGCGACCGCTACGACAAGCGGCAGGTCCTGCTCGGCGGGATCGGTCTCGGCGTCGGCGTCTACGCCGCCTTCGCCTTCGTCGCCTCGAGCCTGGGGTTCATCGGGGTCCGTGCGCTCCAGGGTGTCACGCTCGTCGCGACGGGGCTGTTGAGTACGGCGCTGGTCGGCCAACTCGCCCCGGCTGACGAACGGGCCGGCGCCATCGGGAAGGCGAACGCCTGGCGGCTCGCCGCCGGGATCGTCGGGGCGCTCGCGGCGGGCCAACTGTACGAGTACGCCGGGTTCTCGGCCGTCTACGCGGTCGTCGTGACGCTCATGTTCGCCGCCGTCTGTGCCGTCACCCTGTTCGTGGACCGCGACCCGACCCGCGTCGGTGGGTTCCCGTTCTCGGATCTCGCCTTCAACCGGCGGATCCTGACGCTCACCGCGTTCCGCGCGCCCTACGCGTTCTCGGTCGAGGTCGTCCGCGCCTGGGTCCCCATCTACGCCGGCGCGGCGGCCGCGACCGGCGGGCTGGCCTACGGCGCGGTCGCCGTCAGCGCCGTCGTCACGGCCGAGCGGGCGACGAACATGCTCGTCCAGCCGTTCGCCGGCCGGCTGTCGGACCGGGTCGGGCGCGCGGCGTTCGTCTTCGCCGGCGGCGGCGCGTACGGCCTGATCGCGTTTCTCGTGCCGCTGTCCCCGCGGATCGGGGAGGCGGTTTCCGTTCCCGCGACGCTGGGTACGCTCGAGGCGGCCGGGGTCCCCGCTGGCGCGGCGGTCGCCGCGCTCGGACCGGGCTTTCTCCCGCTGGTCGCGTTGAGCGGGCTCCTCGGTGTCGCCGACGCGTTCCGCGAACCGGCCAGCATGGCGCTGTTCGCCGACGAAGGGACCAGCGACGGGGGCGTCGCCTCGAGTTTCGGCATTCGCGAACTGGTCTGGCGTCCCGGCAGCGTCGCCGGACCGATGATCGCGGGCGTGCTGACCGACTACAGCATGGCCTACGCCTTCTATTTCGGCGGCGCGTTCGCCGTCGCGGGAGCGGTGCTCTTTCTGGCGGCGCTGTGGCGGGTCCACGGCCGGTCGGCGCTGTCGTCGTGGTAGCCTGCGGTCGTGTGCAACCGACCGCGATCGAAGCTCAGAGCGTATCCAGCACGCCCAGCACCCGCTCCTCGTCCTCGCGGTCCGGTCCCTGCTCGCGCCCGTCGCGGTCGCTCTCGAGGTGGTCCTCGACGGCGCGGGCCATCGCCTCCTCGAGCGGCGTCGACTCCCAGCCCAGGTCCGCGAGCTTGTTCGTCGCCATGACGTGGGGGTACTCCCGGTAGAGGGGGTAGTCCTCGAGTTCGATCCCGCCGGCGGCGAGTTCGCGGGGGCCGGCGTGGACGACCTCGACGTCGGCCGTGCTATCCACCTGGTCGGCGATCAACTCGACCATCTCTTCTATGGTGACGAGCCGTCGGTCGCCGGTGTTGTACGCCTCGCCGGGTTCGCCGCGCTCGGCGACGATCCGCAGGGCGCTTGCCACGTCCTCGACGTAGACGCGGTGCCAGAGGTTCGTCCCGTCGCCCGGGATGACTACCCGGTCGAAGCGGTTCACGCGGTCGATCCAGAAGTCGAGCCGCTCGGTGTAGTCGTGGGGTCCGTAGACGATCGGCGGGCGAAGCGACATCGCGTTCACCCCGTTTTCGGCGGCCTCGAAAACGGCACGGTCACCTTCGGCCTTCCGGTTGCCGTAGGTCGCGTGGGAGTCGTCGGTCGCCTGCTCGGCCGTACATTCCGCGAGGGGCGTCTCGTCTTCCCGCTTGGGGATGTCCTCGCGCCCGTAGGCCGCGCCGCTCGAGACGTAGACGTACGCCTCGCAGTCGGCGAAGATCCGGGTCGCGGTCCGGACGTCGTCGGGATAGTAGGCGACACAGTCGAAGACGGCGTCGGGGTCGACCTCGCGTCCGGCCGCCTCGAGGGCGTCGTCGTCCGTCCGGTCGCCCTCGACGTGATCGACGCGGTCGTCGTCGGCGAACGGGTTCTCGTGGTTACCGCGGTTGAACAGCGTGACCTCGTAGTCGTGTGCGAGCAGTTCGTCGACGAGGTGGCGGCCGATGAATCGCGTGCCGCCGATGACGAGTGCGTCGTCCATGTCGGAGGGTCGTCGCTTCGGGAGAAAAAGACGACGGACCGCGCCGCCCGACTCGAGACGGGGCGGCGTCCTCACGCGATGCAAGCGAACGCACGCTCCGGATTTAACCGCTCGCTCGGGGTAGCCGATACCGCCGAAGCGCCATCAGCGGCGCGTCGACCATTCCACTACAACCATGAGCGACCGAAACGACGACCGGCGGCGGGACGAGCGCGAACGCGAGCATCGAACGGACGAACGCGACCGGCGGGGCCGACGATCCGAACGGGACCGCGGTCGGGAAGGCGGTCGACGATCCGAACGGGACCGCGGCCCGATGCGGTCCGAGCGCGGGAACGTCGGCGAAGGCGACCGGCACCGGGATCGCGGCCGTGACCGCGGCGAGGACCGTCGTGGACGAATGCACCACTCGCCGCGCGGGAGCGGCCGCGAAGGCGGCGGACGGACCCACGAAAGCGGACGGGGACGCGAAGGCGGACACGGGTCCGGCCGCGGCCGCGGCGACATGCAGGGCCGCGGCGGCGACCGCGATCGGCGTCGTTCCGGATCCGGCGACCGCGGCGGCGATCGAAGTGGATTCGAGACGAACGCACGCAGGGAGGGAACGCTCGAGTACGGCGGCGAAGCACGTCACGACGACCGGCGCGATGATCGCGCGGAGGTTCGAGGCGGCTGGGAGTCCGAGCGATCGGAGTCGCGGCCTCGAGACCGGACTCGAGGTCGGGGGCAGGAAGCCGACATGGGTCGCGACCGCGGCCGAATGCAAGGCGGGGGCGGCGGACGTGACCGCGGCCAGTCGCGTCACCGTCCGCGCCAGCAGGAACGCGGCCGCAGGGACCAGGGCGGGCAGGAACACGGACACAGTGACCGGGACAGACGGGGACACGGATCGGGCCGCGAGGGACACGCCCAGGCGCCCGGACGGCCCAGCGAAGGGCGGTACGAACGCGGCGGTCGTCAGGACCAGGACCGCGACCGCGACGACGATCGACGGCAGGGCCAGACACGCCGGCGCGGGCACGAGACCCGCTCGCACGACGAGATGCGTCCGCCTCGAGGCCGATCCGATCGCGGCCGAGACGAGCACCGCGGTCGCGAGGGCGATCAGCGACGCGGCATGCAACAGCGCTGGCCCCGTGGCGAGGTCGAACAGCGCGGCGGTCACGAGCGAGGCGGCGGGCGCGAGGAACGCCCGCGACAGGGACAGCCCCGGGGCGGCCGCCACCGGCGTAGCCAGGGGATGCCCGACCGCGACGACGTCCCGACCGAGTACGGCGGCGAATCGGCTGGCAGACCGACGGAACGGGGCGGGGCCCGCGGACGCGACCGCGACGACGATCGATCCATGCGACGCGGCGAGCGGGGTACCCGCCACGAACGCGGCGACCGCGGCGGCCAGGACCGCGAACGAGGGGACCAGCCCCGCTCTCGCGATCGGGGCGGAGACCGCCGCGGCAACGACCGCGGGCAGGGAGACCAGCACCGCTCTCGAGGCCGCGGCGCGGGCCGCACCGAGTACGACCGCGGCAGAGGCGACACCGAAACGGACGAGTTCGAATCCAGGAGACCGGAAGGACGCCACGGGGACACGCCCCAGTCCGGCGGCGGCCTCCGGTATCGCCAGCGTGGCCACCGCGACGAGAGCGGCCACTGGACCGACTCGGAACCCAGTTCCGACGACCGCGACCACGAAGGGGGCACGCGCGGCGACCGTCAGGAGGGAACCGACGACGACATGAGCAACCGCCGGCACGTTCACGATCGGCCGCCGACCGACGACGTCGAGGATCGAACCGACGAGGACTACGACCGGAACGCCGAGGACTGATCGCCGGACCGACGTACCGCCCCGGACGGCTGGCCGCGTGTTGCGCAGTTGCGGGCCCGAGAAGCGCGGGCTCCGCGCGGAGATCGCCGTCGTTTTTGCACCGCTCCGCCGACTCCCGGTATGGGCGGCACGTACGTTCTCCTCCTCGAGGTGAGTCGGCAGACGACGGTCGAGGTCGGCGCGCTCGGCGACCTGACGTTTCCGGCGGGCGCGTACGCCTACGTCGGTAGCGCCTTCGGCCCGGGCGGGTTCGCCCGCGTCGACCGTCACCGCGAACTCGCCGCCGGCGAGCGCGACGCGCGCCACTGGCACGTCGACTACCTGCTCGGCAACCCCGCGACGAGCCTCGAGGCCGTCGTTCGCTTCCCCGATGAGGACCGCGAGTGCGAACTGGCCGACCGACTCCCCGGCGAGCCGGTCGACGCGTTCGGCGCGTCCGACTGCGACTGTCCGGCGCACCTGCTTTCGGCCCCCGACGGCGAGGCGACCCCGGTTCTCGAGGCCGCACGGGAGGCAGGTGGGGTGCTCGAGTCCTCGTAACGTATCCCGACGGTCGCAACGCCGATATCGCGGTCGACTCGAGCCCGTTCCACCGCCAATTAGTACCGCCAGCGAAAAACGGGGCGTATGGGTACCGCCGACGACCCCGACGCGGACGAACCGGCCGTCGAACCCCACCTCGCGGACGACGCGATGACCCGCTTTCCGGTCCCCGACTCCGAGGACTTGCCCGATGACCTCCGGGAGCGACTCGCCGAGGAGACCGAAGACGCCGGGTTCACGCCCAACGTGTTCTCGGCGTTCGCGTACAAACCCTCGCACTTCCGGGCTTTCTTCCAGTACCACGACGCGCTGGTCGAGGACTCGGCGCTGGAGCGCGAGGAAATCGAGATGATCATCGTCGCGGTCTCGGGCGTCAACCACTGCTACTACTGTAACGTGGCCCACGGCGCGCTCGTCCGGATCTACGCCGACGACCCACAGCTCGCGGACCAGTTGGTCGCGAACTACCGGACCGCCGATATCAACGAGGCCCACCGGACGATGCTCGACGTCGCCGTGAAGCTCACCGAGCGTCCGACCGAGGTCGAGGAGGACGACCTCGAGGCGCTGCGCGAGGCCGGGTTCAGCGAGGAGGCGATCTGGGATATCGGCGCGGTGACGGCGTTTTTCAACCTGAGCAACCGGATGGCGATGTTCGCGGACATGCGGCCGAACGACGAGTTCCACACGCTGGGCCGGTAGCGGTCCGGGGCCCCTAGTCGTCGCTTGCCGCGAACTCCGTCGCGTCCGCTTCGACGGCCTTCTCCGGCGACTCGGGCAGTTCGTTCCGGACGTCGTCCGACCCCTGTTCCGCGATCGCATCGCGGTAGGCGTCGGGCATCACCTTCACGAACCGCTCGAGGGTACGCTCCCAGTTCTCGAGCAGGCGTTCGCCGCGGTCCGAGCCCGTGTAGGCGACGTGGTTCTCGACGAGGCGGCGCAGCATCTGCTCGTCCTCGTCCTCCAAGTCCTCGTACAGCGAGACCATCCCGGTGTTAGCACGGTCGGCGAAGGAGCCGTCGGGATCGTAGACGTAGGCCACGCCGCCGGACATGCCCGCGGCGAAGTTCTTGCCCGTGTCGCCCAGAACCGCGACCACCCCGCCGGTCATGTACTCGCAGCCGTGATCGCCGACGCCTTCGACGACGGCCTTCGCGCCGGAGTTTCGGACGGCGAAGCGTTCGCCGGCGACCCCGTTGACGTACAGTTGACCGTCGGTCGCACCGTAGAGCGCGACGTTCCCGATGGCGACGTTCTCGGTCGGTTCGTAGCCGGCGTCGTCGGGCGTCCGCACTGCGATCTTGCCGCCCGAAAGGCCCTTACCGACGTGGTCGTTGGCGGTTCCCTCGAGATGCAGGGAGACGCCGTTCGCCAGGAACGCGCCGAAGCTCTGGCCGGCGGTCCCCTCGAGGTCGACCGTGAGCGTGTCCTCCGGGAGGCCGGGTTCGCCGTACCGGCTCGTGATGCGGTTCGAGAGCAAGGCGCCGACCGCGCGGTCGACGTTCTCGACGCGCGTCTCGAGCGCGACCGGTTCCCGGTTCTCCACTGCGTCGGCGGCGGCTTCGAGGAGGTCCCGATCGAGGTGGTCCTCGAGGCCGTGGTCCTGCTCGCGGACCTTTCGGCGGACGTCGCCGCCGGGGTCGGCGAGTACCGCCGAGAGGTCGACGGTGCGGGCCTTCGGGTGGTCGACGTCGTCGCGCTGTTCTAAAGCATCGACGCGGCCGATCATCTCGTCGACCGTCTCGAACCCTAACTCGGCCATGATCTCGCGCAGTTCCTGCGCGATGAAGGTCATATAGTTGATGACGTGTTCGGGCTCGCCGGGGAACCGCTTGCGGAGGTCCTCGCGCTGGGTTGCGACGCCGACGGGACAGGTGTTCTTGTGGCACTGGCGGGCCATCACGCAGCCGCTAGTGACGAGCGAGGCGGTGCCGAAGACGTACTCCTCGGCGCCGAGCAAGGCGGCGACCGCGACGTCGCGGCCGGTCTTCAGCCCGCCGTCGGTCGAGACGCGGATGCGGTCGCGCAGTCCCGTCTCGCGCAGCATCTGGTTCGCCTCGGCGAGGCCGAGTTCCCACGGGAGACCGGCGTTCTTGATCGAGGTGCGGGGCGACGCGCCCGTCCCGCCCGAGTGCCCGGAGATGTGGACCACGTCGGCGTTGGCCTTCGCGACGCCGGCCGCGACCGTGCCGATCCCCGCCTCGGAGACGAGCTTGACGTTGATGTCGGCGTCCTCGTTTGCGGCCTTCAGATCGAAGATCAGCTGTTTGAGGTCCTCGATGGAGTAGATGTCGTGCAGCGGCGGCGGCGAGATCAGCCCGACGCCGGGCGTGGACTTGCGGACGTGGGCGATCATCTCGTTGACCTTCTCGCCGGGCAGGTGGCCGCCCTCGCCGGGTTTCGAGCCCTGGGCCATCTTGATCTGGAGTTCGTCGGCCGAGGAGAGGTACGTCGAGGTGACGCCGAACCGGCCCGAGGCGACCTGCTTGACGTTGCACTCCTTCTCGGTGCCGAACCGTTCGGGCGGCTCGCCGCCCTCGCCCGAGTTGCTCTTGCCGCCGATCCGGTTCATCGCGATCGAATTGTTCTCGTGGGCCTCCGGCGACAGGCTCCCGAGCGACATCGCCGCGGTGGAGAACCGCTCGACGATGTCCTTGACGGGTTCGACCTCCTCGATGGGGATCGGCTCGCGGTCCGAGTCGAACTCGAGCAGGCCCCGCAGCGTCTGGAGGTTCTGTTGCTGGTCGTTGATCAGTTCCGCGAACTCCCGGTACCGTTCGTAGTCGTTCGAGCGGACGGCCTGCTGGAGCGTGCCGACCGTCTCCGGGTTCCACTGGTGGTGGACGCCGTCGGAGCGGTGTTCGAACTCGCCGTGGCGCTCGAGGTCCGAGTCCTCGCCCCCGAAGGCCGCGGTATGGCGCTCGCGGAGGTCGGCCTCGATCTCGGCGAGACCGATCCCTTCGGTGCGGTTCTCGGTGCCCTCGAAGTACTCCGCGACGACGTCGGAGTCGAGGCCGACGGCCTCGAAGATCTGGGCACCCTGGTAGCTCTCGACGGTCGAGATGCCCATCTTGGCCATCGTCTTCAGGAGCCCGTCCTCGACCGCGCCGACGTAGGCGTCGATCGCGTCCGCGGCGTCGGCACCGTCGGGGCCGGCCGTGATGTCCTCGATCGTCCGGAAGGCGAGGTAGGGGTTGACCGCGCCCGCGCCGTAGCCGATCAGCGTCGCGAAGTGGTGGACGGTCCGGGGCTCGGCGGACTCGACGACGAGTCCGACGTGGTTGCGCAGGCCGTTGCGGACGAGCCGGTGATGGACCGCACCGGTCGCCAGCAGACTCGGGATCGCGATCCGGTCGGCGGAGACGTTCCGATCCGAGAGGACCAGGACGTCGTGGCCGGCCTCGATCGCCTCGACGGCGTCCGCGCGGACGCGTTCGATCGCCGCCTCGAGTGCCGCGCCGGGCTCTTCCCCGCTATCGCGTTCGTAGGTGACGTCGATCGTCGCCGCCGTGAGGCCGTTTGCCTCGCAGTCCCGGACCGCCTCGAGGTCGGCGTCGGTCAATACGGGCGAGTCGAGGACGAGTTGCCGGGCGTGCTCGGGGGACTCGTCGAGCAGGTTGCGCTGGAACCCCAGCCGCGATTCGAGGGAGGTCACCAGTTCCTCCCGGATGTAGTCCAGCGGCGGGTTCGTGACCTGGGCGAACAGCTGCTTGAAGTACGAGAACAGCGGCCGATTGAACTCCGTCAGCACCGACAGCGGCGTGTCGTCGCCCATCGAGCCGACGGGGTCCTTTCCTTTCTTGGTCATCGGCTCGATCAGGTTCTCGAGTTCGTCGTGCGTGTAGCCGAAGGCGGTCTGGTAGTCACGCAGGGCGGGAACCTCCGTCCGCGGGCTGCTGTCTGCGGTCTCGCGAATGTCGTCGACGTGGATCTGCTCTCGGTCGACCCACTCGCCGTATCGGTCGTCGGTCAGGTCCTCGAAGACCTCTTCGTCTGGAATGACGCGGCCTTCCTCGGGGTCGGCGAGGAAGAGCTGGCCGGGCTGGAGCCGCCCGCGCTCCTCGACGTCGGCGGGGTCGGTCTCGAGCGCGCCGCTCTCGCTCGCGACGATCAGGCGGTCCTCGCTCGTCACCTCGTACCGGCAGGGCCGGAGCCCGTTGCGGTCGAGGACCGCCCCGACGCGCTCGCCGTCGGTCGCCGCCACCAGCGCGGGGCCGTCCCACGGTTCGACCAGCGAGGCGTGGAAGTCGTACCAGTCTTTTCGATCGTCGTCCATCGCATCGTCGCCCCGCCAGGCCTCGGGGACGAGCATCCGCAGGGCGTGCTCGAGGTCGCGGCCGTCCTGCATCAGGAGTTCCAGCGCGTTGTCGACGCTCGCGGTGTCTGACTGGTCCGGATCGTCGATGATCGGCTTGACGGCCTCGAGATCCGGAATCGTCTCGCTCGCGATGTCCGTCTCGCGGGCGCGCATCCAGTTGACGTTGCCCTGGATGGTGTTGAACTCGCCGTTGTGGATGATCCGCCGATGAGGGTGAGCGAGGTGCCAGGCCCCGAGCGTGTTCGTCGAGAACCGCTCGTGGACCATGACGAACGTCGACTCGAGGCGGTCGTCGGTCAGGTCGGGGTAGTAGGTCGGGAGCTGTTCGCCCTTGAGCAGCCCCTTGTAGACGAGCGTGTCGGCGTTGAGCGAGCAGACGTAGAACCGCTCCGCGCCGTCGATGTCGCGGTCGTCGACCTCGTTCTCGAGGGCGCGTCGTGCGACGTAGAGCCGGCGGTCGAACTCGTCGTCCGCCAGCGGCTCCTCGGGGGCGACGGCGACCTGCCACACGTCGGGTTCGGAGTCGACTGCCGTCGCGCCGAGGTCCGCGTTATCGGTCGGCACCGAGCGCCACTCGAGGGTCTCGAGGCCGTAGGTCGCGAAGGTGTCTTCGGCGAGCGCCCGGATCGTCTCGCGGGCCGCCTCGGACTGGGGGAAGAAGATCGAGCCGACCGCGTAGGTGTCGGGGAGATCGGTCTCGAGAACGTCAGCGAAGAACGCGTCCGGCGTCTGGAGCATGATACCCGCGCCGTCGCCGGTGTCCGCTTCGGCGCCGGTGGTGCCGCGGTGTTCGAGATTGACGAGCAGTTCGAGACCGTCGGCGACGACGTCGCGGCCGCCCTCGCCCGCGAGGTCCATCACGACGCCGACGCCGCAGTTCGACCGGGAGTCCTCGGGATCGGCGAGACCCCGGGAGCGGTCGGTGGATACCGCTCTGTGTGGCTGTGACATACCACTTCGTAGCGGCAATCGATATAAGAGGTTGACCCATAATGACTAAGTGTATTCTAGACACATCCATATGAATATAAGGTGTAAATAGTCGCGGCGCGAGAACTATCAGGTCGATCCAGAAGGAAGGGAAATGTCAGAGGCACGTAGTGTTCACCCACCGGAGTGAACACCACATCGAACTTTCGACGGCCGTTACCAAGCAACCTTGGGTTAAACGATTAGGTTCCGTGTGAACGGCTTACGCATTCACCGTCGACAGCGGCACCGCTCGAGTTACAGGGAGAGAAGGTGGGAAAAAGCGGTGACAATCAGTAAGACTTCGCGAAGTACGCGACCTCGTCGGCGGGTTCGCCACAGACCCCACACTCGTCGTGGTCGGGTTCGGGTACGTCGCCCGCCGTCTCGCCGCCCTCGTCCTCGAGAGGCTGCATGACGATCTCCGCGGCGACCTTCTCTTTGATGGCCTCCTCGCAGGCCTCGTCGCCACACCACGGCGTCTTCACGTAGCCGCCGTGTTTGCCGATCGTCCCCATGATGTCCTCGGGGCTGTGGGCCTCGCGGACGTTCTCCTCGAGGTTCTCCTCGGCGGCCTCGTAGAGTTTGTCGTAGATCTCCTCGAGGTGGGCATCGACCGTGTCGACGATCCCGGCACGGTCGGCGACGGACTGTTCGTTGTCCGGGCGGTGGACCAGGGTGATCTCCTCGTCCTCGACCTCGTTGGGACCGATCTCGAGCCGCAGCGGGACGCCGTTGAGCTCGTGTTCGTTGAACTTGAAGCCGGGATTGCGCTCGTCGCGGTCGTCGAGTTCGACGCGGAAGCCGGCCTCCTCGAGGTCGTCGGCGATGGACTCGGAGTACTCGAGGACGTCGTCCTTGGTGTCATCCTGCCAGATCGGAACGATGACGACCTGCGTGGGCGCGACCGTCGGCGGGAGTACGAGCCCCTGGTCGTCGGAGTGAGTCATGACCAGTGCCCCGAGCGCGCGCCAGGACAGCCCCCACGAGGTGGTGTAGGCCGTCTTCTCTTCTTCGTCCTCGTCGACGAAGGTGATGTCGAACGCCTCGGCGAAGCTCTGGCCGAGGTGGTGGCTGGTGCCGCCCTGGACGGACTTGCCGTCGGGCATCAGGGCCTCCACCGTCGTCGTCGTGTCCGCCCCGGGGAACTTGTCGTGTTCGGGCTTTTTGCCCCGCAGCACCGGGATGGCGAGGACGTCCTCGTAGACGCGCTCGTACTGTTCGAGGCGGGTCCAGACCTCCTCCCAGGCGCTCTCGTCGGTGGCGTGGGCGGTGTGGCCTTCCTGCCACATGAACTCCTTCGTGCGGAAGAACGGCTTCGTCTCCGTAGCCTCCCACCGGACGACGGAACACCACTGGTTCAGCCGCAGGGGCAGGTCGCGGTGGCTGCGGGTCCAGTCGGCCATGAAGGGCGCGATGATCGATTCACTCGTCGGACGGACGGCCAGTCGTTCCTCGAGTTCTTCGTGGCCGCCCTGAGTCACCCACGCGACCTCCGGATCGAACCCTTCGACGATGTCCTTCTCCCGCTCGAGGAAACTCTCGGGGATGAACATCGGGAAGTAGACGTTGTCGACGCCGGTCTCCTTGAACCAGCCGTCGAGTGCGTCCTGGATACGCTCCCACAGGGCGTAGCCGCGGGGCTTCGTGACGATGAACCCGCCCATCGGCGCGTAGTCCGCGAGGCCGGCCTTCTGGACGACTTCGGCGTACCACTCGCCGGGCTTGTGTGATTTCGACTCGGTGATGCCGAGTTCCTGACTCTCGTCGCTCATTGGTTCGACAGTCAGTCACCGCAGTATTAAACCATGCGAAGGCCACCGCGAGGGAATCGGCCTCCCCCGCCACGGCCTCGAACAAACGCCGCGCCGATCGTTTCCCGTTGTCACAGATTTATACGCGTCGCTACCAACGTAATCCCATGCGCGCAATCCAGGTAACGGAATACGGCGACAGCGACCGACTCGAGGCCGTCGAGGCGGACCGCCCGGAACCCGACGCAGGTGAGGTTCGCATCGAGGTCGAAGCCGCGGGGATCAACTTCGCCGATGTGATGCAACGTCGCGGCCACTACCCCGGCGGTCCCGAGACGCCCTACGTCCCCGGGATGGAGGCCGCGGGACGGATCGACGCCACCGGTGAGGGCGTCGACCTGGAGGAAGGCGACCGCGTCGTCGCGATGCTGAACACCGGCGGCTACGCCGAGTACGCGACCGCCGACGCCCAGCGGCTCTTTCCCATCCCCGAGGGGATGAGTTTCGAGGAAGCCGCCGGCTTCCCCGTGCAGTTCCTGACCGCCCACGCCTGTCTGTTCGAGTGGGGCGGCCTCGAGGAGGGCGAAACGGTGCTGATCCAGGCCGCCGCGGGCGGGGTCGGTACCGCCGCGGTCCAGTTAGCCTCGAACGCCGGCGCCGAGGTGTTCGGCACCGCGAGCAGCCAGGAGAAACTCGATCTGGCCGCCGACCTGGGCTGTGATCACCCGATCAACTACACCGAGACGGACTTTCGCGAGGTCGTCGAGGCCGAGACCGACGGCGAGGGCGTCGACCTCGTCCTGGAGAGCGTCGGCGACGACGTCTTCGACCGGAGCCTCGACGCGATGGCCCACTTCGGGCGGATGGTCACCTACGGCGTCGCCAGTGGCGTCCCCGCCTCGGCCGAGAACCAGCGACTGCTGTTCGAGAACAAGACCGTCAAGGGGTTCCACCTCGGCCAGGCCGCCTACCACGACCCGAACAGGGTCATGAAGGCCGTCCCCGACCTCACGCAAGGGCTGACGAACGGCGACCTCCAGGTGATCCTCGGCCAGGAGTTCGCCCTCGAGGACGCCGCCGAGGCCCACCAGTACATCGAGGACCGCAAGAGTTCGGGTAAGGTCGTGCTGAAGCCCTAGACTGAACCCGTTGATGAAAGGGTATTTATAGGACTGCGAAAATACAGGTCGGTTGATAAACGTCCCATCAGTTCCTGTTCGCCGAGAATTCTCGGTTGGGTTGATTGTCCCCTCGACGAGTTCGTGTGAGACGAATGCCGTCGCTTCGCGTGCTGTACGTCGACGGGGAGTCGGCCCTCGAGCCAGTCGGCCACTACCTCGAATCCGAGACCGACGCGGCCGAGTTCGAGGTGCGGACCGAAGCGAGCGTCGACGACGCGCTCGCGGCCCTCGAACGGGTCGACGTCGACTGTATCGTCTGTGGGACGGGCCTCGACGTCGACCCGTTGTCCGTTCTCCGGGCCGTTCGATCGTACGACCGGACGGTACCGTTCGTACTGTTCGCCGACGAAGACGGGGCGTCGGCCGAGACGATCAGCGACGCCTTCGCAGCCGGGGTGACCGACTACGTCCGGAAGGGAAACCAGGCGGCCGAAGAATACGAGGTGCTCGCCCGCCGGATCGAGGCCGCATCTCGCGAGGAGAGCGAACTCTCGCTGGGTCCCGAGCGCGTCGAGGAGGCGATCGACCACGCCGCCGACGCCGTCTTCGTCACCGACACCGACGGACGAATCGAGTACGCGAACGATGCGTTCGAGGGGGTTACCGGTTTCTCCACCTCGGAGGCGATCGGCCGGAACCCGCGGATCCTCAAATCGGGGGAGCAGGGGCAGTCCTACTACGAGCGGATGTGGAACGCGATTCTGGACGGTGAGGTCTGGGAGGAAGAGGTCGTCAACGAGCGAAAGTCCGGCGACCGGTACTTCGCCCACCAGACGATCGCCCCTATCGTCGGCGAGGACGGGACAGTGGAGAAGTTCGTCGCGATCCAGCGGGACGTGACTGACCGCCGACGCCTCGAGCAGGAGATCGAACGCTCCGCGACCACGCTCTCACGGCTCCACGACGTGGCGTTCGAACCGAACCGCCCGGTCGACGAGAAACTCGAGCGCCTCCTCGAGATCGGAACGGAGTCGCTCGCGTTCCCGATCGGCTACGTCACCCGGATCGAGGACGGCACCCAGCGAATCGTCGCGGCCATCGGCGATCACGGACTGCTCCAGGAGGGGGCCACGGACCCGCTCGAGCAAACCTACTGTCGGCACACCCTCGAGGCCGACGACCCGGTCGTGGTGACCGACGCCGCGAACGAGCCAGAGTGGGAGAGCGATCCGGCCTTCGAGCGGTTCGGGCTGCGCTGTTACGTCGGCGCGAAGATCGTCGTCGAGGGTGACGTCTACGGGACCGTCTGTTTCGCGAGCGAGGAGCCGCGGACGTCCCACGTCGGGCAGGTCCAGCAATCGACCGTAAAGGCCCTCGCACAGTGGGTCGGCCACGAACTCGAGCGCCGGCGTTACGAGCGCGACCTCGAGCGCTACGAGGAGATCATCGAGAACGTTCCAGTCGGCGTCTTCCGGTCGACACCCGGCGAGGAGGGGACCTTCCTCGAGGTCAACGACGCGATGGTCGAGATGTTCGATGCTCCGTCGAAGGCGGCGCTGCTCGAGCGACCCCCCACCGAGTGTTACCGGAACCCCGGCCGACGGGCGGAGTTCAGCGAGGCCCTCACCGAGCACGGAGAGCTCCGCAACGAGGTGATCGAACTGGAGACGTTCGAGGGCGACCCGTTCTACGGCTCCCTCTCGGCGATCGAGCGACGCGACGGCGAGGACATCTACTTCGACGGCATCCTCCAGGACGTCACCGAGCGCGAGCGGACGAAGGCGGAACTCGCACGCAGCAGGGAACGGTTACAGGTCCTGTTCGATCAGTCGCCAGACGCGATCATCGTCCACGATTCGGACGGCTGTATCCTCGACGTCAACGAGAAGCAGATCGAACAGACGGGGTACGACCGCGACGAGTTGCTCTCGATGAACGTCGGGGACGTCGAGACGGGGATTTCGCTGCCGGAACTTCGGAGGATCTGGGAGGACCTCGAGCCCGGATCGGTCCTGGAGGTCGAAGGCAAACACCGACGGCGCGACGGCTCGACGTACCCCGTCGAGATCTGGGTAAGCTGTATCGAACTGGACGACGAGCGGCGGTTCCTCGCGCTCAGTCGCGAGATCACCGAACGAAAGGAACGCGAGCGGAACCTCGAGCTCGCACACACCCAGCTCCGGCAGGTCATCGACCTCGTGCCCGACCTGATCTTCGCCAAGAACCGGGACGGCGAGTACATCCTGGCAAACGAGACCGTCGCCGACGTCTACGGGCGCTCGCTCGAGGAGATCGAGGGGAAAACCGACGCGGAACTGCTCGAGTCGGCGGCACAGGCGGACGCCTTCCGGGTGGACGACCGCGAGGTCATCGAGTCGATGGAGCCCAAACACGTCCCGGAGGAGGAACTGACGGCCGCGGACGGTCGGACGCTGTTCATCGAGACGACGAAGATCCCGTTCGAGGTCGCCGGCACGGGCGAGCCGGCGGTCCTGGGCTATGCCCGGGACGTCACCGAACTCAAGGAGCAACGCGACAGGCTCGACCTGCTCAATCAGGTCGTTCGTCACGACGTCCGCAACGACATGCAGGTCGTCAAGGGACGGGCGCAGTTGCTCGCCGATCGACTCTCGGGCGCAGACACGAACACGGACGCGGACGCGAACGCCGGCGTTGACCTGTCCGACGCCGAGGAACACCTCTCGGAGGTCCTCGAGTCGGCCGAGGAGGCCATCGAGTTGACCAAGACCGCACGCGATCTGACCGAGACGATGCTCGAGCGGGACGACGAACGACGGCCAGTGGCGTTGCCGCAGGTCCTGACCTCGCGGATCGACGCGATACGCGCCCGCTACTCCGACGCGCGGATCTCCCTCGAGGGACCGGTACCCGACGTGTCGGTGGTCGCCGACGACATGTTGACGTCGGTCGTCGACAACCTGCTCGTCAACGCGATCGTCCACAACGACGCCGCCGAGCCGCGGGTGACGGCGTCGGCGGACGTCGAGGACGACCGGGTCGTCCTCCGGGTCGCCGACAACGGCCCCGGCATTCCCGACAGCCGGAAGGCGGAGGTGTTCGGGAAGGGGGAGACGGACATCGACAGCCCGGGGACGGGGCTGGGCCTGTACCTCGTCAGGACGCTCGTCGAGCAGTACGGCGGGGACGTCTGGGTCGAGGACAACGACCCCGAGGGGAGCGTCTTCACCGTCTCGCTCCGTCTTGCGGGTGATCGGGAATGAGCGGGCGACAGACAGGGTCGACGCCGGGAGAATCGTCGAGGAACCGAACTCGAAGAGGGCGCCGCG
The DNA here is from genome assembly GCF_000226975.2 of Halobiforma lacisalsi AJ5. NCBI lineage: Archaea > Methanobacteriati > Methanobacteriota > Halobacteria > Halobacteriales > Natrialbaceae > Natronobacterium > Natronobacterium lacisalsi. Next base: position 15,273 of record NZ_CP019285.1, on the reverse strand, counting down.
CCGCGCGGCACCGATTGACTGGTTGGAATCCATGACAGACAGCACCGAAAACGCGAGCAGGGAACCCGAACGGATACGCAGCGGTATCGACGGACTGGACGACGTCCTGCGGGGCGGACTGGTGACCGGACGGCTCTACCTCGTCTGTGGCCGCCCGGGGACCGGGAAGACGCTCCTGGGGATGCACTTCCTCGAGGCCGGACTCGAGCGCGGCGAGACGGTGCTTTTCGTCCACGGCGAGGAGTCACGCGAGGAGATCCTCACGAACGGCTCGCGGCTCGGGATCGACATCTCCGACGCCGCGTTTCTCGACCTCGGGCCCGAGTCGGAGTTTTTCACGGAGGACCGGTCGTACGACCTCGTCGATCCGGCCGAGGTCGATCACGACCGGTACACCCAGGACATCCACGAGGCGATCAGGGAGATCGATCCGGCGCGGGTCGTCATCGATCCTATCACCCAACTTCGATACATCGAACCCAACGAGCACCAGTTCCGCAAGCGGATCCTCTCGCTCATGCGGTTTCTCAAGGAACGGGACACGACCGTCGTCACGACGGCTACGGTCTCCGGCGACGGCGAGTACGACGTCGAGGTCCAGTCGTTGAGCGACAGCGTCATCGAACTCGAGCGTGGCGACGGTGGCCGACGGCTCCGGGTGACCAAACACCGCGGTTACGGGCAGAAGCGCGGCAGCCACGGGATGGAGATCAGGGACGGCGGGGTCGACGTGTTCCCGGCGCTGGTTCCCGAGCGCCACGATCGGTCGTTCGAGCCCTACCCGCTCGGATCGGGGACCGAGGCGCTCGACGAGCTCGTCGGCGGCGGACTCGAGTCGGGCACCGTCACCTTCGTGAGCGGACCGACGGGGGCCGGGAAGACGACCACGGCGGCGCAGTTCCTCGCACAGGCCGCGGCGGAGGGAACGAACGCCGTCCTCTACCTCTTCGAGGAAGGGGTCGACACGTTCACGCACCGGTCGGAGTCGGTCGGGCTGCCGATCACGGACCTACGCGAGAAGGGGTCGCTCTCGGTCGAACCGATCGAACCGCTCTCGCTGTCCGCCGAGGAGTTCGCCCACGAGGTTCGAGAGCGGGTCGAACGGGGGGACGCCGAGGTGGTGATGATCGACGGCATCGACGGCTACACGATGTCGCTGCAGGGCCGGACGGAGCGACTCGTACGGAAGTTACACGCGCTGACCCGCTACCTGAAAAACCGGGGCGTCACCGTGCTGGTCACGGACGAGATCCCGCAACTCGCCGGCGTGTCGAACGCCACGAGCGCCAATCTCAGCTACATCGCCGACAACATCGTCTTCATCAGCTACCTCGAGGCCGACGGGGAACTCGAGAAGGTGATCGGCGTGTTGAAGAAACGAGCGGGACCGTTCGACCGGACGCTGCGCACGTTCGAGATCACCGCGGAGGGAGTCCGGATCGGCGAGCCGGTGACGAGCCACACCGGCATCCTGCAGGGACGACCGCGAGAACGGCAGATCGACGGCGGAGTAGGTGAGCGATGAGCGGCGACGCGGACCGACCCAGCGGGACTCCGACGACCGGAGACGACCGCGAGGAAGAGGGCGAGGGCGAGGGCGAGGAGGAAGGCGAGGACGGTGCGGCCGACGGATACCGACAGGTCCCGCCGACCGGCCTCGAGGACGAGTCCGAGGACACGATCCAGTTGCTCGTCACCAACGACGGCGACCGGAGCGCCCTCCGCGAGTTGCTCGCCGACCAGTACCGGGTCGTCACCGACCGACTCGAGGACGCGGACCTGTACCTCGTCGAGGACCGGACGTTCCCGGAGTACCGCGAGGCGCTGCGCGAGCGGACCGAAACGGCCGACCCCACGTTCGTCCCCGTCGTCGTCGTTCGCGGACCCGACTCGAGCGGTCGCTCGTGGCCCGCGCTCGAGCAGCGGTCCGACCCGCCGGTCGTCGACGACGTCGTGGACGCGCCGATCGATCCGCCGCTTCTGTATCGTCGCCTCGAGAGCCTGCTCGTCCGGCGTCGCCAGTCGATCGCGCTGGCGGACCAGGTCGCGACGCTCGAGGAGCGCGAACGCGAGCTTCGAGGGTTCAAGCGGGTCGTCGAACAGACCGGCCACTCGATCACGATCACCGACACGGACGGGGAGATTCAGTACGTCAATCCCAGCTTCGAGGAGATAACGGGGTACACTGCGTCGGAGGCGATCGGGCGCAACCCCCGCATTCTCCAGTCCGGAGAGCACGACGACGAGTTCTACACGGAGCTCTGGGGGACGATCAGGTCTGGAGACGTGTGGAAAGGCGAGGTCGTCAACGAGCGCAAGGACGGGACGCGGTACGTCGTCGACCAGACGATCGCACCGATCACCGCCAACGGTGACATCGAGGGCTACATCTCGGTCAACTCCGACATCACCGACCGGATCCAGCGCGAGCGCGAACTCCGGCAACGCGAGCGCGAACTCGAGGTGCTGCGGCAGATCCTCACGCGCGTCCTCCGGCACAACATCCGGAACGCGCTCACCGTCGTCTCGGGGTACGCCGAGCGGATCGCGACCGATCTCGAGGAGCCCTACGCCGGGATGGGGGAGGCCATCCTCGAGACGACCGACAAGATCGAACGGACCAGCGAGAACGCCCGGGCGATCAGTGCGATCCTCGAGGAGAGCGGCGGCGTGACCGAGCACGATCTGGCGACCGTCGTCGAGAACGCCGTCGCGACGGTCCGGGAGCGGTATCCGGCCGTCACCATCGACGTGGACGTCCCGTCGGAGTATCGGGTCCTCGCCGGGGCGCACCTGCAACACGCGGTCGACAACCTCGTCGAGAACGCGGCCCAGCACAACGACGCCGACGAGCCGCGGATCGACATCGTCGCGGAGACGGCCGAGGACGTCCGGCTCGTCGTCGAGGACAACGGTCCCGGAATCCCGGAGCACGAACTCGAGCCACTCGACAGCGCGGAGGAGACGCCCCTCGAGCACGCAAGCAGCACCGGACTGTGGTTGATCAACTGGGTCGTCGAACTCTCCGACGGGAGCCTCGAGTTCGACGTCAGCGAGGACGGCACCCGCGTCGAGATCGAACTGCCGGCGGCAGGAGCCGTCGACCCGGCGTGACGCCGACCGGTCTCCGCCGCGGATCGTCGCAGCGGCGAGCGGTCCGCGGCCGTCAGGAACTGGACTCGACCTCGGCGTCGGCGTCGGCGTCGAAGGACACGTCCCACTCGAGGTCGTGACGGACGAACTCGGCCTCGTCCAGCGGCTCGCCGCCCCGGAACGCGAACTCGCCGGCGATCGTCCGCCCCTCGAGGACGCCGGGCAGCCAGAGCCGGTCGTCCTCCCACATCCGATCGTAGGGGACGTCCTCGATATCGACCCACTCCGGGCGAGCCTCGTCCGAAGCGGTCGGTTGTCCCCGGAACGCAGTCGTCCGGAAGACGTGACAGAAGGTGTGGACTTCGCCGTCCAGCAGGAACGTCAACTCGCCGGCCTTCTCGAGGTCGACGGGGTCGATCTCGAGGCCGACCTCCTCGCGCGTTTCGCGGACGGCACACTCCCGGGGCGTCTCGTCGCCCTCGAGTTTGCCGCCGGGGCCGTTGTACCAGCCCTCGCCGAGCCCGCGGCGTTTCTCGATCAGGAGGACGTCGTCGGCGTCGGTCACGCCTGTCGCGTCGGTCGCGCTCGAGCCGGCTTCCGGCCCGTTCTCGGTCGGTCGCGCCCGCAGCGGGAAACACAGCGTCGCCTCGATCATATCGGATCGTTCGGTCGAACCGACATAAGCGCACGTATCCCCGGCGTCGGCCGATTATCACTCTGAACGGGGGGTGTCGTCCGTCGTCGGCCGGCGGTGCGGGGCTACGGGGCGTCGTCCCTTCGGTACTCGTCGGGTGCACAGCCGAGCGACCGGTGGGGACAGCGCCCGCAGTGCGGTCCTGGTGACGTCTCCCGGTAGGCGGGGTCGTCGACCGACTCGAGGGTCTCCAGGACCGTCGACCACGACGGCAGGGCCTCGTCGTCGGGATCGAAGAGTTCCACGCACGGGGCGGCTCCGGCGGACCCCTCGCCATCGGTCCCCTCGCCGACGTAGACGTACCCGACGGCCGCGAGCGGCTCGTCGAATCGGTCCTCGCAGGCGCGGGCGTAGAGCACGAGCTGGACGGCCTCCTCCGGCGGGATCCGCTCGGCGGTCGTCTTGTAGTCGAGCACGGCGAGTTCCCCGTCGGGCGTCCGCCGAACGGAGTCGACGTAACCGACCACGTCGCCCGCGACGCCGTCGACCTCCTCGAGCGAGAACGGGAGTTCGGCGGCCAGGGGCTCCCAGTCGGCGACGGGCCGGTCGTACTCGTCGGCTGCGGCCGCGAAGAAGCGATCGACGCAGGAAAGCACCTCCTCGCGGTCCTCCTCGAGGCCGCGGGCGGTGAGCTGTCGACGGGCGGCCGTCTCCCACTCGGCTTTCGTCCCGTAGTCGCGGTGGAACGCCTCCTCGGCGACGTCGTGGAAGACGGTGCCGACGATCCGGGAGCTTCCATCGCCGTCGCCGTCTCCGTTTCCGTCTCCGTCGTCGCCCCCGCTCGAGGCCGTCCCGTCTCCCACCGCAGGGTCGTCGACCGCCCGGACCACGTGGTCCAGGTAGTGTTTCCGCGGACAGGTCTCGTGGGTCCGCATCGCCGTGTAGCTGTGGGTGATCGCGACCGGAAGCTCGGTCGCGTTCGCGAGCGTCTCGACCGGGAACCGGACGGCGTCGGTCGTCAGCGTCGACAGGCTCCGCTCCGCGGGGACCCGGAGGGGGTCGTCCTCGAGGGCCCCGTAGCTCGCCGCGTCGGCCGCGGGCAGGAGCGTTCCCGTCCGCAGCAGTCGGCCCAGACGGTGGACCCGTTCGATCGCTTCTCGCGTCCGCAGGGGCTCGACGTGTCGGTCCTCGTAGTCGGCGTAGTAGGTGATCGACCCCGGCGTGACGCCGCTCGAGCGGGAAAGCGCGTCGGTGCGGTCGGCGACGCTCTCGGGGTAGGTCTCGCGGACCCGCTCGAAGCTCTCGGTCAGCGACGACCAGAGGTCCATCCGGCGGCCGGCCGTCGACCACTGAACGGCATCCGGGAGACAGCCGTCGGCGGTCGAGACGCCGAGTTCGCCGGCCCCGTCGTCGCCCTCGTAGTCGTACTCGGTACCGAACACGAAGAGGTGGTTCGCCGCCCGCGTGAGCGCGACGTGGAGCACTCGCCACTCCTCGCCGACGCTCTCGGCGGCGACGTCGGCGAGCAGCGGGGAGTCGTCGTTCTCGAGCGCCGCGGCAAGCAGCCGTTCCCTGGCGCGCTCGGCGTAGTCCGACTCGACGCACCACTCCTCGTCCGAGAGGTAGGGGACGAGCACGGTGTCGAACTCCAGGCCCTTCGCCTGGTGGACCGTCATCACGTCCACGCAGTCGCTCGAGCGCGTGCCCCGGGTGCGGTCGCTCCCGCCCCCCTCGAGGGTCGCCTCGAGCGCGTCGAGGAACTCGGGCGAGAGCGTCCGCAACACGGAGTCGGCGTCGTAGGCCTCGACGAACCGCTCGATCCGGTCGAACTCGGCGCGCTCGTCGCCGGTCAGGTACCACTCGAGGTTCGTGACCTCCCGGAACCGACGGAGGAAGCCCGACAGGGGATAGACGCGACGATATCGGTCGAGCGTCGCGAGGTGGTCGCGGGCCCGCTCGAGCCGTTCGGGGTGGTTCAGGCGGTCGTGCTCGAGGCCGTCGCTCCCGTCCCCGTCGCCCCCGTCGCCGACCGCGAAGACCGCATCACGGAGCGATCGGTCCTCGCCGCGAGCGTACCGCTGCAGGGTTTTCAGGTCGTCCTCCGGGACCCGATACCGGTAGAGCAACGCCCGCCGGAGGTGGGCGTCCGCCCCCGGATCCACGAGCGCCCGGAGGTACGACAGGACCGTCCGGATCCCGGGCGACACCTCGCCGCCCGGCGACCCCGACACCTCGTAGGGGATCCGTCGATCCTCGAGCGCGTCGGCGACGGCCTGGGCGTGGCGGTTCGTCCGGACGACGACGGCCAGGTGCTCGAGCCGTCGCCGCGGGACGTTCTCCGCTTCGCCGTTGAGCAGCCGCGAAACGGTCGTCGCGACCTGCTCGGCCGTCGGGCGTTCGATCTCGTCGCTCTCGACCTTGACGACGTGGTCGAAGGGGGGTTCAGTTTCGGGTTCGCCGTCCCCGTCTCCGTCGTCCGCGTACTCGTACCCCTCGTAGTCCGCGTACTCACCCCTGGTCCGCCCGTCCTCGCGCAGCGTCTTCGAGGACTGGTGGCCGTACTCACAGCGGTTCGCGAGGTCGAGGATCTCCTGTCGCGAGCGGAAGTTGAGCCCGAGTTCGACCGCCTCGTGGTCGTCGTAGACCGCCTCGAGCCGGTCGAGCCCCTTCCGGTCGGTGCCCCGCCAGCCGTAGATCGCCTGATCCTTGTCGCCGATCGCGAACAGCGACGGGCGGTCCGGTCCGCGGGTCAGTTCGGTGAGCAGGGAAAACTGGGTACCGTCGGTGTCCTGAAACTCGTCGCAGTAGACCTGGGCCCAGCGGCCGGCGATCCCGTCGGCGACGGCCTCGTCCGCGAGCAGGTCCGTCGCCGTCCGGACGAGTTCGTCGAAATCGAGCGCGCCGCGATCCGCGAGCGCCTCGTGGTAGTCCGCGTAGACGTCGGCGTAGTGGCGCGCGAGCCGGAGGAACTCGACGTAGTGTTTCAGCCGCCCGAACGGGCTCTGCTCGAGCCGTTCGGTGGCGTCCCGTCGGATGGCGTTGCAGAACAGCGCCCGCGGGAGCTGTTTCGTCTCGGGCTCCTCGAGCGAGAGTGCCTCGATCGTCCTGGTCACGCAGTCCTGGAGGACCTCGAGGTAGCGGTCGACGTCGCGGACGACCGCGTCCTCGGTGAACGCCGGCGACTCCTCGATCTTCTCGCGGCAGTACTGGATCAGTTTCCCGTAGTCGACCAGCGACTTCGTCGCTTCCTCGAGGTGGTCGGGTTCGTTGAAGTACCGGAGCGCCTCGGCGTCGAACGAGAGGTCCGCGTTCGCCCGGCGCTCGAGCCAGAGGACGAACTCGGTGCACAACTCGAGGGTGCGGACGTCGGGCAGTCGCTCGCGGAGTTCGTCGGGGTCGACGTCCTCCTGGCTCATCTCCTGGATGAACCCGTCGACCTCGCGGGTGAGTTCCGCGGGCGAGCCGTCGCCGGTGGCGGCCGCGAAGCCGTAGTCGTTCTCCGCGAGCAGGCGGCCGACGATCCGCCGGCGCTTGCGGTCGGTGACGACGTCGAACTCCGGATCGTAGCCGAGGTAGTAGGCGTACTCCCGGACCAGCCGGTGACAGAACGAGTGGTAGGTGTAGACGTCGATCGCCGCGGCCGCGTCGGGGTCGAGTCGCTCGGTCACCGCGTCCCGGATGTTGCCCGCGGCCTCGTTCGCGAAGGTCAACACCAGCACGTCGTCGGGGTCGACCTCGCCGCCCTCGATGGCGCGCTCGATCCGCATGAGCATCGTGGTCGTCTTCCCGGTTCCGGCCCCCGCGTCGACGGAGGTACAGGCGGCCGTACTCTCGATGACCGCCGTCTGGTTGCCCCGGGGCTCGAGGTCGCCGTCGCCCGCGAGCAGGTCGGCGACGTCGTCGGTCGTCTTCGGGCTCGAGCGGTCCGTCCCATCCGCTCGCTCAGGCATCGAACCCCACCTCCGTCTCGAGGTAGTCGCCACAGCAGACCCGGTACTCGCAGTCGGGGCACTCCTCGTCGCGGACGTCCGCCCACCGCTCGCCCGGGTCGAACGCGCCCGCCCGGACCCGGTCGACGACCGACTCGAGCCGTCCGTCGACGGTCTCGTTGCGGTGTTCGTGGGTCATCCCGAACGTGTGGTGGTCGACGTAGACGTCGGTAAGGTCGACGACCTCGATGTCGGTCTCGACGGTCTCTCTCACCCAGTTGATCGAGGCGTTCGACCGGTCGGCAAGCGGAATCTGGACGTACCGACAGGTCCGCTCTGTCAGCCCGAGCCGGTCCCGGTAGTTCCGGAGGCCGTCGAGGATCACGGCCGTCTCGAGCAAGGCGGCAGCCGGCCCGGGGTCGAACGCGTCGGCTTCGGGATCGAAGTGGTCGACGAACCGATCCTCGACGCGCTCCCAGTCCGAACGGTACCGCAGGTAGCTGAGCGGCCACAGCGTCGGGACGAACCGCACGGCGACCAGCGACGAGCCGTCGGCGTAGACGTAGTCGACGGGGGCCTCGAGGGTGACGGGGGCGAGGTCGGCGTCGGCCTCGCTTTCACCCGCACCCGACCCGCCCTCGGGGCCCCCGCTCGAGGATTGCACCGTCGTCGAGAGTTCGAGATCCGGGCCGACGAGCGGCCGGTCCGCTTCCCGCTCGTCCTCGAGCCGAGCGATGCCGGCCGCGTGGTCGGCTCCGACGCGGTCGACGTACGCCTCGAGCGTCGCCTCGAGGACGCGGCGCTCGTGACGTCGCTGGGCCCGGGAGTGGAAGTGCTCGTCGTGGTCGTCCCACAGCGTCGCCAGCCGTCGCGTGGCGCGTTCGGCCAGCGTTTCGGGGTCGACGTCGCCGGCCGCCTCCGCGAGCGCGTCACAGAGCGCCCGCCGCAGGAGCGCGACGCGGTCGACCGTGGACTCGTCCTCCCTGTCGGTCTCCTCGCCCTCGAGGCCGTCGACGTGGGCGAACTCGTACCGTCGCGGACACTGGAGGTAGGTCCGAAGGCCCTCGACGGAGATCGAGTCGGGGGTCGTTTCGGCGTCCCGGTCGGAACCGGGTGCCCGGTCAGTCACGCCGCACCACCTCCCCGGCCGCGAACTCGAACTGCGAGCGGACCGCCTCGGCGAGTTCTTCGTCGACGTCACCCTCCTCGAGGACGAGCGCGATCTCCTCGAACAGCTCCTCGGTCGCCGCGAGGTCCGCCTCGCCGCCGGTGCTGGCCTCCCGGAGCACCCGCTCGAGTTCCCCGCGGGGCTGGTCGAGCAGGGCCTCGACGGCGTTGCTCTCGCCGTAGATGGCCGCGTTCGATTCGGTTGCGACGTCCTCGAGCGCCAGCCCGGGGGTCGACTCGATCAGTTTCAGGTATCGGGATTCGTCGTAGCTGCGGCGCAGGCCGCCGGAGCCGCGCTCGTAGGAGCAACAGTACAGGCGACGCGTCGCGGCCCGGGCGCCGAGTGCGAGCCGTCTACGGGCCCGCTGGGCGTGGTAGGCGTCGAAGGGGTCGCCGACCGCGTCCGGCCCGTCGACCGGGGCGAACGTCTCGGCGACGGTCCCGGCCGATGGCCCGGTGACGGCTGGGTACGACGACGACTCGCGGAGCCAGGTCGAGGGAAACAGTTGCGTGAGGAACTGCTCGCCGGGGTATGTGTCGTCGACGAGGTCGAGCAGGAAGACGACCGCCCGCGGGTCGTACTTGAGGTCGTCGACGGCACAGACCGTGACGCCGCCGGTCGGCGGCTGCGTTTCGACCGAATGGACGTAGGGCGCGTCGTACTGGATCGTCCGCCGGAGCATCCGGCGCAGCCCGTCCCAGTCCGGCGCGACGAGGTCCGTGTCCTCGACGAAGTCGGCGATCTCGAGGACGCGGCGGATCCCCTCGTACTGCTCGCGGGCGTCGACCCACTCCTCTCCGGCCGCGATCCGGCCCTTGAGGTCCGTCCGGCGGATCCACCGCCGGAGCGAGCGGGCGACGCTCGCGTCCGCACAGGCCTCGAGCAGGTCCGGTGAGAAGCCGTCGACCCGGGCTCGCAGGCGCTCGAGGGCGGCCTCCCGGTCGTACTCGGTTCGGGGGCGGGGGCCATCGTCCTCGGCTTCGGCCCCGCTCGCGGCCCCGGACGCGAGACCGCCCTCCCGCGACCGCTCGCACTGGAGCGTGACGAACGCGTAGAGTTCGTTGACCGCCGGATCCTCCGCGAGGGAGGGCGTGCCGATCGTCGCGGTCGGGATCCCGGCCTCCCGAAGCCGTCGCCTGGTCTCCGGCACGCGCTCGATCGACGGGACGGCGACGGCGAAGGCGTCGTAGCTCCAGTCGTGGCGGTCCTCGAGCGCCCCGATCTCCGTGGCGACGGCACGGACCTGTTCGCGGGGCGTGCGGGCCCGAATCCGCCGAGCGCGACCGATCGGCTCGTCCTCGTCCCCGGCCTCGAGGTCCGGCGGCTCGCCGGTCGCGAGAAAGCGAACGAGTTCGGCGTGGGGCGGTCGGTCGGCAGCACCGTCGGGGCGAGAATCGATCCGCTCGAGGGCGAGCCCTGGTTCGGCGTCGACGACGTCCGTGACCCGACCCGGTTCGACGCGGGTGCGCTCGACGCTGGCGTGGCCTTCCCCGAGACAGACCAGGTCGGCGTCGGCCGTCAGCGCCCCGAGGTAGCGCCGGTCGAGTCGACGGAACTCCTCGAACTCGACGGCGAGCACGGCGTCGAACGAGTCGGTCACGCGTGACCGAAGGCCGTCGGCGTCGTCCTCGAGCAGCGAGAGCGCCCGCGGGATCACGTCCGCCCGCTCGACGTAGCCGCGGTCCTCGAGTTCGTCGTGGAACCGGTCGTTCATCGCGTAGAGGAAGGCGAGGCAGTCGTCGATTCGGCTCCGTTGGGCGTTCCCGGCGCTGTCCGCACTCTCCGCTTCGGGCACGTCCTCGAGTCGAACCCGCTGTCGGGTCGCCGCGAGCAGCAACTGCCCGACGTCGCGGGCGAAACTCTCCCGTCGCGCGGCCCGCCGGAGGTAATCCGGTACGTCCCGGCTCGCGCCCTCGATCACGAGCGAGACGAGTTCGATACGCTCCTCGTACTCGAGTCGGTCGAGGGTCGGGTCGTACTCTTCCAGGACCTTCGAGGCGTGTTCCGGCACCGACTCGACGCGGGGCGAACTGGGACCGTCAGCGGCGTAGACCCCGGCGAGGCGGCGGCGAACCGACTCCAGCCCCGAGGGGTGACGTTTCAGGACCAGGACGTTTCGGGGGCCGTGCTCCTCGGCGAGGGCGGCGTACTCGCGGGCGACGTCCTCGAGTGGCGTGCTCCCGGTGCCGGGGACCGGCCGAAGCCTGCAGACGCCCTCGAGGGGAAACTCGGTCGGCATCGATACGTCACCCTGTAGGGTGGAATAGGTATTTAAACGTACGGCGACGGAACCTCACCGGTAGGCGAGTTTGAGTTCGATTTCGTTGACCGCCCCCAACAGCAGGTCCGGGATCTCCTCCCGGAAGTAGGAGCCGGTGAGCCGCTTCGCCGGTCCCGCGACGGAGACGGCCCCGTAGACGTCGCCCTCGAGGACGATCGGCGCCCCGACGGCGCGGATCCGCTCGTGGGACTCCCGGTCGTTGAACGCGACGCCCTCCTCGCGGACCGCGGCGAGTTCGTCCTCGAGGTCGTCCCGCGACGTGGTCGTCCGATCGGAGACGGCAGCGAGGCCGCCCTCGAGAAGTTCCGCGCGCCGTTCCCCGGGAAGTTCCGCAAGGATGGCCTTGCCAGCCGAAATCGTGTGTAACGGCTTCCCTCTGCCGACCCAGGAGTCCGTCGGGACGCCGCGTTCGCCCACGCGTCGGTCCACGTAGACTCCGCGGCCGTTCTCCTCGGCCACGAGGTTGACCGTCTCGCCCGTCTCCGCGACGAGTTGCTCGAGGACGGGATCCGCGGCCTCGAGCAGGTCGCGGTAGTGCCGTTTCGCCCGCTCGCCCGTGTCCATGAATTTGAGGCTGAGCCGGTAGCCGTCCTCCTCGGCGACGACGTAGCCGTGGTCGCGCAGTGTCCGGAGATGGTCCGAAGCCGTGCTGTTGGCGACGTCGACGGCGTCGGCGATCTCGGTCAGGCGCGCCCGCCCGCGGTCGGCGAGGGCGTCGACGATGGCGAAGGTGGTCTCGGTGGCCTTGATGCCCGATCCGGCGTTCGAGTCGGACCCTGGTCCCTCGTCCGACCCGCTGTTCGGTCCCATACCGGTGGAGACACCGGGTTCGGGATATCCCTTTTGGAAGCCGGCCCGCTCGAACGAAAGGGGGCGAAACGGTCGGCGGCCGGATCAGGGTCGTTCGCCGTACCGGTACAGCACGACCGCCAGCACGGCGCCGACTGCCGGGAACGCCGCAAGTCCGGCAAACGTTCCCGCGATCGACGTGATCTCGAGGAGGTAACCGGTGATCGCCGCGCCGGCGGCGCCGATGCCGAAGGTCCCGAGGTAGGTGTAGCCGTAGGAGAGCCCCCGGTCACCCGGCGGGCTGTACTCGGCGATCGTCGCCTGGTACATCGGCTGCAGGGCAAAGAGGAAGAACCCGAGCAGCACGCTGACGACGAGCAGCGAGGCCAGCCCGGCTTCGGCCGCGGGGACGAAGAGGAGGGCCACGACGGCCAGCGATCCGAAGATCGCCACGAGGCCGGTCTCCGTCGGGATCCGGTCGGTCAGCTTCCCGCCGACGAACTGGCCGGCCATCCCGACCATCAGCAGGCCGGCGTAGAGGTACGACGCGGGATCGAACTCCTCGGCCATCGGACTGTCGGGGTCGAATAGCTGGAGCTGATCGGCGACGTCCGGCATGAAGCCGCTCAGTACGTCCGGCAGGAAAGTCAGCGTGCCCCGGTAGAACAGCCCGTTCATCATCACGATGAAGATCGCGATCGTGAAGCCGAAGGTAAACAGCGTGCGGGTGTCCTCGATGAAGCCGGCCAGCGAGGTCGGGCCCCCGTCCCCGTCCCCGGCGTCGGCGTCCGCACCCCCGTCGGCACGGACGGCCGCGGTCTCGTCGAAACTCGCGGTGACCGCGTACGCAATCGCGATCACCGCCGGCAGGACGAGCAGGCCCGTGACGAGCCGCCAGTCGAAGAAAAGCAGGAGGACGGCGGTGATCAGCGGCCCGAACGCGATGCCGAAGTTGCCGGCCATCCCGTGATAGGCGAAGCCGGTGCCGCGCTGCTCGACGCCGGTCGAGATCAGCGAGAGGCCCGCGGGGTGGTAGATGCTGGCGGCGACGCCCCAGAGACAGAGCGCGATCGTGATCGTCACGATTCCCTGTGCGGCACCCAACAGGAGGAAGGAGCCGCCCATACCGGCGAGACAGGCCAGGACGAGTTCTCGAGAGCCGAACTTGTCGGCGAGGACACCTGCAGGCAAGGCCCCGAGGCCGAACAGCCCGTATCCGATCGCGACCGCAGTGCCGAGCACCGCTGTCGTCACGTCGAACTCGGTCAGCCAGATCACCATCAGGATCGGAATAGAGAGCTCGTAGGTGTGGACGACGGCGTGAGAGATCATCACGAATCCCGTGATGGATCTGTCGTTGTCGTTCATCCCGCCCGACTGCTCCGTGCTCATGCGTGTCGGACAGACGGAGACCCTCCCGCATAACGATTGCTAACTCCAGACGGCCGAAACCGGCAGAATTGGGCGGTATCGTCGGGATCGTTCGATCGACGAGGGGTCGTGTCAGCGCCGCCGAGCCGTCACTCGTCCGCGTTCATCCAGACGCTCGCCTGGGGCTCGAGGGGATCCGTCGGCACCTCCACCAGCGTCGGCCCGTCGCGCTCGAGGGCTTCGCCGACCGTCGTGGCGATCCCGTCGGGGGTCTCCGCGCGCATCGTCTCGAGACCCATCCCGTCGGCGACGGCGACGAAGTCGATCGGCACGTCCGTCCAGCCGTACTCGCCGGGGTCCATCCGGTAGCTGCGCTCGGCCTCCTCGCTGATGATCGCGTAGTCGCTGTTGTTGAGGACGACTACGGTGACGTCTACGTCTTCCTCGGCGATCGTATGCAGTTCGTGAACACACATCATTAGCCCGCCGTCGCCGGTGAGCGCGACGACGTCCTGGTCGGGGTTCGCGACGGCCGCCCCGATCGCCGACGGGACGCCGGTCCCCATCGTCGCCCACGAGCCGGGATTGACGTAGTCCCGGGGGTCGTACGCCTCGAACGCGACCAGCGTCCACAGGCGAAAGCCGCCCGCGTCAGCCGTCACGACGGCGTCCCGCGGGATCGTCTCCCGGAGCGCCTCGAGCGCGCTGACGGTGGTAAGCGGCGGTTCGTCGCCCTCGCGCAGGGCCGCGATCCGGTCTCGGGTTCCCGTTCGTGCCTGCCGGGCGCGCTCGAGCCCTGCCTCGTTCGCGATCTCGCGGTCGGGGTCGGCGAGTTCGTCCTCGAGCGCCGCCAGCGTCTTCGCGGCGTCGGCGACGATCCCGACCGTCGGCTCGTAGCCGGTGCCGACGTCGGACGCCTCGAGCGTGACGTGAACGAGGTCCTCGGGGATCTCGATCGACCAGTTCTTGGTCGTCACCGCGTCGAAGTCGGTGCCGACGCCCAGTGCCGCGTCCGCCTCGGCGATGCACTCCTTGACGGCCGTGCCCGTGCCGCCACAGAGCGTGCCCGCGGCCAGTTCGTGGTCGTCGGGGAAGACACCCTTCCCCTTGTAGGTCGTGATAACGGGCGCCTCGAGACGTTCCGCGACGGCCCGGAGTTCGTCCGCGGCCTCGGCCGACCGCACTCCGCCGCCGGCGACGATAATCGGTGTGGCCGCGTCGGCGAGGAGGTCGGCCGCCGCAGCGAGGTCGTCCGCGGGGACGTCCCCGGGCGCGTTCGCGGGTCCCTCGCTCTCGCCGGAGGCGGCCAGCGGCACGTCCATCGGGAGGAAGTTCTTCGGAATGCCGACCCGGACCGGCCCCTTCGGCGGCGTGCGAGCGACCTCGATCGCTCGCTCGAGTTCCGCGACCGTGCTGTGGGGCGTCTCGACCGTGACGTTCTCCTTGACGACGTTGTCGTAGGTGTCGGGCGGCGTCTCGTGGATGCCGTCGCCGCCCCGGATCTCGGGTTCGGTCTCGACGGCGAGATGGAGCATCGGCGTGCAGTCGTTTTTCGCGTTCTTCAGGCCGTTCATCGCGTTCATGTCTCCGGGGCCGGGGATGACGACCGTCGCAGCCATCTCGCCGCTCGTCTCGGCGTAGCCCCACGCCTGGTGAGAGACCGCGGTCTCGTGGCGGGCCATCACGAACTCGATGTCGTCCCGTTCGCCGATGGACTCGTTCAACGGGAGGGTCTGCTTTCCGGGGATGCCGAACAGCGTGTCGATGCCGTTGTCCACCAGGCAGTCGATGACGGCCTCGTTTACCTGCATACCGGCCAATATTGCGGAGACAGCGTAAAGCTTGAGGATACCGTTCCGCTCACGGGGAAAGGAGAAGCGACGGAGCGACGACTGCCGACTGCCGACTGCCGACCACCGATCGCCGACTACCAGACTCCCGGCAACACCCGAATTCGGTCTTTCCCTTCCGCTTCGGCAACCCTTAATAGTCGTTCCTGACAACTCCC